>NZ_BONY01000004.1 GCF_016862955.1 Rhizocola hellebori | reverse complement strand
GCCATCGCTGCCAGCGGATCCGTGGTCACCGTGACGATCCTGTAACCACGAACCGCCGTGTATTCGCCGAACACGTTGAGCCATCGGGACATTGCCAACGGCCTGCTCGGAACAAGGACCACCACGCGCGGCGGGCCGAACCGCGAGGTTCCACCACCTGACCGGCCACCTGCCTTAGCCGGTGGGCTACGACGTACCTGTCGAGGCGGGTTCAATCGAGTTCTCCAGCGCGTCGTACGACGACCGGCCGACGTGCTGCGGACGTCATCGCTCACCTTCGAGTAAACGGATGAGTTCCTCCCGTTGGGCCTTGGAAAGTCGTCGCCGGACGTCGTTGGCCGTCGAAATGACCGGATCCAGCGGGGCAGGCGGTGGGGTCTTCGGCACACCGACCTTCCCGATCAGTCCTAGGCGCCGCACGCCCCGGACTTGCCGCTGATCACATTCTTCCCGGAGGCAGGACATGCCGTTCGCGCGCGGGCGCGCTGCTCGGTAGGCGGCCGGATCGTCGGCGTTCTCCACTGGGATGAAATGGTCGATGCCGGTGTGGCCGCAGTTAAGCTCCACGGTCCAGTTCTGCACCATCTGATCCGGCAAGCGTCGACCGACGGCCGTGATGCGCACATCAAACCCCATAGCCTCCGGCTGGCAGGTCAGGCACTTAGTCGGTTCCCCGGTTGCGAGACTCTCTGACTCGTGGCACAGCATCGGTTTGTCGTGCCCGCAATCCAGCTCGACATGCCATCTGGTCGCCGCCATGCCCGCATATTTTGGTTCTGGCTCGCTTGGGGTCAGATACCGAACGGCGGACCTGCCGCTGCTAAGTCGGCACTTCCAGACGATGGGACATCGGGTCCGTTGTGGCGGCGACCTAGGTGCATCGTCCTTCTTCACGAGCCAGAATTCCTCGTGGCTGCATTCCAGCTCCAGCGCGTATGCGACCACCTGGGTCGGCGGCGGCAAATTCGGCACATGCACGTCAAGCAGAAAGCTGGCCAGGACCGAGTTGCCATACTTGTCCATGGCCGCCTTGCGTCCCTGCTCCCGGCGCTGGTCTTGGAATGCTTGCCATTGCGGCCATCTCGCTTTAGCGTCGCGCAGCTTCAATCGAAACGGCGCGGCGTCATCGTCGGCGGTGGGCAGCCTAGCACGCGTCTGAGGTGCACCTTTACGATCGGATCCCTCCCCTATCACGCGGGGTGAACGATCGACGGCCCATCGCGTTTCGCCTGCATCCTGAGTTTCATCCTCCTGGGTGACAGGTGGAGCGACCGAAACCAGTAACAGGTGATCAGGACTTTTGGCTGCACGAGGCCGGGAGACCGTGGTTCTGCGACACATAGGCGCTCGGCCTGCCATTGGTCAGGAGCGTAGATCTCTTGCTCAGCGCGGGTGGCCGCAAGTTGTGCTTGTTTCGGAAAGCCTGAGGCGTGAAAGGACGTCTTCGATGCGAGTGGGTGCCGTGGCGGAGGGTTCTCACCGGTCGCAGTGACCCTCCTGTACCCGATCTCAGTGGTGGGGGGCTACTCGTCATGCTGTCTTACTTCTTCAAGAAGATTGAGCATCACTGTGTGTAGCTGTCGAAGTTTGTCTGGGCTTCCCAGCCTTGCAAGGCTTTCGTGCCGCTGCAGTATCTGGTCATCATTCATTGCTTCGGCCCATGTCTTGATGACGGCGGCGGGCGGGGCGTCTGGGTGCAGGGCGAGAGTTTCGACCATGCCGTCTCGCGCGATAGATGCGAGCATCTTCCGCTCGGATCGCTTCTCAGCTGGCGTGAAGCCCGCCGCGGACAACGCTTGCTTAAGGTTCTGATATCCGATGTTGACATCGATTTGCGGTGGCAGCGGGGAGTGGTCACGTGTGCCGGTCACCAGGATTGGAATTGCGGTGGTGCGTACCCAATCCTCGAGGTAGCCGAGTTCTTTGATGAGCACATGCCAGGTTTCGGTGTGTGGTCGTTGGATAGATACCATCGGCCAGATCGATAGCGGTATTCGCTTGCGGAGTGGGCCTGTGGCCAACGTGTCTCCCGCGAGGGCCGGCTGGTCGGAGCTGGCGCTGATGGAGATATCTGGTGCTTCGACGTCGGGAATGACCTTGGCAACGAAGGTGGCGGCGACAGCTGGCGTGCGGTGCTTGGCGAGGTTGGTGTGTTCAGCAAGCACGCGTAGGGGATGGTTGTCCGCGTCACGGCGGTTGTACGGCTGAAGATCACGCAGTCGAGCGATCAGCGGCGCCCCATCGACCATGGGCGGAAGGTCGGGGCGACGTCGCTGCCGTAACCAGTCCGAGAATCCGTCGCTACTTGTGCTTGCTGGCATCTCGATGCGGCGGGCTTCGCTCGTGTTGAGCTTCCGGCCGATCTGATGTTCCACCTCGGCAAATAGGGTATGTTCGATGGCGGCGCGTAACTGTGTCAACGCATCGGCGGTGAGCCGCGGAATCGATGGCGGAAGCGGTGCGACTCGCGCGACCCTGACATGGCAGAGCAGTCCGTCCGGGATGCTTTCCAGCTCCAGAGGGCCGGGTCGCAGGTAATCAATGAGCCCCTGGGCGACGCGGTAAATCAGTTCGTCGGCGTGGGCCAGCGTGAAAGCCACATGATGCTGATGTTCGGGTAACCACGAGTAGTCGGGCCGGACCGGGCGCATGATCGAAGCGTATCGGTGCTAGAGCTGTAGAGGCTTCAGGCGCCGGCTGGCTGCGCAGAATAGCGGGCGGTAACGGCTGCTCGGCGCTCTTGATGTAACCGGCGGCAGTCCTCTTCGACCGGGGCGCGCGAGACTGCTGACAGGTTGAGCGCGGCGCCACACTGCACGCCTGTGCTGATCGCGGTTGTCTCGGTCTGTCGGATGTCGCAGATAGCCTCGCGGCATGAACAAGAACACCATCGTCATGCCTGCCCTGGAGGACAGGGTTAGCGATTTCGGCTACGGCTATCGGATGAGATGCGAGTGCGGCGCCGTGTCGTCTCTGTCGGCGGAGGATTACTACGCCGAAAAGGACGAAGCACACATGCCATGTGAACACTGTCCGCGATCGATCCATTTCGGCCGCGCGGTCGCGGCGCTACGCGACGAGCACGATCCTGCGCTCGACAACACACGGATCAATACCTTCGCCTGGTATCACACCAGTACCTTGGCCGATTGGCCATTGGCGGTGGACGCGGTGACACGCCGAACTGAACTGGCCGCCAACGCCCACCTCTTCCATCTGCCGGCCGACCACATTGAGCGCCTCGTCAACAACGAGCTCAACAAGGCACTTCATGTCGGGACGTACGGGGCGGCGATCGAGAACATGCTGAGGCGTATTCGCAACCAACGTGACGACCCGACGGCGTTCTATCTGCATCGGGTCGCGCTCCAAATCAGTCCGGATCGAGTCAACACCGGCTACCGCGATGAGAACCACGAGCCCGTGTCCCAAATGACCACGATGGATCTCAGGGCGGAGGGACTCGACGCCGTGCGCTACGTCAACGTCTACGAATCCATGGGATCGATCTCCCTGGCGGTCCTGCCGGAAACCATCGCATGGGTCCAGACCCTCGGCCTCCCTATCAGCGGCCTCACTCCGGCACACAACGCGCCGCTGGTCGAGATGCTGAACCGGGTTCAGCATCAGCTTGACGCGCTGCGCACCTGTAAGCCCGACACGTCTGCGATAAGGCCGTCCGAACTCCGTCTGATGCAGTTGCGCGGCGACCCCGGCCCCGACGGCATCGCGGCCGCGAGCGCCGCCCACGGCCAGAGCGTTCGAGAGTTGCACAGCGAGGTCACCGCCGCGCTCAACCAGCAGTACCTCACCGGCATCTCGCCCAGGATCGCTGACAACTTCAACAGCGCGATCAAATGGCGGTCTGGGCAGACCGCCTCGCAATTCGCCGACTTCTTCGCGGCAAGCGCAGTCGCTTTGACCCGCCCGGATGCGGTCGTCACCCAACTGGCCAGCAGACAACCCCGGCCTGCCCACCTCGGCATAGCGTCAGCTTCTGATGTTTCTGACCCACCATCCAGAGCTACGTAATAGGGCTTAGGTACCTAGGCAGTCGGCGACCGTCCGCTCGCCCGAGCCGCTTTGGAAGCGAGCCGTTTGGCCAAGGCTGCCGTGACCACAAGCCAGACAGCTGCCAGCCACCACGAGAGGACAATGAGTTCAGCAGGATCGGGGTTAGGCTTGCGGGGGTAAATCCACTGCTGAAAAGGAAAAGCGACGATCAAGGCGGCAAGCAGCCCTCCCACCATCGCTGGTGGCACGGAGTTGAAGAACTGCTCCCGCGGGCTCTTTGCATACCTTGGCCTGAAACCTGCGGCCACCAGCACCGCAAGCACGATACCGATCACTGTCTCAAATGGCTCGTAAGGCCCATCAGATGCGCTGATCGCGATCACCCCGGCAATCGCCGCGCCCCCAAGAAGGCCGACCTGGTCGGCATCAATCTTCATCGCTACAGCGTACGAACCCAGAGCAATCGAGAAATTGCCGAAAAGCCGACAGTGTTGAGGTTGGTCTCTACCAAGACACGTGCCCCGGCTTCGGACGCCTTACATCGCCTCACATCGCCTCAAACAATGGCGTCCACGGGTCGAGACACGACACTCCGTCGGGCATAACGAGGCGAGCCATTTCGAGAGGTCGACCAGCTTGATGTTGCATTCAGTGCAACGCGCGCGCTTTACGGGCTACCTCAGCGAGGTGGCCGGCAGCATCGAAGCTAAGCGTCACCACCGGGTATCTCAACGTTGCATCGGATGCCCGCATTCTCGGTCAACTGCTGATCCCGAACGGTTAACGCTAAACCCCAATCCCAAATAGTGACGACAACCAATTCACCAGCAAGCCGAGAGGAATCCCCAGAACAAGCCCAGCCCAGAATGTACGTTTCGACCCAGCGCTAGCTTGGTGTCGCAGACCATTGAGATCGAACGCTATCTGCTGCAGCGTCACACTTGTAATACGGAAGTGGAGCTTTGCGGCCTCGAAATCGCGACGCATTCTTTCGCTAAACACCAGGCCATCCGTCGACATAACCTCCCACCTATATCCATCCAATGCAGGAAGATACTCGGTCTTCCGCAGTGTTGTAGGCGTCGCTAGGTTGCCTGTTCTATCTCGATAAATGCCGACAAACTGAAAGATAGTCGATAGCCGCCTTGCTCCGTCGATGACGTCCCAAACGCCATCTGGACGTTGGGAAACGATAACTGGGGGAATCGGCAATCCAAGAAGGATCGATTCGATAAACCGTGATCTTTGATCATCCGTCCAGGGAACACGCTGAAACTCGGAGTGAATGTCAACTCCCCCATCGCGATAAAGTGAGATTACCGAGCCAATCGACATTGCGAAGCCATCGGAATGGATTTCTCTTGCGCGTGAAGCGACTTGCTCCTCAAGGCCCATCCTCACTCCACTTTCGACTCGATCGCGGCCGCTGAAATTGCCTTCTCGCCCCCTATTTGCCTAACCTGGTCGCTGTGGCGCGCTCTGCACCGGGCTTCACATTGTTAGGCTCGGATACACTCAAGCGTAGACGCACGTCGCTAGCCGCAATCCCCCGAGAGGGAGCGCGACCAGTTCACCACCCGTCGGCAGAACCCCGCCAACATGACGAGGACCAGCAGAGGTGTCGGGCCGGTACATCAAGACGCCACTGAGTGACCGACTCTCGTCATCCGAACATAACCAACTCTCTTCGCACGCGACTCCCGCAGTCGGAACGTGAGTTATCCGCCTATGCCCAGTAGCGACGACAGCCAATTGACCAATACTCCGATCGGCAGCCCAAGCAAGAGTCCAGCCCAAAACGTACGCCTTGTACTCGATGTAGCCTGGCGCCGAAGTCGATTGACGTCCACCATGATCTGTCTGAGCACTTCTCCGGTGTCGACAAGAGCGGGTGCTTCGAGTGCTGCCGCTGACTTTCGCCTCATCTCTTCAAGTGTGGCTAAGACACTCTTCGTGCTATCTGCCATGCCTTTCCCAAGGAAGATTGCGCCAATGCCAACCCAAAGCGCAATGCCGAATAGTGCCGCAGTGATCAACACATCGACATCACCGAACATCTCTGGATACATGCGACACACCTCCTTGCTAGGGGCGCTGCTGTTACAACTCTCACGGTCGTATCGCTATCTCACCGACCTTATAGAGGATGCGGCGGAACACTCGTCGCGCGCCTGCTCGGCACGAGGCACCGTACCGGTAGTGAATCATAGCCATCCAAAACGTTGACCAGGTTCTACACATCTCCAGCGTGGTGACGGTTTCGAGGAATCTGGGGAAGCGGTCAAGCAGGCCAGCCCGAACGCGTAGACGGTCTTGAGGACCGCGGCGTCACGGGTCGCGGACGGCGCGCCCTTGCGTTTGGACGCGCCGCCATCGGCCACGCGTTGATCGACCATATCGAACAACGGCTGCACTTCGTCGTAGGACAACGGCCAGCGGGTGGGCGGCCATCGTGCACCCGCGCCTGATGCAACATCGTTACGGCAAACGCGACAGGCTCGAACGCCAACCGATCCCTCGAAACATGATCTGTTGCACTGCAAGCAATTCCAGTCTAGTAGGCGCCTAGTTGGTTGGTGCGCGTGCAATATTACGATATGCCGTATTCCCGGTGCTGATGCTAGAACAAGTTGCATATTGGTCGTTTGTCAGTGGGACGTCAGGTGATCCAGAATCTTGGCGGTGATGGCTCGGGCTGCGCCGGAGATGAGACCGGTGATAGCAGCGAGGGTGACCTTTCGTCGCCAGGTCTTCTCCGTCAGCTGTTGTGTCATGGCGTGCTCCCGTCGCGGGTGTGGTGGGAGGAGCCGGCCGGTTCTCCCTAGAACACCTTCGAGGAAATCCCTTGGTCCGCCTATACGGCATCGGCTTGGGAGAACGCCGAACGCGATTGGAGGCATTCGAATGAGTGACCAGGAGTGCTGACGCAGATTCGTAGCCCTCTACGCTGGGTTGGATGGTGTTCAGCGAGGGCCACCGAACAGATAGGAGGTCGGGCGGTGAGCAGGGACCCGGTCGTTGTCAACGTGGGCGACGTCGATCCCGCGGGCGTGCACACCCTGTCCGAGCTTGCCAGTGCGTTCCAGTGGCTGCGAGGCTCGATGTCTTACGCCGCTCTCGACAAGGTAATCAACCCAAACCGCGGTAAGGGTACGCGCGCTCTACCGCCATCCACGCTGAGCAACATGCTGCACGCCAAATCCGTCCCTACACGGGAGACGGTGGAGAGGTACCTAGCCGCGTGTGGCCTGGGCGACAAGGCGCGGAAACCATGGCTGGCGGCGTGGGAGCGGGTGGCCACCAGCCATTTACGCCGCCCGGCAGGCGGGGTGCGGGTGCGGGAGGCTCGACCCCGGCTGCTTGGTGTCCACGCCGCGATCCACGTCGACGGGGCGGACGGTGAACTGCCGCCCTATGTGCCTCGGGATCTGGACGCGGAGCTATGTGCCGCGATCGTTGCGGCCGCCGAACGCGGTGGGTTGGTTCTGCTGGTCGGGAGTTCCTCGGCGGGGAAGACCAGGGCGCTGGTCGAAGCGGTTCGCGCCGTTATGCCAGAATGGTGGCTGGTCCACCCGGCCGACGCCGACGCGATTCGCCGGCTTGCAGTCGAAGCTCCTCCGCGCGCGGTGGCGTGGCTGGACGAGTTGCAGCGCTATCTCGACACGGGCACTGGCCTTGCCGCCAGCGTAGTTCGGGACCTGATTGCTGCCGGGCTTGTGCTCGTCGGAACGTTGTGGCCCTACGAGTACACCAGCCGGACCACACGGCCGGTGCTCGGTCAGCCAGACCCTCACGGCAACGACCGCCAATTACTCAATCTGGCCTACGTGGTACATGTACCGACCGAATTCAGCCCGGCCGAGCGGAGCCGCGCCGAATCCCTGGCTGGCGACCAGCGCATCCGCATCGCACTGGACTCACCCGACGGTGGCGTCACACAAGTCCTCGCCGCCGGACCGGCCCTCGTCCGTCGATGGGACAACGCCCCCGACCCGTATAGCCGGGCGGTCATCACTGCCGCCCTCGATGCCCATCGGGTCGGCGTCCAAGCCCCGCTATCCCGACAGTTGCTCGCCGCCGCCGGCCCCGGCTACCTGACCGCAGCCGAGCAGGCCACCGCATCCATTGACTGGCTCGACACCGCACTCGGCTACGCCACCACCGTCGTGCATGGCGCCGCCGCCCTACTAAATCCATTACCGGCCGGAATGGGAGCAGTCGCGGGATATGTCGTGGCCGACTACCTATATCAGCACGGCCGCCGCATCCGACGCACCGTTCACCTTCCCGACGTCGTTTGGCAGGCACTCATCGACCACCACCATCCCAACGACACTCTGCGACTGGCCGATGCTGCGGAACGCCGGGGTCGTTCGCAAAACGCCGAGGCCTTCTACCGCAGCGCATCGGACGCCGGGGGCGAAACCGCGGCCGACGCCGGTGTATGGCCTGTGGCGGTAAGGCTGGCCCGTGTAATCGCCGAACAGGGACGTATCAACGAGGCATTGGATATCCTTCGCCCTCGAGCTAACTCTGGCGATGAGGCCGCCGCCCATGCGCTGGTCGACTTGCTCGTCGACCAGGGTTGCGTAGACGAGCTGCGCGAGCGGGCCAATGCCGGGGACTCGAACGCTGCGTACCGGCTTGTGGATGTTCTAACCCAGCAGAACCGCCTTGAAGAAGGGGTGAGCATGCTTCGCGAGCGAGCAAACGCCGAGTCATTCGCGGCGCGGCTGGCTGACTTGCTCGCCCAAATGGGTCGCATAGATGAGTTGCGCGACCTGGCCGACGACGGCAACGCTCATGCCGCCCGCCTGCTGGCGAATCTGCTTGCCGCGCATGATCGCGTCGACGAGTTGCGCGAACGGGCCAGCGGTGGAGATCTGCAAGCCCGGCAGCGGCTAGTCCAGCTACTCAGAGAACACGGCCGCGTTGACGAGGCGATAAGTAGTCTGCGCGAATGGGCGCACGTCGGCGATCGGAAGGCCGCCGACCTGCTGATTTGGTCGCTCGCAGAAGACGGCCGCGTGGACGAGGCGGCGGCCATCCTGCGCGAACTGTCCGACGCCGGCGACCCGGAAGCGGGCAACCAGTTGATCCGGCTGCTCGCCAAGAACGCAAAACGAATCGACGAAGGACTGAACGTCCTGCGTGAGCGGGCCGCCGCCGGCGACTGGATAGCCAATGGAGACCTGGTTCGGCTGCTCGCCAATCAAGGCCGCGTCGATGAAATTCGCGACCTTGCTGACAACGGCAACAATCATGCCGCCTTCGCCCTGATAGATCTGCTCGTCGAGCAGGACCGCGTCGATGAAGCTGCAGGCATCCTGCGCAACCAGGCCGACGCCGGTAACTGGACCGCCGCCCTCCGGCTGGCCCTTCTGCTGGCCGAACAGGGCCGCGTCGATGAACTTGAAGCCGAAGCCAATGCCGGCACACCCACCGCTGCCGCACAACTTCGCTACATCCTGCGAGCCTCCGAGGTCGAAAATCCCCGCAATGGCTAGGCCCCTTGTCTCAATTAACTGGCGCAGTGTCGATATTTGTTTGTGCTGTATTCCTCGGCGGCCCCGCCGCTATCGAGTGGCGCGGGCGGGGCAGCATCCAATCATCGCCGAACCCGACGACCAGGCTGACCACCGGCACATCCGGGGACCGGCCCGTCAACGGTCGCCCGCCGACCTTCGACCGGGACATTTGCAGCAGGGCCGTTTGCGGGCTCGCCGACGGCCGTGGGCGAGCCCGCAAACATGTAGTGCTCAGACAGTGCTGTGACGGCTTCTATCTTGGGTCCGTGGTGTGGCCGGTGGATCAGTCGTCTTTCGCCATGGCGCGCGCGAAGTAGCTGTCTGGACCGAAGCCGCTGTCATCGTCGATTCCGTGCGCCTCGAAGTCGTCCTCGTCGTAGTTCTCATCGAGGACCTCGTCCCACATGTCAGACCACGAGTAGCTGGCGAAGTCGGCCCGCTTGAAGCCGTATTCGGCAAGCTGTGCGAGCAAACCTTCCCGGCGCTCCTTGCGGAGTGTGCGTTCGATGGTGGACCACCGCTCATGGTCGTCACACAACAATAGCGGAGATTGCGGGGCGACCCGGCTGCGTTGCAGCGCGGCGATGTAACTCTTCTGTTCGGCACCAGCGGGGACCATCCGCTGCTCGGTCTTGCGATGGTGGCACGGCGCACATAACAGCTGCAGATTGGCCAGATCCGCGGAGTCGCCGTGGATGTGATCGATCTCCTCGCCCGGGTTTCCACAGCCGCGGCAGCGTCCCTCGTCGCGTGCCCAAACTTGTTGGCGGATCTCATCGGAAAGGTGACGTTTTTGCTTCGGGTAGCCGCCGGCGAGCAGGTGGGCGACTCTGGTCTGCAGGGCGTAGCTGACGTCGCTGTTTTCGATCCGGCCGTCGCGGACGATGGCCCGCCAATACCGGATAACTTCGGCTGTTTGCCGACAGAGTTCGGAGCAGAACAGGCGCTCTACCTGGTTCGGCAGCTGTTGTAGGCAGCTGGCGCAGTGATCGGGTTTGAACTGCGGCTCTGCGGTCCGGGACGTGTGGCGTCGAGCGGTGGTGTACGACTCGCCCGTCAGCGCTTTACGCTCGCGTGCGTCCTGTTTGGCGCGGCGGTCTTTGGTCATGCCAGATTCCTCACCGGCTGTAGCCCACGACTTCAGCCGCTGTTTCAGGCACGACAGAAGTCCGCACGAGTCGGAGACCCTTGTCCTTCGCGCCGGGCCGTCGTGGGCGGTCCGCCATGGAGGCGGGCATGTGCGTCTGCCGTAACAGGAGTTTAGCCCCTGCCTCTGACATCCACGCCATGATCGTTAGCCCGGCGGGTGGCTCGGCGCTAGCGTGGGTTTGGCCGCACGACTGACAATGCGATTAGGAGCGCCGGCCACGACACAGGCAGGGCAATCCCGATGACTACCTTCCATACATGGATTTGCCGAAGAGCGGATGCTAGCGGTGAGGTTCTGACCGAAGGGACGTGGCGGGTTGGTCCGCAGCGGGCATCCGACGCCACAAGCCGTCACTGATCTTTAACCCGCGAACTTGTTCAGGGTCGCAGTGCGCGCAGGAACGCGGTGGCCATCGTGCGGCGCGTTGGCGTGCTGGTCGCGTCCGGGGCGTTCATGTCGTGTCGAGACGCTCGCGTTTGTCGTCAGTCAGGGCGGCGGCGATCGCTTCGCTGCCGTAGAGTGCAGCGCTCGTCTCGACCCCAGAGGCCGTAGTCGATCACGACGTTGTTGCCGAGTTCGAGGGCGCGCAGCCCGATCTGGATGAGCCGTCCTTCGATCACGTCCTGAGCCGATGGCGGATTTTCGTGCCTGTAGAGAGCCTTCGCCCATTCGTCCCTCGTGGGGCACCCGCCAATCGGCTGTTTGGGGCCTCGCGGCAGTGGCCCGGGGAGTGGAACAGTGCATCCATGACTTGGGCAGCGGTTGCCGCCTCAGCGCTCACAGCGGCACTGACCCTCGCCGGAGCACTGGTGCTCCTGCGAATGCAGACGATCACGAAGGGTGCCGAGGAACAGCGCGCCGCCCGTCGTCATTGGCACGATGAAGCAGTCGACGTCATTGTTGATGTTGCGAGCCTTGTCTTGGATGCTGGCCTGGTCGCGCTCGGCGTTTCAGTACGCCGAGCGGGCGGCGGCGCGATCGACTCTGGTGACGAGTGGACTGACCTTCAGGAGCGGTGGAGGACGGATTTGCGGCGACGGGTCCAACGGATTGCACGCGGGCATCCTGACCCCAAAATGCGCGCCGAAGCTGACCGTCTCGGAGCCGCGACGGTTCGTGCTCTGGCCACTGCCTTTGACTGCGCCCACTATGGCGGCACTAGAGAGCGTCAGCATGTTATTGAAATTTTCGACGCAGAGATAATGCCGGTGGCCCGTTCTTATGTTCAATGCCTTCACGGCGAGGACGGGAACGCGACCGAGGAGTCTGCCTCGACCTTGCGCCGGATTTACGACATCTACCTTGAAACTGGGGTATTGATAAAGCCCACCGAGATAACCGGCTAGCTCATAGCGAGGCAAACCCTGGCGTCACCACCGCGTGTCGTATGTTGCACTTAATGTAATTCGGCTCAGTTAGCGAGTCGGTAAGGGTCGAGGTGATAGGTGCCGTAGTACGGCCAAGGGATGCGGCGGTGGTAGGTGCCTCCGCTGCCTGCTTGCTCGTATCCGATGTACGAGGTCATGGTCGCGTCGGTCCAGCGATCGAAGATGACGACGTGTCCTTGGCCACCAGGTGTTGGGTTGATCAGCAGGTCTCCGGCGCGCAGGTCAAACTTTTCAAGCCGCCGCGATCTGGCCGCTAGTCCGGCAGTGTTCAAGCCGGGACCTGCGAGCCCTAGCGCCATCGAGGTGAATCCGGAGCAGTCCCGGCGGTACCCGCCGAAGTATGCGCTCGGGTCGGTGTTGGCCGAGTATGGGACCGGGCCGCCGTTCCATGCGGTCAGCCAGGACGCCGCCCGCACCAGGGTCGTGCATTCCCCATCGATGGCAGGCGGGGATGCGGTCACGCTAGGCACACCAGCGGGGCTCGGCGTGCTCGTTGCGGGCGGTGGGCAGCTACTCAAGCACATTCCCGGATCTCCTCGAGGTGCTTGCCCGCCCACGGAAAACTGTGCGGCGAGCTGTAGCGCATCTTGGGTCCATTTCTCATACGCGTTCGGGTAGGCCGATACCTGAACAGCCTGCGCGGCTTGTGTGAGCGGCAGTTGTTGCCAGTGTGGGACGTCGAGGAGTTTGTCGAAGAACCGCTCGGCCTGGTACTCGGGCCTGGCGAGCTGCTCTGGGGTACCCCATCCTTGGCTGGGACGTTGTTGGAAGACGCCTATCGAGTCGTGGTCGTCGTGGGAGCCGAGGTGTGGCAGGTTGCGCAGCCCGGACTCCTGCATCGCTGTAGCGAATGCGATCACTAGCCCCCAGTGGGGGACATCTTTGCGAGCCCAAACGTCGAAGATGGCTTTGGCGATAGCGGTCTGTTCCATGTCCCATTGGCGTAGGGGTTTTCCGCCACCAGCCAAAGTCGATGTCAGGCAGCCGGAGCCACCACCGGAGAAGACGGCGGAGACAACCAACGCCGGAAGAGTAAGGCAGACGATGGCGGCACCGACGGCGAGGAAGATGACGGCTTTGCTCATGGAGTGATGTCCCTTCGGGGCAACAAAAAATGGCCGCCTGTGTACGGCCTCGGGTCAGCTTGATGTGGCTAGTGGCCGCAGAGGAGTGCCGCGAGCGCGTCGTCTGCGGCGAGCAGCAGATCAGCCAGCTCCGGCTCTGCATCGATGAGCTGGTAGCCGTTATCGGCGTCAGAATGGATCGCGCTGTTCCCGTCCCAGCGGCCAGACCCAAGCCCGGGTATATGCCAGAGCCGTCGTTTCCGATCGAGGAACAGGGCACCCCCGGTCTGCGGTGCATGCACGGTCAGGGGCTGGCTGGCACAGCTGATGATGCAGTCGCATCCGGGGTCGGTGAAAAACAGCCTCGGTTTGCCGGCGTGGACGAGACACCCGCAGTTGCAGGCGTGTTGGTTGGAATTGTGCGAGCGCTGGTACATAAGCGTTCCTCCTCGGCCGTGAACGGCAAAATGAGCTGTGGGCCGCCTTGTTGGGGCGGCCCACAGCGGGCTAAATGAATCGATGGCGGCTACTCGCCCTGCGTGGCTGGCTGGCGCATGTCCAGGATTGAGGCGGACTCAAGAATCGTCCAATATGGATAGCTAGCGTGATCGTGGAAGCCTTCCAGCCATTCCTGGGCGGCTCCGAGCTCGTCGAGGTGGACTTGGTCCAAAGGGTTCTCCTCGAGCCACCATTGGGGGAGATCGGTGAACACGCCGTTGGTAAGCGACTCAGCTATGGTGGTGAAGATTCCTCGGTAGACCTCATCTTCGGTGTGGCCGAACACGTTCATGGACGGGATCAGGTCGTCGCCACCGGTGCCGTCTTCGATGACTCCGGTATAGCGGATAGGTGGTAAGGCGCACGGGCAGTTGCATGCCACGTGGTTCAGGTTGCTTCCTTGCACTCCTCTCCTCTGGCGGATTTGGGCGTGACCGCGACCCGGGCAGTTTGCGCCGAGGCACTCCGGGCGATGGGACGGCTTGGTGCAGACTCCGTCGCCGTGGGACCGGCGGGTCGCGGTCAGGTGGAGGGCTGCTTTCGCCTCACCTATTGGGCAGAGCACCTTGGGATGTGCCGGGCAGGCTGGTGCCGCCGAGGTCGGCGCGGTGGCCTGCGGCTTGCCCGTGGAGGTAGCCCTGACCTACGCGCACGGCAGACCCTTTGCGAACCTTCGGATACTGCTCGGCGAAGGCCCGCCGGACCAGGTCGGAGCGCTTCACAAGCACCAGCGCTACCGAGGGGCCTGAAGGGTGGTTGGATGCGGCTGCTTTGGCGTTTGCCTCGGCCCGCCTGATGCGCTCGACGACGGTGGCGGTGAACCCGCGGATGTAGTCGCCGTGCCACTTGCGGACGGACTTGTACGCATGCGGGTCGCTAGCGAAGTCCAGCGCGGCGAAGCGGTGCAGCTGCAACAGCAGGGAGGTGAAGAGCAGCTCGGCACGTTCCAGATCGGACTCGATCCCGAACAGGTGGATGCGCACGGTTTGGCCTGGGCCTTTGCCGAGCCGGATTCCTTTACCGCCCAGTGCCTCGCCGACGTGGTACAGAAGGGCGGCTTTGCGTTCGGCGTATGGGCCTTGCACGGTGAATATCCTGTCGGCCGCGACGGGTCCGGTCGGCTGCTGGGCATCCAGCAACGCTCGGGAGATGCCGTACTTGGCGATCAGTTCCGTTGCCTTGGCGAAGAACGCCTCGGCCTCCTCCTTGGTGGCGGCAACGTCTTGTGCCTTTGCTAGCAATGCCCGGACCTTACTGAGCATCTTGGCTGGTGGCTCGGTGATGTCTTGCTCACTCACGTGAAGGTCGCTCCTTATCGGTGGGAGAAATAGGAAAGCCCGCCATACTTGGCGGGCGGTGTCGATGATTTGCGCTGGCGGCCACGGACTCGCCATACGCGACTTTCTTGGCTGCGCCTTGTCGCTCCGGCTATGCGGGCCTACTTGAACCCGGCGGTCGTCGTTTGGAAGGCAACTGGGTGTATGACGAAGGTGCCGTGGCCAGACGGTTAGATGGCGGGTTTCGCTGTGACCAGGACCCAGCCCGCGATGACCCGCAGGTCCTGCTCGAAGATGTAGCCGCCCAAGGTCAGGCCGTCTTCGTCGCGCTGCGGCAGCCGGCCGTGCTCGGTGTAGTAGTCCAGCACGGCCTTTTTGCGCTTCTCGTAGGCAGCCCACATGTCCGGGTTGGCTTTGCGGCTTAGGCCGGTCATCGAGTCAAGCTGTGCGCGGTTGTCCTCGGTGAGCTGTTCGTAGGCACCGCACAGCCGCACCCTGTCGTGCAGGGCCGGATCGACCCACCTTCCGCTAGCCAGGTACTGCACGAACGGTCTTTCCTGCCGGTCGCGCTTACCATGATCCAGATACATGATCATCCATTGGGCGTAGGTGGAGCTTTGTGGCTGGTTCCAGACGACGGCGGTGCGGCGGGGGTTGGTGGTCTGGTACATGAATCGGGTCTGCTGTTTGGTCTGGCCTTTGTTTGCGGTGTGCAGCCAGAACCGGATCTGGCACCGCAGCTGGCCATAGGGATAGTCCGGTACGAGGTAGGCGGTGTCGGGGCTGGTGTGCCCGTGCAGCACGGTGACCGGCGCAATGATGAATTGCTCGTCGTCCATTGGACCTTCGTTCTGTTGATGCGTCGGCAAAGCCCGGCACGCAGATGCGTGCCGGACTCGATGCGGGACGTCTGTGGGTCGACATGGCTATCTAGAGCGGCGGCGTTAGGCGACGCCGTCTTGGTCTTCGCCGCCCACGGTGCTGGCAGCGGCCTCGTCGGCCTGAACATCTTCGGCGTCAACGGTGTCTTGAGCCTCGTCGGCCAGCGTGCTGAACAACCATGGCGCGCTGCTGACCTCGAGGATCTTGCCTTCGTGGGCGAGGTAGGCGCAGTTGTCCTTCACCGCACCCGGGCTGACCGCATCGCGGTTGAGCTCGACGGTGAGCGCCGCGGCAATCGCGCCGGGCGATAGCACGATCCCGGGCCTGGCCAGAATGAACCTGAGCGTGGCCTCGCGCAGCACGCCGCGAGGCAGCGCGTCGGGTCGACGGGTACCAGCGGGCGTGTTGCGGGAGGAGGACCGTACGCCCGGCCTCGGCCGCCGGCAGCCGGGGCACTTCGGCTCTGGGTCCACAGTGTTCAGCGGTCCGGGCTTGAGTACCCATAGCCTTTGGCTGGGCTGCCCGTCCGCGCCGCCAGTGGTGACGCGTTCGGCGACACCGGCGGTCTGCATGGCTTCCAGCAGCTGGGCCACCATCTGCGGTGTCAGGCGGGTGTCGTCGACCAGCTGAGTGGCGCTCACCCCGTCCTGGTAGGAGACCATCGACCCGGCCAGCATGAGCACCTTCGAGTCGGGCGCCTTGCGGTCGCGATCCGCCTCGCTGTCGGCGGCTGGTGGTGTCCAGTCGGCGGGGAAGGTGCGCTGGCAGACCTCGCACCGTGGGCGCACGATCACCGGGTCAGGATCGATGTCGGCGGCGCGGGTAGTGCCCGACTTCCACCGTGGTGGCGCATCTTCGTCGTCGGTGGCCACTACGACGGCGGCACCGCCGGACACCATGGCGGCCAGCAGCCGGTTCAAGGCTGGGTCGGGAATCCCGGTGTCGCCGGACAGTTCCTCGGCGGTGGCACCGTCTGGGTAGCCGACCAGCGCCCCAGCGATCTGCATCACTCGGCGATTTCCCGGCCGGCGGACGGGCGCCGCATCGCCATCGGCGTCATCGCCGTCGTCCTGCTCATCGTCGTCGAAGTCGTCGGTACCGGTGGCGTCGTCGTGGTCGTTCCCGAACTCATCTTCGCTGTCGCTGCCCTCGCTACCCGATTCGCCCTCACCGTCGAGGCCCACGCCCTCGGTCTGATCATCTGTTGCGGGTTCGATGTCGCCGATGGTGTCGTCATTGTCCGGCACAGGCTCGTCTGCGTCGGTATCGATGTCGGCGACTTCGTCGGCCGCTGTGTCGGCATCGGTCCCGATCGGAGCCGACGCGTCGTTTTCGGCGAGCTGCCATTGCGTGGGTACACCTTCGGCCGGATCCGCACCGGTGTCGTACTCGACGATCATTTGGGCCTCAGCCAGTGCTTTGATCGCCTTGTCGACCGTGGAGCGGGCGTAGCCGGCGGCCTCGGCGAGCTGATGCACGTTGCCGTGGCCTAGCTGCCCAACGGCGGTCAGGACGGCTTGTTCTGCGGTCTTGAGTTTCTTCACTTCGGTTGCTCCTGTTCTGAAGGTGGGCCGGGCACACGGTTGTGCCCGGCCGAAATGTTGGGGTGGTGCCTCGCGCTCCGGGCAGCATTGTCCGGCGCGCAGCCGAAAGCCGGCGGCGTGCGAGAGATGGTGTTGCCGGTTAATGGATGCCGGGCAGCCTGGAGAATGCGCGGTCTGTGCCGCGGCCGAGGCAAGGGCGCGGGCTTACGCGGCCGCGTGGTCCAGGGTGTAAAGGCGGCCGTTTGCCGGGTCGCGGTAGATGCCTGCGTCGTGGTGGGCCAGGTGCAGACGGACCGGGCCGAGTACCGGGTCAGTTACCGCGCCGGTTGCGGTGACCGTGACCCGCATGGTGCAGCCGGCGATGGAGCCGGAAATGCATGTCGGGGTGTACGGAACTGTGACGTTTACGATGTCGCCTTCCCTCAGATAGCGGCGTACCGGCTGGGGCGCTGCACTGGAGAGTCGGCGGCGTGTCAGGTCGACGAGGAGGATGTCCAGCAGTGCCCGGCTGTCCAAATATTGCGCCGTGAACAACACGACAGAGTCGATCACTGGGTCTAGCAGGGTCTCAGGAATTCGGTGGGGGTCGGCGTCGCCACCATCGGCGAACAGCCGCGCCATGTCGTTGATGGCGAGCATGAGCTCGCGTCTGATAGTCCGTGCCAGCTCGGCGATCCGGGGTAGCTCTGCCGCAGCTGGATGCCTGTCGAGCGCATGCTGGTCGAGGGTGCGGCCGGTGCGCTTTCGGACTAGCGCACCGATGGGGTCCGAGGCATTCATACCAACGGTCTCCTCTCTATTCGGATAGGGCGGCCAGCTCGTCCGGGGCGAAGTTGTGGGGATATCTGCCGTCCCAGTTGTCCGCCTCTCGGTAGGCCCACCAGCGCAGCAGGCAGCGGGCTGCGGCCTGAAGGTCTTCGAACACCGGCAGCTGGTGCGAACGCTCGGGCGCATCCGGGTGCGGGAATTCCGGATCGTGGTAGGCAGCGAGCTGGTAGCCGCCTTCGATCCGTGCAACGGCGCCGATCGCCCGGCGAGCGTGCTTGCCGATGCCAAAGCGGGTGGCTGCTTCCTCGTCGGGCAGCACATGCCATTGGTCGCGGTCGTGACGCCGGAACTCGGCGACACCCCAACTCGCATCGCCCGCTTTGACGAGCAGGCGGAAGTCTCCGCCGGCCGCGGGTGAGTCGACGTGGCTGCGCCACGCGTCGTACTGGCGCAGCAGCTGCTGTTCCAGCACGGTGTGCCGCTCGATCGCCGCGAGCGTGTCGGCTAGCCGCCGGTCGGTGCCGCCAGCATGTACCTGGCCGTGGGTGGCTAGTTCCCGTTGCAGCCGAGCAATGTCGTCGGCGGCTCGGCCAAGTACCTGGCCCACAAGGTTGCTGCTGTCGTTGAACCGCAAGCTTGTCTCATGCAGCAATGTGGCCACCTCGCCGCGGGCGTCGCGGGTGTAGGTGTGGAAGCGCCACATCAGATCGGGCCATACGTCGCCGGTGGCGGCGGCGATGCGGCGAAGTGCGGGATGGGTGAGGTACAACGGATGTCTCCTTTTCTCCGAGAGGTGTTTGTGGGCAGGCCGATGGCCGGTCCCTGCAGGGACCGGCAGACATCGGCTGTAGAAGGTGGAACCCGTTACGAGACGGCGACCACGCACAGGCAGCTGTCATCGGCGAGACCTCGCAGATAGGCCAGGGCCTTGCCGAAGTACTCGAACCTGTCAGAGGTCGAGGTGCTCGCCGGTTTGAGGTACTGCCCGTCGGCGGTGATGAGGGCATCCCCGACAAGTGCGGTCTGCCAATAGAAACAGGCATATGTCGCCTCGTTGCACTGGTACAGGTCAAGTTCATAGGGATCGAACTTGTGGACACCAGATGCCGACGCTGCGGTCATCGCCAGGACCCGTGGCTGCGCCAGAAACTGGCGGCGAAGTTCTTCTCGGCCAACCTGTGTGCCGGCCCTCTTCGCCGCGTTGCCGGCCAGGTAGTCCTCCCAGGTCTTCGCCCTGGGTGTGGTACCGGCAATGTCGTGGTGCCACGCCTGATACCGTGCCCGTGCCGCGAGGTCCGCGGTACGTGCGGTGCCATCGAGGTCCAGGGCTGCCTTGCGGCCACCGGCAGCAAAAGCAGGGCCTGAAGGGGCCAGCTGCACCTCAAGCAGATGACCGGCCCAACGGCCGGGCAGCTGCCACCAACGGCGGGGCGCAGCCTTCATACGGCGGGCTGGGCTGCCGTGAACTCCGGCATGTTTGTGCACCTCATGTGACACAGCAATCCAACCGGTGTCTTTGCCAGGGGCGAAACAGACCAGGACGTGCGTCTCGGAAAGCGGGTTCGGGGACATAACGGAGTGCTCCTTTCACAGGGGTGGATTGGGCAGGGTGAACAGCACCGCGGCCGATAGATCGTCATCAACTGGATGGCTGCCGTTGGTGGCGGGCAGGAGGACCACGAGCCGACCCGAAGGTGGGCTATGGGTGGTTCCCGCTCGCGCAGGCAGATCCGGCGAGGATGGGGCTGGGGTGCGATAAACAAAGAGAAACGTGAAGCACCGTAGCCACGAAACCTCTCAGCCCGCCCCCCTGACAGGCTTCCCTGGCACTGCTATGAGCAGGGCTGACAGGTTTCCCGATATGACGAGGTGGGGCTGAGAGGCTATGGCGGGCGCTGAGAGGTTTGGTGCTGAGAGGTTTCCGCTCGGGGTCTCAAGGGTGGAAGGGGTCGCGGCCGGGTAGGTCGAGCTCCCCGTCGCGGAAGTTCGGATTCCCGGCCACCGCGGCGCCGTGGTTGCTTGGCAATTGCCAGAACGGGACGCGGTCTCGACTGCCCGAGGTGAGCCATACTGGCCCGGCGGGGTCGGCGTCGTGGGTGGCTGTCGCAACCGATACCTGTACGTTAGCGGCGCGCAGTTGTTGCTGTAGATGGGCTTCACGTTTGGGGCTGTGCAACCAGAACAGCACTGGATAGCTGGCGCTGTCGTTGGCGGCGAGCCTGCGGTAGGCGGCCAGCTTGGCCACCACGCGGGTCAGTGGCTCGGTGCCGGTGTCGGCCTCCAGGAACAAGCCGGCGAATTCGCCCTCGACGCTCCATAGGGCATGCCCGTCAGGTTGTACGCCCCGGAAGGCACTGGTGGACTTGGCATCTGACCACCACCGTTCCAGGCTGGCACCGGGATGCCGGCGGGCGTGCCCGGCCAAGCGAGCGAAGAACTCGTTGACCAGCAGCAGATGTGTCAACGTGCGGCTGGCTTCGGTCTGGTGGATCATTGCGAGCGCAGCGCGGCGGGTCGGCTCGGCACGCTTGTCGCGCGAGGCCTGCCATTGATGGCCGAGCACGCCGAGGGTCCACATGTGCTCGTCGACACCGCCGCCCTGGCGGGCGAACGTGAACTTTGAAACCATGTCCAGCTCGCGCAGCTCGTTGAGCCGCATTTCGGCGGTGCGCCTGGAGGCGAACCATATGTGGTGGACATGGCTGGTGGAAAGGACCTTATGGTCGCCGAGCTTGTCCAGCAGGTCTCTGTCACGCGGTGTCAGATGCGAGGTGCGGGCGGTGAGGTGATCGGTGGTCACGGGCACGATGAACTCCATTGACAGAAGATGGCCTGAAGGCCAAAAAGTGAAGGGAATAAAGGGGAAACTGGTCGGTAAGAATCCGGGGAGATAAGAAGAAGATAGGCAGTCTGGATGGGCCATACACGCCACATCCTCATCCGAGGGTGGGTTTTGGCTGGCCAGTGGGCCTGAGAGGTTTCCGAGCGAGGTGATCTGTCGAGATCGTCTAGCTGTGGATTCGAGCGCGCATCGAGTACGGAGTCGAGCCCGCGCGGCGACGACAGTTGTCTATTCGCGATCTTTTGAAAGGCGTTTACGCGTCGCCTCTTTGGCGACCCGCATCATCGGTGGGTCGTCTTGGCCGTTCTGCCCGCCGATGCCCGCCCCGGCCGCTTGCTGCCGGATCGCCGTGGCTTCACCGACGATCGGCGCAGGCGGGTTGGTGGTGAAAGTGAATGCCGGCAGCTCCCGGTTGGCGACCAGCAGCCGCGCCGTTGCGGTGTAGGCGTCCAGATGTGACAGGTCGTGTTCGTCGATTTCAGGTTTGGTGTGCCGGGACAGTTCCCGCGCGTCAGACGGATCCACGTTGAATACGATCTTCGTGCGGGCGTTGGCCGACACGGCCGCCGCTGTCTCCTTCGGCAGCTGTGCCAGATCCTGATGGGCCAGCACCAAACCAAGCCGGAACCCGCGTGCTTCGGCGAGCATATCGGCCACGGATCCGGGCAGAGTCAGAAAGTTCTGACACTCGTCCACAAACAATGTGGCGTCTTTTCGCTGGTCTTCCGGGATTGCCGCCCGCGCCACGGCTGCTTGCCAGGTGCGCGCGACGATCAGCGAACCCAGGATGCGGGTCGTCTCCTCGCCCAGGATTCCCTTCGGCAGCCGGCACAGCAGCGCTTTGCCGTCCAGGATGTCGGCCATGTCGAACGACGACTGCGGGCGGCCGATGACACTTTTGACGAAGTCACGCAACAGGAACGCCCGCAACCTGGCCAGCACCGGGGCGATGACCTGCCCGCGGAACGTCTCGTTGATCGAGTCGTACCAGGTCCAGTAGCCACCCAGCCCGTCGGGGTCTTCGAGGCCTTCGGTGAACATGACCCGAAACTGTTTACTCTGCAGCAGCGGCGGAATCATGCCCAGCACCGGTTTGGCGTGCCGCATCAATGTCAGGCACGCGACCCGCATCGTGTCGTCCATCCTGGGGCCCCACTGCCCCTGGAAGATCTTGGAGAAGATCCCGACGAGGTTGTCGACGGCCAGCTGCGGGTCGTCGACGTCGTCGAGCGGGTTGAAACAGGCGGGCCGCTGCTGCGCCGGGTCGATCAGGACGATCCGGTCTGCGTAGGTGGCGGGAAGCCGGTCGAGGATGTCGTTGACCAGATCTCCACGCGGGTCGATCAGAACCACACCCCGGCGAGCCTTTATATCGGCCAGGATCAGATTGAGCAGCAGCGTCGACTTGCCCGAGCCGGTCTTGCCGATGACATGCATGTGCTGACGGGTGTCCACCACGTTGACGCCGACGGTGTGCCCGCCAAGCTGGGCTCTGCCCAAAACCTTGACCCCACGCCCGCCCGACGGGACAGCAACCGGCGCCGGGACCGCCTTGGCCCTTGCCCGGTCCAAACCTGGCACCGCCAGATCCAGCGGCAGCCCCGCCAACACGGCCAGCTCCGGAACGGTCGCCATAAATCCATGCCGTAGCCTGCGCCCGGCCAACGTGGCGACCGGCGCAGGCATCTTCATCCGCCGCAACCGGTTCGGGCCGGTATACACCGCCGACGCCGCGCCGAAGGTGTGCGCCAGCCCGACAAGCCGTTCGTGGAGGCGCTTGGCCCGCACCGGATCGATATTCGCGTCGCGCGGCTGACGGGTGGCGGCCACGGCGAACCGGATCGCGATCTCGAAGTGTGGTACCCGGATCGCTTTGTCCACCACCGTTTTCGCTGCCGCCGCCGCTACGGTGTCCAGCGATACCCGCGCAGCCGCCCCGGAAGGGCTTCGTCGCGGGGATGGGCCTGGTAGCAGCGCCTGTACCAGCGCGGTGATTCCCTCGGCCAGCAGGCGCGCACCAGTGGAAAGGAATCGGGCGGCCACGTCAGGCCGCCCGCCGGGGAAGTTGGCCTGCGTCGCGCGTCGGCGGGCGGCGCGTACACGGCCAGCAGGTGCAGGGCGGGCCAGGATCTGCACGCAGGCCTGCTCCCGGTTGCCCACCTCGGCGCCGGCGGCGAAAAGGGGCCGTAGTGGATCGACGTCATGGTCAGTGCGCCACGGCAGCCCATCGTGTTGCAGCGGCCAATGCGCCCCGCCTACCGCATCGGCCACGCTATCCGGTATCGGAGCAGTCGCCTCTGCGACGGCCACAGTGGCGGCGGGCCACGCCGCCCGCACCGCCGCCTCCACCGCACCGGGCGGGATGGTGCCAGGTACCCAGATCCCGATGGCCAGCGCGCGGCCGGTCCACGTGTACTCCCACGCCACATGCGGTGTTCCGTAGACGATGCGCCGCCACACCGACGGGGTGAGCACCCCGGTCATCGTGGTCCACAGGACCGCCGCCGATTCCGCCGTGACTTCCGGTGGCGCCGCGACGGTGACAAGGCGGGCCTTGACGGCCAGCCTGCGGTGCCGCCATTCGGCAAGCCGGTCACGGCCGAACACCACCGCCACCACCACCGCAGCTGCGCCGATGGCCAGCCATGGCCGGGCGGCACTCCACTGCAGCCACCCGGACATCGTCGCCGTCATCACGGTTCTTCACCGATCCCGGTCAAGGCGATGGCGTGTTCCTCCGTGGAGGCCATAGTTCTAAAGGGGATCCGTGTCCGACCGTGGCACAAGATCGCCTCGCCCCGTGCTGCGGCCATCAAGGTACGTGCCTGCCCTGCGGTGAGGTTGAACGCTTCGGTGACCGCGTCCATCGACTGGGAGGCTTGGCGCATCAGGATCTGGGTGGCCGCGTTGGACACCACCGCCACACCAAGGTCGGTGGACAGCACGTCGGCGGCATCCTGCGTGACGACCATCAGCCCGGCGGCCCGCTTGCGGGCGGCTTTGGCCAGTTTGAACAAGAATCGGGCGCCTTCGCCGTCGCGCATCAGCAGCCACGCCTCATCAACCACCACCAGCTTGCGGGCCAGCGGCCGCAAGCTGGTGTCCCGGTTGCGGTTTGGGACGTCGATGGCGGACCAGATGGCATCCAGCGCCAGCAAGGTGCCGACCGTGCGCAGCTCGTCCGCGAGGTGTCGCAGCGACCACACCTGCAGGTGGGCACCGCCCGGGGTGGTGGTGGGGCCATCGAACAGCGCGGAGAAGTTTCCCACCGTCCATGGTGTCAGCCGGGCGGAAAGGTCGCGGGCGGCCTGGTTGCCGTCGGTGCCGAGGGTGGCCGCCAGATCCTTGAGAAGCGGGGCGGGGCGGGTCCAGGTGGCCGGATCGGTGTTGATGCCCGCAGCGGCGTAGGTGGCGGTGATGGCCCGATCCAGCGCGGCCCGCTCCCCCGGACTCAGTGCCGAATCCCGGCCAGCGGAGCCGAGCATGACGGCGATGAGGGTGTGCAGGAAAAGGCCCCGACGGGTCAGGGTGTCGGGTCGGCCGTCGTGGGACAGGTCGAGTGGGTTGACTCGCACTCCGGGTACGCCGAGCTGTACGACGGTACCGCCGACATGTTCGGCCAGGGGTGTGTATTCGTCCTCTGGGTCAATGACGGAGACTTCGACGCCTTGGTACAGAGAGCGCAAGACCTCCAGTTTGGTGAAATAGCTTTTGCCCGCGCCGCTTCGGGCCAAGACCACGCTGTTGTGGTTGTCGCACGACCACCGGTCCCACAAGACGACGCCCGGCGAGGTGGTGTTGAGCCCATACAGGACACCGCCCGGCTTGGTGAAAGTACCAGGAGCGGGTGCAGGCAGATCCGGCGACGCCAGGGGGAAACTGGCGGCAAGGGCGGTGGTGTCCAAGATGCGGCGCATCCGGACGCTGTCGATGCCCAACGGCAGGCTGGATTCCCAGCCCTGCTGGTGACGGAACGTGGCAGGCTGCACGTCTAGCAGCGAGGACGCGGCAGCAGCACGAATCCCGGCCCGCACGATATTGAGATCTTCTTCGCTGGCCGCGTGGGAGGTGATGTAGATGCCGGTGTCGAACAGCTTCTCCCCACGCGCCACCCGGTCGGCAAGGCTGTGCGCCGCTGTAGCGGCGGCTTCGGTGATCGGGTCCGCCAGGCGTCCGCGGTCGGCGTCGATGCGCCGCGAGGACTCCAGCCGCGCGCGCTGCTTTTGCAGCAACCGCGCGGCGATCGGCGACGGCACCGGGTCGAAATGCACGGCAACGTCGACACGAGCGGGGTAGGACAGCAGCGGATCGAGCCAGGCCGGGCCGACCTCGGCCGGGTAGCCGCACACCACATCGGTGGCAGCGAACCCTTCCCCCGCCCTCACATGCGTGGGGGTTACATGCAAAGCGGCCGGGGAGGCGAGATCCCCGGCCGCTGCGGCATTGTTCTTGTTGGTGGCAGTGGGTCTCCACAGCCCGTTCCACGGTTTCGTCATGATGTACTCCGCAAGGTGATTGGAGCGCCAGGTACCGCCTTGGGTCCCGGCGCGATCGAGGTGAAGGGGTCGGCCGCGGTGGCGAGTGCAGCTGCGATTTGGCCGCCGTCAAGAAGCTCGGTTTCCACGCCCAGCCCAGACAGAGCACGCACCGCCGCCTCCGCGCTGTGCTCGCCAGAAACGACGATGAGCACCTGGCGGCGTAGCGGTTCGCGGCTGGCGTCCAGCTCGCGCAGAAACTGGGCGTAGCCGGCGGCGGCGTTCTGCAACGCGGGATGCGGCAGCCGTGCCGCCGTATCCTCGACGGCTTGGGCATATGGGGCAAGGTCGTGGCGCACGGCAGTGACCAGGATTTGCGCCGGGCCGGTCAGAGCGTTGAGGAACCTGGCGAAACCATCCAGCAGCGCGGTCTGCTCGGCTGGGGTGCGCAGATGAATGTTGATGCCAGAGCATGCGATAACCCGCCGTGCGGTTCCGGCGGCGGTCAATACTCCGGCGTTGGTCAGGGCGGTGACGGGCAGCCGCAACGGTGCAGGCAGCACAGGTTTGCCGGCTATGTGCACGGCGGTGATGCCGTGAGTGTGGCCGGGGGCAAGGACTTTCGGGCTGCGGGTCAGCGTGAGGCCGTGGCGCAGCCACACATCCAGGCTCAACCCGTCCCGGCGGCCCAAGGCGATGACGACCGCGACCGGGCCGAGGATCGCGGCCAGGATCAGCCACACCAGCGACGGCAGCTGGTCACCGTAGCGGCGATATGCGCCGAAACCCAGCAGACCGATGCCGCCGATGATGGCCAGCTGACGAAATGTCAACCCGAAAGCGATCTTGTCAGGTTGACCGATGTCGGCTGGTACCACCGCCCGCGCGGATATGTCGTCGGTGTCATGTGTGGCCATCACGCACCTCGCCTGATCGGCAGCTTACGGGCGACCGTGCTAGTCGCGACCGTACGCATGATCAGCACCGCTGGGTTGGTGTTGCCGCTGCCCCTTGTCACGTAGCGGCGCATGAGGCCGGGAATTTTGACGGTCATCCACAGTGTCACCAGAGCGAGCAGCAGGTTGGCGACATCGCCATTGGCCATCCCGAGCAGGGTCAAGACATTGAGCTCAGGATCGATGAACATCTTGATACCCATCGAGAACGCGATCGCCTGCAGGATGGCTGTGCCCAGGGTCCCCAGCAGAGTCCGCCACCACAGCTGCGCGGCGGGCTCGGTCCATGGGGTGCCGTAACAGGCCATCGCGATCGGGGCGAGCCCGCCCAAAATCACCAGCACCACCACCCGCACGATCCAGGTGAATATCAGCGTGAAGAACAGGAACACGATGGTTACCCCGATGATGACCGCAAGCAGCGCCGTGCTTTCGTCGGTCAGCGCCGCACCCAGATGGGTCACGATCATGGTGGCCGCGTCGAAGACCGCGGTACCGTTGCCGCCGACCATCGCCTCGGTCAGTGCGTTCGCGACCTCGATCAGCGCCGCGCAAAGCGGGACGGCGAAGTTCGAGGCGACGAACCCGAACACCAAGCGTGGAACCAGTTCCTTAACCCCGTAGCGGGCCTGCATCGATCCGGAAACCATCGTCACGATGCCGCACGCCACGACTGCTAACACATAGCACGCGCTGACCACCAGAGCGCTTTTGCCCGCCAACGCTTTGACCTGAGGGAAGACGGTGACGTCGGGTGAGGACCCGATTTGGACGGCGAAGCCGGTGGCAAGCCAGTTCAGGATGGCGATGAGCCGGCCGCCCACCCACATCACGATGCCGGTCATCACCATGCCGGTCATTGCGGGCCGCCCAGAATGCTCGCCAAAATGCCCAGGATTACCGGGGCCAGGACTGCCAGCGCGTACCCGACCAATGCGCTTTTGAAGTTGCCTTTGGCGGCTTCGACTTGTGACGGGTCGCCACCGGCGGACATGTAACGAAGTCCGCCAACGGTCAGGAACATGGTGGCGACCACGGCCAGAATTCCCATGATCCAGCTGGTGATGCCTTTGATGACATCCGCGAGTCTGTTGTCCGTGCCGCCGCCCGGGTCGGGCGCGAAAGCGGAAAGGTCAGATAGAACAGAGTTGATGATTTGGAAGGTGTGCATTGCGGGGCTCCACAAGGCTTGTGGGGCCGCCGCGGCGGGACCAGCGAGAAGAAACGATCACCCGTGGGGTGCGGTCCGGGGCGCTCTGCCTTTCGGGCTAGAGGTTCGGCTGGTGTCAGTACGCCGTGCGCTGCCGCTAACCGGACTCCGTGGTGATTGAGCCCGCCTTCGGTGTCCCACCGGGCGGGCATGCCGTGGATGACATGCACCGCCCAGTACCGGGCTGAGAGGTGAAATGGACTGGGCTGAAATCCTCTCAGCACCTCTCAGTGCCTGTCAGCGCTGGTTAGAGGTTTCCTGTCAGCCGCAGCTGTGAGGTTTCCGGTCGCGTGGTTCGTTGTGAGGTGTTCGCCTTCGGAGTGTGGGCTGGGCCTGAGAGGTCGCCGGTGCGCAACACGGAGGCCAATCGAAGCTCTGCAGCCCTCCTACGTTTGCGCAACGCGGCCGGGGTGATGTCCTTCTGCGCCGCCAGAACGTCGATCAGCTCGCCCCCGTACCGGGTTGCGCCGATCAGCTCAGCCGCATCGGGGGTGATGACCCCAGCCCGGCAAGCCCGTCCCAGCAGCAGATCGGGGTGGCCGTATGGCCTTCGCGGCAGCCGCGAACCCGACGGCACATCCCAGCTCAGTTCCAGCATCTCCTCCTGGGGCACCGCGCGCAGGCCGCCGCGCCACGCGGCCCAGCACAACCGCAGCCACATTTGCGGTGGCTCCAGCGGGGCATGCGTGAGCGCGTCGAGGAACCCAGCCAGCACTTCGGAATCGATGTCTTCGATCTGCTGCGGATGTTTACGGCCGAGGCGGGAGGCCATCTTGGTCAGGCTCGGCGCGGCTATCCCGGCGGCGGCGGTCACCCACTCCCCGCCCCACTGGCGGGCATGTCCTGCCAGCTGCCGCCAGACCGCGTCGGTGACCTCTACGTAGACGCGACCGCGCAGCAGATCGCTCAGCTCCTGTAACGACATCGGCCGGTCCGGCAGCCCGGGCACAGTGCCGGCGTCGAAGAACATCGGTGTCGGGCGTTCGGTGGTCAGCTGGGCGAAGGCGTGGTCGATCGCTGACAAGGCGGTAAGAATCGCCATGGTGTCGCTCCCTTGAAGAAGGCCAAGCCCGCACACGCTGCACGGGCCAGTTCTTCTCTGATTGCGGCACTCGCACCTCTCAAACGGGCCATCACCAACGGCTTGAGACGCTCCGAACGCTACCGAGAGGTTCCGCCCAGACTCGGCCCTACCATCTGGCAAGCGTTGTGGCCTGTGGTTCTGCCGCTGAGAGGTACTGAGAGGTTTTCAGGGTGGTCCATTTCGCCTCTCAGCCCGGTACTGGGACCTGTCAGTACGTCCTGCCGCTGTCCGCGTCGGGGGCCACCCCACTATGAGGAAGCAGAATCCGCAACACGCGCCTCTCCCGGTCGGGGAGGTCGTGTCCGGCGAGCACCCCGTGCCGATCACCGTGTGGCCGGTCCCGGCACCTGCGCAGGACGAGACGATGTCCAACCAGACGGGGGTGCGGCTAGTCCACAACCTCACCCACCCAAGTCAGCTGATCATCGATCTGACTGACGGGCCGCAGCTGGCCCGTGCGGTCATCGCCGCGGGGCGGCGAAGCCGTCTCCAGGCCGCGCGGCAATCGGGCTGGGGCAAGGAACCGGCGACGCTAATCGTCACCGGCTGGCCCCACACCCGCGTATTGGGTCAGGAATTCTTCGCCTTATGTCGGGCCAAGCTGCTCCCCGGCGGTTGTGTGGCAGTTCTGCTCGCGCATGGCAATCCGATCCTGCCGGCCGATGTCGTGGCCGCTGCCAAAGCGGCTGGGCTTCGCTACCTACAGCATGTCGTGGCCGCGACCGGTGCAACCGACGGATTGTCCCAACTCGACATCCATACCGACGTCCTGATCTTCACAAACAGCGGCGCCGAAGAAGGTGGCCGGTGATGACACAAGAAATGCCCGTCACGTCAGTGTGGCTGACCTGCCAACGCCCGTCACGCGACCAGCGCCGGGGACGCTATGTCGCCCAGACCTCAAGCCATCCGGGCAAGATGCTGCCAGCGATCGCCGCACATGCAATCAACACGTTCACAGCGCCCGGTGACCTGGTGCTCGATCCGATGTGTGGATCCGGCACGACCGCGGTCGAAGCCGTCCATGTCGGACGTGACACGATCGGCATCGACATCGAGCCACGGTTCACCGCACTGGCGCAGGCCAACGTGGACCTCGCCGCATCGCAAGGCGCGACAGGCGCCGCGAAAATCCTCACCGGCGATGCCACGGCACTCCTCGACCTGGTCCCCGCTTCGGCGGCGGGCCGAGTAGCGCTCGTGCTCACCTCACCGCCGTACGGGCGCGGCACGCACGGATTGGTGCGCGGCACCAAAGACGGTGTCCGCAAATGGGATCAGCATTATGGCGACCGTCAGCACGGCAACCTCGCCTACAAGAACTGGTCGGGGCTGCTAGGCGGATTCGCCGCGATCCTGTCGGCGAGCGTCGCGCTGCTTCGCCCTGGAGGCACCGTTGCGATCACCTGCCGTCCGGTGCGGCGCAGGCCAGATGACTTCATCGACCTGCCTGGCGAGCTTTTGGCCATCGCGCAGGGTGTTGGCCTACAACCGGTCCAGCGGTGCGCGGCGATGCTAGCCGCTGTCCGCGACGGCCAGATCATCCACCGGGCCAACCTGTTCGGCCTCATGGCCGTGCGCAAGACCCGTGCCGAAGGCGTCCCTGCCCACCTCGTTGCACACGAGGACGTCCTCATCCTAAAGAAGCACGTAATCCCCGCAGGTTCGGGGAAATAGACGGATTCTCACCGGGAACTCACGGGTCCGTCGGGGTCAGTATGCGCTGATGGGCCCGTGGGTTCCTGATGACTCGCCGGGTGAGTTTACATGTCAGTGGTTCAGGTCAGCCCGTGTGCCTTGTGCAGGTCGGGTGCGTTCCTTTGGAGCGAGCTCCAGCTTGTGATCATGGTGTCGGGCGAGCTTCACGACGTGGCGGTCACGCATCCGTATATGTCGATTGGTGTGGCTCGGGGACCGATATCCCTCAAGAAGGAACCGCACCCACGGGCCGAAGTTCCGCCTCAGGCATTTCAATCCGCGTCGATGCGAACAAGCCCAGATCTGCCGAGATTTCAAGAAAGGCAAATCTAGCAGCCTCAATGCCATCAACATCAGCCTGTGCGATCAACGTCCTGGTCTCTCCCGGCCCAAGAATTGAGTCATTTTGGAAGAAACCCTCGGCATCCTTCATGCAGGTACCCCGCCAAAGGTCTCGATGCGCCTGATCCCGAAGCGCACAAGAGTGTTCTCGGTGCATAACGACAATATCGGACTCCGTGAGGTTCTTCACGATGAACGTAAACTCAACGTGCGCCCGACGGAGCGTAATGCGCTCAAGAGTTATCTTTGCTTGCGGTCGATTTACTTCTACCGACGCCGCAAGGTCCGCCACCAGCGTCTCCCCGTTCCCCCGGATCTTTGAATTCCAAACGGCAAAGGCTCCTACTACGCAAGCAAGCACGACAACCACGGAAGCCACACCGGCCAAACCGGAGGTCGGAAATCGAGTCAATCTTGGACCACTCAAATTCGTTACAGGCATTGCACGAGCACTATCTCCAGTCTCGACGACTGATCCACGGGAACCGCGCAGAACCCAGAACCCAAGGACAAATAGCACCACTGCCATCGCAGCCCCAGCGACGCCGAGCGCCGTGTCTTGGCCCCAACCGACCTGAGCTTGGATCATCCACCAGGAGCCAACAAATGTCGCTAACGCTACGAAGCATGCAGCCACGACCCGAGCGCCAATGCCATGCACCGACAGCCTCCTCAACGTATGGGCAGTCAAAACATGTGGCACGTCGGCAGAGAACGGTATCGGTTGATCAGCCAGCCAGATATGTACCTACGCGTCGGCGGTGTACGGTTTGGCTTCTCCTCGCCCCCGATGGAGCCGGACGCGTGCCGCTCTACTGTGGATCCAAGCAGATGGCGTGCGTTGGTAGCTTTTTTTACGGCGGTCTTGTCGCAGACGTCGAACATCTCGGCCAGATGCAGCGGGTCCGCGTTGCTGGCGATCGCTTCCTCGAGTTGCCGATGAACTCGCAAGCGATCGAGGTTGGCAGGCAGTCCGCGGGTCGCAGGCGCGGTGAAGGCAGGTGCTGATCGGGTCGAAGGTCAGTGCTGTTTCCCGGTTGATCAGCAGGTGTGGGTTGGCGGTGTCGGGCCATCTTGTGGCCCGGTACCGCAGCCACTGGGATCACCCCTCTTGAAACGCTTCAGAAATCCGAAGTTACGTCAGCCCGCCAAAATCCTCAATGAATGGAATGAACCGGTGTCACACAGAGGAGTTCCAGATATGCAGAAATGGAACTTGCGGGATATCGGACTGACCTCCAGCAGCTCATGAACACTGAAGGATGATCGCCGCGAGCTCGAAGGATCGTGTGCGTCACTATGGCGCGGTCTTGCCGGATTTTCGTGGCGAACCGCGGCATGTGTGACCGGTTGACAACCCCGTGCTGGGCGAGATTCCCCTCGGTGTCGTCCCACTGTGTGTTGACACGGAAACGCCAGGCTTTCAGCACACCGTACTAGTCGATGAAGCTGCCAGGGAGCCGCGTTCTGATCATTTTTCGGCGGGGCGGCCGCTTTGGACGTCCGTGTCGACGAATGGGTTGGCCAAGCCGGAGCGTGTGTGATCGTTAGCCTTGTCTACGATGCGGATGACCTTCGGCGAGCAAGGCCAACTCTGCGCCGCGGTGACCTGCAAATGTTCACATGATCGCGGTATCTCGCACCTACCTGAGTGAGCCGGTGCTTGGGCTGGCCGTGAGGCAGGAGGAAGTTGTTCGTGAATATCACCCTAGCACCTGGGGGGCGTCGGTTCTCGGCCAGAACTGTGGTCGGTCTGATCAACGCCGCGATTGCGCAGACGGTGGGCACCTATCTGATCACGGACTCGATGGGCGTGACTGTGACAGTGGCGGCGATGGCGACCACGCTGGTCGGCTGGGTGTTGACCTTGGATCGCTGATCTCGCCCGAAAAATCTTGGGGTCTCGTGTTCACACGAGGCCCCAAAACTGCACCTTCCCTATGTGACAGGCCCAGCTACCGATCGGAGGTCCCGGTGTGGCGCAGCCCAACACGGGACAAAGCGCGGTGACCCAGACTGCCCGCGCTGTCAGGTCACAGGCAGTGCAGGCAGCATTCGACACGTTCTACCTCGAAAATTACCGCGTGCTGGCGGCCTTCGCCTTCTCTCGCGGAGGGATCTCCTGGCCCGAGGCCGAGGAGGTCACCGCCGCCGCGATGCTCGATGTGGACAAGCGCTGGGAAACCATCGGCCATCCGTTGGCGTACGCCCGCAAGGCGGTGAAAAGCCATATCGCCGCGTTGTTCCGGGATTCGACGCGTGGGCTGGAGGTGCTGCTGCAGGAAGATGAGGGCGAGGTCGACGAGCTTGTCGGCGTGGACGATTCGGGTCTAGCGCTCGTGGAGCTCAAGGAGTGGCTTCTGTCGCGGTGGGACGTCTTGACGCCAGCGATGGGCCAGGTCATCCGCGGTTTGGTATTCGGCGGGATGACTGTGGACGAGATGAGTAAGAACTTCAGGAAGAACGAGGCGGCGATCCGCAAGCAGCTGTCGCTGGCCAGAGCCCGGCTTCATGAAGCCTGGCTGCTCGATCACGATTCGGTTGGCCTTGAGGAACGACGGGAGGGACGGGGATGACTGTCAACAATCCAGGCAACGAGCCGCTCCGCGAGTTGCTTGATGAGGTGGTCGATCTTTTCCTAGGCGCCACTGAGCAGTCGTTGTCCGACGATGCAGTTCGCGCAAAGCTGCGTGAGCACAAGAAGCGCAGTCCGATGACGGCGCAGGAACTGCCAGTGGAGATGCAACCGACGCTGGTCTGCCCGACATCACACGCGCTCAGGGTGGCTGGCATCGAGGTCGACCTTTCCGGGTCAAGACTGATCGAGCTGCTTCCAAAGCCTGTACGCCACAGCCCGTTGATGGCAACAGCCATCCGGGACGCCGCGGATTTCTACGCCCGCAGGGTGCGGCAAGAGGCTGAGCGGTACGCCAAGCGTATTCGCGATAAAGCTGACGCCTATCAGGACGCTGCGCTGGCAAAGGCCGCCGATCTGCAGGCACGGCTCCGCCAGGAGGCCGAGCGTGATGCCCGTCGGCTAGTGTCGGAGGCAAATGCGCAAGCTCAACACATCCTAGACGAGGCAGAGGCTCAGGCGGTTGTATCGCCTCCCCCGGCTGCTGAGCAGGTGACAGCTGCGTGCGGATCAGATTCGATTTTTCAGCTCGCGGGCATCTACATTGGTACGCAACACAACGGGGGTTCCGGCTCGGCCGAGATCCTCCCAAATGCATCGGATCGAAGCCATCTGCCGGTGTTCTTGCCACCCGATGCTCGGTGTGGCATGCCCGAGATCCGCAGCGACGCCGACGATGCCGCGGAGCAAGAAAGGGCCGCGGCGTTTGAGCGGTGCGGCCTCATCTTAAGCGGAGACCAAATTCCGTACAGGAGGGCCGAGCTTCCGGCAGCGCTCGCGGCTGCGAGTTCGGCAATCACCCCCAAGTCAGCGCTGCTCGGTGGATCCATCAGCTGCGGAAAGTTCCTCAATGTTCATGACACCGCCGGTTTGGTAGCTTCCGATTCCGACCTCGTGATCGTCGTAGAAGGCGCGCTGGATTTGATCGTCCTCACGCATCTGCTGCACCAGACACACGATGTAGGCAAGGCAAGTTTGGAGTTCATGGTGCAACGCACACGCATCTTCGGCGGCACACACAACGTGCATACGACTGCGCTGAGCGACAAAGCGCAGATGCAGGTCGATGGCACCCAGCCCAGTGTGCGAGACCTGGCGCGGCAGGGCGAACTTGTCGCTCACTTCAGCGCTGCCTCCGTTGATGAACGTCGCCGACTCCGGAACGAAGCGTACGAGCTGTTGCAACCGGTGGTGTTTCACCGACTGACCCGCCCGCTGGGGGCGCGCCGTAGGAACGCCGTGTCCGCCGGCAACCTGTGCCAAGACGGCCTCGACTGTTTCGATGACGACATGGATGCGGTCCTCGACGACCTGTTCCGTAACGGCCGTAGTCCGATACACAACCTCGAAGGCTGGGTCGTCAGGCGGGTGCCCGCCGTGACAGTCGACACTCATCGACGTCGTCGCGGTGAGCGCGGCGCGCTGCAGCGTCCACGTATCCCGAAGTGGCTGACGCAGAAGCTGAACCATGACAAGCAGCTGATGGAGCTGGGGATAAAGATGCTGGAGTGGGTGGGCGTGGAAACAGGTGCGCGCATGCAGGTCCGGCCGATCGGAATGTGGGCGCGCCAACGGGCGGCCGAGGGCGCAGACGATCGGGAAGCCATGTACTCGGTGGCGCGCGACATCGCAACGGTGGTCGCTGCTATGCATTCTCACCCGAGCTGGTATGCAAACTGTGTCGAGCGGCCGTTCGAGCGCAAGAGGCTGCTGGTCGCCTCGACCTATAGCGTGCACACGATATCGGCACCAGAGCCGGGTAAGGCTAAGCAGGACGCGCAGACCGACGAGGCCAGCCGCGACCTACTGGCTGCGCTTGCGGTTGCGGTGATTGAGGGTCGACTCGAAAGCGGCCAGGACCCTAGGCATGCCGTCGTCGACGTGATCTCGACGGTGTTCGGCGCCGGGTCCGCGGCCGAACGCATAGATCGGTGCCGGGAGACGGTTGCCGCGGCGGTCGGCGCGGGGTGGCGTGAGGATTCAGCCAGGCTGGATTGGCTGGGCGACCGGGCGGTCAACGGCCAGCACGACGCTATCCGGCGACCGGCCGCGGCGGCGATCGAGTCGACCGCTCATGCTCCAAGCGGATCCGGGTGATGCCCAGTGAACGTGTAACAATTCTCGACTGCCATCTCGAAGAGATGGCAGTCGACGTCCGCGTAGCGGACCGCGGATTCGGCGACGTCAAATACGTTCGCAACGTGCAGCGGATCACCACAGCAGGCAATCGCCTGCTCGAGGAGCGGCTTGAAACGAGCCCACAGGTCGCTGGCGCAAATGTGCTATGCGGCATCCGTGGGCTCCCGCCGCGCACCATCGCAGTGAACGCTAACGATCGGGCCTCACCGCAGCGGTATCCCGCCCACGCGGGTGCGGTGAGGCCCGTCTGATTGGAACGCCGAGCACCTACCCGTGACGCAAATTGCCTGTGCTTTAAGTGTCATGGAACGGAACGTTCGCATCATAGCCGCGCGTTGATCATCGATTGGACCCAGATTAGTATGCGCGTAGCGATGACTTGCGGGTCGTCGCCGTAGACGCTCCACCTTGCCGGGTCGGCATCGTTGTCCTGGAAGTGGATTTCGTAAGGACCGTTGAACACGTCGGCGGTGGCGGGATCGGGCAGGGTTACTTCGACGTACCAGTTGGTGTCTGGTTCCGGCTGCACATATAGGTATCTGTTGTCCGGCGCGGCTAACGCCATGATGGCCTCGGCGAGCTGGCCGGCGCTGGGCTGTGTGATGTGGCCGCCATCGTGAGTGTGCAACTCGTAGACGCCCGTGACGTTAGGCATCGCCGCACATCCTCATCCCACACGTGCTGTGTGCGGACGGGCGGTAGGTACGACGCAGCCGCGACGTTGCTGACTAATGCCGCTCTGGTACCGCAGCTTTCCCAAGGCACCTGGCATGTCGCGGACTTGGGCTGGCTGGTGGCAAGCGGCGGCTACCCCCGAATGAGCCCCGGACAAACTAATCACTCCTCGTGCAGTGTCGGCGCCATGGCTTGCTGTCCGGCCTTTCCTTCGCCGGAAGGACCGGGCAGAGCCATGGCAACCTGCCCGTGCTTTATGTGGATCGCGAGTGCGGCGGACTACCTGTCGATGTTGTCCGGCGGTTGCGCTGCAAATCTGCGTGTCTGAACTGTCGCGAAGCGTTGCCGGGATCCGTCCTCGCCGGCATGCCCACTCGCTCTCGCTCTCGCTGGCGATGGGTATGGAGGCCATATTGGACAGGCCGACGGGACTACGTCGCCGTTACAAACACGTCGACGATCACCACGTGCGCTAGAGGTCCGCTCGAAACATGCTCAAACATTCTAAACTCAACTCGGCCAATGTAGTTACCTTTTTACGGCAGGTAGGTAAGCCTGGCAACTGGCTGGGATGTGGCCGCTCACCGGCACGATCGAGACGTGCCGAGTTCCCGGATTGCTCGCCGGGGTGTCCGATGACAGGACGACCGTGGTGGGACGATCTGCTCCTGGCACCATCATTCGCCGTACCTGGCCGTCCTCGTACATCCAGACCGTGACGTCGTGGTACATCCAGTGCCGTGCTTGCGGACAGCGGTTGAGGATGTCAGCGACCAGCTGGTCCAGGCGTTCATCATGCTCGGGCCAGGCGAGCTGTCCTTTCAGCTGGGCGATAGCGCGCGGCAGCCAGATGTCGTTCCAGTCCAACAGCTGCCGGCGCAACTGAGGTAGGCAGGTCAAGGCACGCATCACGTTCGGCTCAGTCGCGACATGCGGGAACCATTGCAGAGTCCCCTCGTTGTACTCCACGACGTTCCATAGGGGGTCCAGCACGTAGGCCGGCCATGGCTGGCACGCCAGCTTGGCCTGCACCGCGGTGTTCACTCTCGTTGCCGCATATGGGGCCGGTTTGGGTTCGCGCCCGGTGGCAAGCAGATACAGCACTCGCCGAGATGTCTCGCCGAGCTGCAGCACGTCCGCCACAGTGTCGAGAACCTCGTCGGAATAGTTGAGGTCGATCCTGCCGCGTTCTAAGTTTCCGTAGTGCGATACGGCACGTCCGCACAGCACTGCCGCCTCTTCCTGGGTAACGATCCTCTTGCTGCCGACCAGTCCAGCAATGGAGCTGCGGTCCAACGATTCGCGCCACTTTCTCATCTGCCGGCGCAGCTGTTTAGACCTTGTCGTCTGTCGATGGTCGATGGTGATCACGGAAATTCTCCCCCGTTGCTAGCGGATTTCCGGCCGGATCTCGGCGCACGGACACAGTGGGCGATCGCCTGGTAGGCAGGTCGCCCGTAGCCTTGATTGAAGTCCATTGAAAGACGGTGTGGAATTTCGCCCTGCCGCCACCCATGCGTTGTGCGATCACAACGCCCCCCGGGTGGCCGCACAGCGCCCCACGACGCCCAGCCTATCTAGCGGTCAATTGCCCCTTGATCATATGATGAAGTCCGTCCATTGTGGCTCCTGTTCGCCTTGGTTCACCGGATTGATCTGAGTCGGGAACTCAAGACCCCCGAGGATACTGAAGTTGGCGGGCAGTAGCTACAAAGTAACAGTTGACAAAGTGGCAGTTGAGCCTACGAACCCGCGGCCGGTGGCGGCGGAACGAAGCCATCGATAGGGACGAACATCACGACGCGCGTGTCCGCGTTGCGCATGGGGGCCAAGGCGACAACCTCTACCTTGGTTGGCTTGTCCTCGGAGTAGGGAAGATAGAGCTGGCGCACGTCGCCATCCGGATGAATGGAAACTTCCGGCTGGGTGTCCCACAGATTTCGCGCAAATTCGTTGGCTGCCAGGCACTCGTCGACAAGCTGCCCAAGGGCCACGTTCTGCGGCATGCGTGCCTTGGCGGCGCGCATCTGGGCCAGCATGACCGGTGCCCACACCGTTTCCCAATCGATGAGCTGCACCCGGCTTTCCGGATACTTGAACACCCACGCCATCACGTTGCGTTCCCAGCGGAAGTACGGCAGCCAGTCTTCCAACGCTTGGTTGTTCGCCAGCAGCTCAAAACTGGAATCGGCGACGCACGCGGGCCATGGCAGGGCATCGAGAAGTTGACGCACGGCGGGGCTGACCGACTGCAAGGCAGGCTGTGGCAGCTGCGGCCGGGGTCGAGGCTCGCGGCCGAGGGCAAGGTAATACAGCACGGTTCGCTCGTGATGGCTAAGCCGCAGAGCGCCCGCGACTCGATCGAGAAACTCATCGCTGTAAGTAGCCAACTTGCCTGATTCCAGTGTGGCGTACCAGACCTCAGTGACGTCGGTGAGCCAAGCCATATCGGCCTGGCTGACATCGTCGCCACGGCGATTGGGCCTCTGCGACCGGAGCCCGGGAATCCCGTCGCAGGTAAGGCGCGCCCGCCACGAACGCATGAGCGTTCTGAGCTCCTCATTAACCTCCATGAGCCAACCCCCACGAATACACGGCAGCGACAAGTCGACCGAGCTGCGAACACTCGGTCGGGCCGAGCACTTAATAACCCGCGCCACTAGACCCCGGCTAGTGCGCCGGTCAACTCAGGCCAACATCGCGCAGTCCCACCCGGTGTAGGAGCAGCGCGCGGCCGATGGGCGGCCGGATCTGAAGCGACGTCAGACGTCCACAACAGAGATCGAATAGTACGTTGCCGCACGACGGATTCGTCCAATCCCGACGTTGCTCCTGGCAGTACAGGTGCCAGCGGGACAGGTGACAGTAGCGCAGGTCACGGGACAGTCTGGTTCCGTCGTGATTGGGCAGGCGAGTCTGGCATCGACACAGCCGCCATCACATTCCGGGAGATGGAATGACCGCGACACGCTACTCGCCACCAAAACCTCCGTCGGCTCCGTCCCCAACCGCACCGCCATCCGGACCACCGCCGGTAGCGGCTGGCATCGCTGAGGTGTCGCGTCGCGCGGCGCTCTGCGCTGGGGCCGGAAGGCTGCCGATCGCCGGATGCATGCAGTAGCCCGCAGCTCTTCACCTATCCGTCAGCAGAATCCATGTCCGGGGGGACCTTTCCGTGAAAACGACCCTTGTCCTTGCCAACCACATGCCGCAGCTGGAAGCCGCCCTCACCACCCTGGGAAAGCCAGTGCTGGTCTGCCTTACCAGTGCCCACGCCGAGCTTCGTTCACCGCAGCTGCCTTATCCGATGGTGACTGTGCCCAGCTGGGATGCCTTCGCCCAGCTCACCGCACTGGCCGACCGGCTGCGTGGCCAGATCGGCCACGTAGCCACGCGCTACGAGGGCGCCATCATCGCCGCCGCGTTCATCCGCCAGCGCATGGGGCTGGCCGGGCAGACCCTGGACGAGGCGATCGGGTTCGTCGACAAATCTGTCATGAAGACCCGGCTGCGGCGGGCCGGTATCCCAGTGGCCGGGCATCAGGTCGTCACCCGCGTCGGCGACGCGGCCACTGTGGCCAAGACGTTGGGCTGGCCTCTTGTCCTCAAGCCCCGCAAGGGTTTCGCCTCCGTCAACACCCATATCGTGGCCAGCAAACAGGAACTGGCCGAGTACGAAGCCGATGGCATCTTCACCCGGCCGGTCCCGGCATCGCCGTTCTACCGTGGCGAGCCCGCCTTCGCCGGACTGGCCCATCAGCCCGACGGCATCGTGGTCGAGCAGTACCTACAGATCGCCGAGGAGTACCACATCGATGGACTGTGGCTAGGGGGCAAGCCGGTCTATCAGATCCCCGGCCTGTACCACCTGCCGCCGCTCAAGGGCATGAGCTCGCCGCTGCTGGGATCGGTGCTGCTCGAATCCACCTACGGCGTGGGCGCATTCCTGGCCGATCTGGCCACCCGCGCCGGGACCGTGCTGGGGATGCGGACCGGGTTCACGCACACCGAAGTGATGCGCACCGTCGACGACCGCTGGTACGTGGGAGAAATCGCCGCGCGCCCCGGGGGCGGCGGCATTCAGCAAGCGATCGGGTTCGCCTACGGCATTGATGTGCCCACCATCCACGCCCAGCTGGCTTGTGGGGCACAGCCGCAGGTGCGGCTGGATCCCCGCCCCGGCTATGTGGGATGGTGCGGCCCGGCAGTGCCGTCGGGACGCGTTGTGCACGTCGCTTCCCGCGAACAGCTCGTGGCGTATCCCGGTGTCCTGGACGCCACCGTCGCCATCGCGCCCGGGCAGATGGGCGGACCAACTGGCAGCGGACTATGGGGCGGCCTAGCCGGATACACCTGGCTGCACGGCGACTCCGCGGCGCACGTGCTGTCGACGATGGGCGCAGCTGCCGCCCGCTATCAGGTCGGTGTGCTGCGCCCTGTTGCCGGAGCCCGATCATGAGCATCGGCTACGCACCCACCCACACCTCGCCCCGTCTTCGCAGACAGCAACATGTGCCAGGGCATGCGGGGCGCACTGCCGCGTCACAGTGGATGCAGCGCCGATTCGGTGGACTGCCGAAGGAATACTGGCTGCTAGCCGCCGGAGCGGGCATGTTCAGGCTCGGCTTTTTCGTCATCCCGTTCCGTGCGTTCTACCTGTCGACCGAACGGCACCTGACCGCGACGTCGGCCAGCCTGGTCATGGTCGCGTTCGGGCTGGGCTGGGCCGCATCGCAGCCCGTCGGCGGGTGGCTAGCCGATAGGTTCGGGCGCCGCGTCGTCATCACCGGCGGCGCGTTCGCCTCCGCGTTAGCCTTTCTCGCCTTCGGTTCGGCACGAGGGGTCGGGCTTCTAGCGGCGTCAGCGTGCGCTGCCGGCCTCACCTTCGACCTGTACCGGCCAGCGTTGTCGGCCTTGACGGCCGATGTAGTTCCCGAACCAGCGCAGCGCAAGAAGGCGCTTGCCGTGCTTTACCTGACCCTCAACGTGGGCCGCGGCACGGCCTGCATCATTGGCGGAGTCGTCGCCAGTCACGCGTTCTGGCCGCTGTTCGCGGCCAACGCGCTGATCAATGTGGCGTTCGGAATCGCCGTGTTCCACTGCGTGCGCGCCGACCATCCCCGGCGCACGCATGTGCCGGTCCGGCTACGGATAGCGTTCAAGGATCGTAGGCTCCTCGCCTTCACTGGTATCACGCTCGTCTTCTACACCATCCACATGCAGAGCGTCGTCGCGTTGCCGCTAGTCATCGCCGAACACGGCACCCGACCGCTGCAGTTCGGGCTGCTTCTGGCTCTCGATCCGCTCATTGTCGCCGCCGTACAGCTCGCGATACAGCACAAGCTGCTGTCTGCCAACGCACTACACGCCTGCGCGGCTGGCATAGCCACGGTCGGCGGCGGCCTTGCCATAGCCGGCGTCGGAAACGGCATCGGCTGGTATGCAGCCACCATGCCGCTATGGATCGCCGGTGAGGTGGTCTTCCTCGCCGTCGCACAAGACTTCGTCGCCGCTCTAGCTCCGCCGCAACGCATGGCGTCCTACTTCGGCCTATGGGGGCTGGCACAAGGACTGGCCGCACTACTGGCCCCGATCCTCGCCACAGTCCTAATCGGGCTCGGAGGCACTGGGCTGCTGTGGGGAGCGGGGGCCGTGATCGGTGTAGCCGCCGCCATCGCATGCCTGACGCTGCAACGCGGCCTGCGACACCGACGCGCAACCCACCAGCCGACAACGGCGTCACCCGGCCTTGAAACCAATGCCACGAAGAGAATCCGCGGATGCGCAATAACCCATGGGTCAGGCGGCAAGAACTCACCGCTACCCGATCTCACACCCGCCGGGCCACACACCTTCGCCAGATCGTGGCGCAGCGGCAACGGCAGAGGAGACGATGTCCGGCCTGACCAGCTGCGCACCGCCCGTCGCTCACGCCAGCCCAAGCGAAAATGCTTTACGGCACTTACTGCGACTCGGGCATCCCTACGCTACCGCCCTGCTCCGCCAGGAGCTCGGCGTCCACCCAGTCGAGATCGGTTCGGTCAGCACGGTCGTCCATTAGGAAGACGACAGCATCCGTTGCCACAGCAAGGCATTCGCGAACAACTTGATCAACATTCTACGCGACCTGCTGTACGCACCACCCACCTTGCACCGCGTCCCGCTGGTCACCATCCGCGCGAAAGCCCGCCGTGCCATCGACATCCTCGACCGGCACCAGTTGCTCGACCTCCGCCGACATCCTCATCGCCACCCTCGGCGTCGCCTGAGATGTCGCAGTCTCGGACTTGGGCATCATTAAACGCACCGTCGTCGACTCGCCTTGTGCCGGGTGTACCCACAGGATGACGACGCCCTGTTCGACATCCTGTTGGCATTGGCATCCGAACGCAACACTCATTCGGCATCATCGCCTTCCAGGCCCGGCATCCTAGGCCACGTCCGGGTGCATCCTTCTCGGCGTGAAGATCCCACCGCCGTTCCGAATACGCCTATGTGGACAGTAGTTTCGGCGCAGGAGGGCCGCCAGGACGAGCGGCCTGGATCTGCCTGCCTTAGGCACTACGTCGGCGATGGAAACCATCATTCCCCCGCGCCATGAACAGCGGTCCCAGCAACGCTGCGGTCTGTGCGGCGCACACACGAGGGGCCGCCGTCGTGACCACCAACGAACACCACGAGCCGCCGCCAATTGGCACAAGCACACTCGACGACCTTATGGCCACCGGCGTGCCCTACACACCCAACCCTCGGAAGGCACGCCTGACGATCACAGCGATGGCCGTCGCCACCACCGTCATCACCCTGACAGGAACCATTGCCTTCGCCAAGTCAAACCTACCGCAGCTGTTCGCCGGATGTGGCGGGTCCAACGCCACCGCGCCGGTAGTCCGGCTTCCCCGAGCACCGACACCTGCCGGCTCACCAACGTTTCGCGCCGAAGCCAACGCCGTCACCGACCACGCGCCGGCTGAGGACCACATACCACGCACGCCCAACTGGCTCTTCCTTGAGGCCTGGACCATTTGTGGGTCTCGTCGGCTGGTCATTACCCGAGTATTCGCCGGATCGTCCGGTATGGACAGTGCCAATGGCGGCACAGGCCCAGCAAGCACAGGTGCGCCAGACACTGGTGCAGGCGGCGTCTGGCTCTCGGCACGCCATCAGGCGAATGTGGTGGAACCAACGACATTCACAGCCACTGCGCAAGCCACGGTGGATGGTCGAACCAGCGAGGGGGAATCAACGCATGACCGCACATGGCCATCGGGCCACCGCAATACGCAGACGGAGCTACAGCCTAGCTTCAGTGTGCTTGGCGGCTACTGCCGCCGTAGCCGCGATCGCGACGCCAGCGCAGGCAGTCGGAAGCTTCTGCGACATCGCCAAAGCCACCTACACCGGCGGCTACAACAACGCCAACATCATCATGCCCGCCAACGATGGCGCGGACGGCATCAGCTGCTCGATGAGCCGGGGAGCTTCCGGCAGCGGTGTGTACGCGTTGCAACAGACACTCAACCGCTGCTATGGGGAAAGCCTTAGCCTCGACGGACAGTTCGGCCCGCGAACCCAGGCCGCACTAATCAGGGCGCAGCAACGGCACGGAGCGACCCGCGATCTGGGCCGATACACCGATGACGAGGCCTATTACCTCAAGTTCATGGGGATACGCGGACTGCGCCTTGTGTGCGCACGGATGGACGGTGCTGTTCTCCAGTAGCCCATGGGCAAAGCAAAGCCGCCCCTGGGGCAAATGGCCCCAGGGCAATCCTTCCGAGCCGGGGGCGGCCCCTTTCCTCTCAACGAGCCATGTGGCCGCCCCGCCAACACGTCCATCCCAGACCATATCCAGCGAGAACGCGTACGACTTGCTCAGCATCGTCCGTCACCTCGCGTCCACCAATCACAAGGGAACACATGAAGCGCCGCAACGCCTCGCTCACGGTAGCCACACTCGCTGCATCCTTGCTCATGACTGGATGCACTGACGACGGCAATCCCGCTGCCAGCACACCAGAAAGCAGCAGCCCGTCACCATCGTCGCCCGCCACGCCACCAACCTATAAGATGCCCACCAATTTATGTAGCTCCGTCAGCAGCGACGCATTCGCCGATCTCGCTCCCGCGACACCACCGAAAACCTCGGAGATGGCCCGCAGCCAATCCGAAAGGCGCTCCTCGTCGACCTGCGTCATCACCCTTGGAGCCCTCGACAAAGCCGTCTTGGTCAGTGTCGGTGTCGATCTTTTTCCAGACGCCGTTGGCGCACAAGGCAACTACGAAGGTTTCCGTGACGTGGTGTTCAAAGACAATCCCGGCGCGCGCGACGTGACTGGAGTCGGAGCCGCGGCCTATTTCTTCGCCGACCCCACACTCGGGCCGCACCTGGTCGTCCAATACGGCAACGCCCACCTCGCCGTCGCAGCCGCCGCAGTGAATGACAGCAAGACGCTTCCGTCCGACATCGAACGCCGCCTCGTGACTACTGCCAAAGCCACCTTGAACAAACTGCCTACCGCCTAGTCACGCCTGCCCACCCGCACACACGACCGGCCCCAGCGTAACCCAAGACAGAGCGCCTTCTGGAGCACCCACTCAACCCGAACGCTGCGATGCGAAGGAACACACCAGCTATGACCGACACATACCCGCCGACATGCACCACGGCCTGCACCGCCACTGGGCGCGATTTCAGCCGTTACCGACGCACCCGCGCACAGTCCACCGCGATATCAGCCGACCGCCCGTCCTACCGCTCAGGGTGTCGGTAATGGTCTCCCCACCGTTTCGTCCGGCCCGGGACATAGCCATCAACGCAAGGCGCACTGGCCGCGACGACCCGTCTAACTACGACAGCACGACCTCCACGCCTTCCGACGCCGTGCGGTCACCGATGCCGCAGCAGACCGTTAGCGACTCACGTCTTGGGCGGCCGTTGTGGTGGTCAGGCTTCACCAAAGCTGTTGCCGGCGCCGCAGGCGCAGGTGGGCTGCTGTTCGTGGCCGACCTGCACCTGCTCGGCATGGTCCTGACCGCTACATCAATCGCCCTCTGGGGGCTGGCCCGCATCGCAGTGTTCTACGACAACGACCTGCCCTAACCAGCACACCGCACGGACGTATGGCGACGGTGGGCTGCCCGGTTATCACCGATGTTCAGGCGCGTGCCCACCATCCGCCACTTCTTCGGCGAGACGGCAGCACTGCCCGACCGAGCCAGCCACCAAGAAATTGCCTAGTCGGCCATGCCACGTCCGCGCGCACGGCGATGCCCGTTGAGCGTGTTCTGAGCCCGCCGCGGCGATACCCATACCTTTGACCGGCCAGCCCATCCGCGCCTCGTACGTTTGTTCGATAGCGTGTTCACCGTGACTGATCAGATAGCCGGACGCTGGTGGAACGGCAAATATGGGATGGCCCGACGCGACGTCTGGCTATTCCAAGTCGACGGCACCTGGCGAGTCGATGCTCGCCAGGGCAAAGACGACGCCAAGGTTTGGCATAGCCACTTCGAGAGTGAGGTCGACGCGCGCGCCTCCGTCACCGGCATGCTGGAGCGCACCGCTGAAGACGGCTGGCGCGACCTCACCCGGATTGTCATGGATACCGATCATCGCCGTGAAGCGGGATCGTAGGACCTTCTCTTCAAGACGGTTTAGATCCGGGCCATGCCGCCCGCTGGCGCCTCGAAGGATCTAACCAGGCAGCTGCTTAACCAGCTCGCTGATGACTGGCAGGTTGAGCCGGTACCAGTGCCAACTCCGCCGCTTGTCACAAAGCACGATTTGCACATCGAGCAGAACAGCCAGGTGCTTACTGAGCGCCGGTTGGCTCATCGTGAAGAACGGCCGAAGTTCGGAGACATTGGACTCAGCACCGGGCGCCGCATTGATCAGGGACAGTATTTGCAAACGAGCGGGGTGTGCGAGGGCTCTTAGGACGGCGGCCAGCTTTACGGCGTCGTCCTCTGACAGGTCGGCCGAGGGTTGGACGGTCTTCGCGGCGGCCATGCAGCAGAGGATAAGGCCAGCCGTACCCGTCCGCTGAATAGCTCCTGCGGCGATCCATTGATCCGAGGACCAACAACGGCCAACATCCGGACGGCGGACGTTCGGCGCATGAACTAATCCAGATCAGCACAAGAACGCCCACGCCCCTTCAGGACCGTGGGGCACGCCGCAAGCCTTATGAAACAAGGCATTCTGGCTCCTGGCCGCCGCGTTCGTCATCCACGGCGCGGCGATTTCCGCCGTCGGCATCCTTCTCGTCACCTATTTGCTGCGCGCCAGGCATGCCGCCATCACAGCCGCCACACTGTCCGGCTTGCTCGGCATCCTGTCGGTCACCGGCCGCCTCGCCACGGCTGGCCTTTCCAAGCGCATCGGCGTGGCCGGCGTCACCGCAGCCGTCTTCGCCGTTCAAGCCATCGGCGCAGCGGCATTGCCATTCCTTCGCGGCGCCATCACCGGCGCCGCCGCGTGCGTCGTCGCTTTCGGACTCGCCTTCGGCGTCGCCACCATTGCGCGCCGGCCGTCCTCGCCAACCGCTACGGCACCGGCCAGTACGCAACCATCGCCAGCATCATGACCTTGCCCATCACCCTCGCCAAAGCCGGCGCACCCCTCGCCGCCGCAGCCGTGAACCCGAACGCCTTCGTGGTCGGCGCCGCAATCGCCTGCGGCACAAGCGGGCACTACTCCTCCTACGCATCGCCCGTCAGTTGGACGCGTCGACCGGGGGGAGATCGCATACCCGATCGAGGCCAAGCGATCGAGAGTCTGAAGATCGGGCCAGAAGACCGTACGAATTGAAGCGAGCGTCCCGAGCGATAGCCCAGGAACATTAGTACATATGGATGACCAGCCGGAAGCTTCGTGCTGAGCCGACCAATGAGGCGTGTCACGTCAACCGCAAGCAATATCGTTTGTGGACTTCTCCGTCGCGCAGACGGGGCACGCGGCTGATGAAGCGCAGGAATCTAACCGATCGCCATGTCGACGAATCGGCATAGATGGAGTTGGGCTGCGGTGACGATGATGTCGCAGGGGCCGTTGCGGTGTTTGGCAACGATGAGGTCGGCCTCTCCCGCTCGAGGACTTTCCAGGTCGTACTGGTCGTCGCGGTGGATGAGAATCACTATGTCCGCGTCTTCGGAGATGTGCGTGACGTGTCCGGCGAGTTCGCCAAGGTTGGCTAGGTCAGGTGATTCGCCTTCGTGTAGGGGAATTCGGTCAGGGCTGGGCACGACGGCGAGGATCGTGACGCCGAGCTGGACGGCTAGTCGTTTGAGTGCGCGGCAGGTGGCAGGCAGGCTGTCTTGGTCAATGTCATCGAACCGGATCTGCCGGATACTGTCGATCGCCACGAGTCTTGTGTGGTCTTGCTCGACAGCGTTGGTGATGGTTGAGGTGAGATCGGCGAGGGAGGCTCCCCGGACCTGACACACTGTCAGCGGCGCTGATCTGATCTCTCCAGTGCGATGCGTGAGCTTGGCCCAGTCGTCGTCGAGGAGCTGTCCGCTCGCGAGCACGTGAGCGGCAATCCTTGCCTCGGCGGAGATGATGCGCTGCATGATGTCGTGCTCGTTAAGTTCCAGCGTGAGGATCGTTGAGACCACGCCTTGCCGGATGGCTGCATGCCGGACGAGATTGATCATCAGGGTGGTCTTGCCGACGGCCGGGCAGCCGGTGACGAGTACTAGCTGCCCCGGTGCCAGACCCGGCGAGAGAAGCCGGTCGAGGTCGGTGAAGCCGGTTTGTATGCCCGTCTCCAGCCGAGGTCTGCCGGTCGATGAGCTTCTTGGTGAAATCATCGATGAGGTCGCCAAGCGCCGTCGTGTGCACGAAGGCCGGACCGCTCGACAGCGCAAAGGTCGACGCGGCTGTTTGATCAGCGAGTTTCGCGTCTTGATCGTTGGCATCTTCGCGGGTGCCGCGTGCGTCTTGCCGCGCCGCTAGCCAAAGGCCACGGAACTCCTCGATATCGCCGTCGAGATGCTCGACAACCAGCTCGAGATGGTTCCACGCAGGAAACTTAGCGCATTTGAGCACGTTGCTGACGGTGGTGTGGCTGATGGCACGCCGCAAGCCCAAGGCGATCACGCGGGTACTGGGCTCGCCCTGATGCACGTGGATCTCGTTAACTCGCCGCCGCAGCCGATCGAGTGCTATTTCGCTTGCCATGGAGCCATTCTCGACCATGCAGGCGATAGTGCTCCGTATGGATTCTGTCAGGTGATGTAACGCAATGCCGAGATGCGTCATCGGTCGTCAGCGCATGTAAAGCGGCGCCTACACCCCCTCAGACTGAGTTCATGGACGATGCCTCCTCCGCACCAGCCGCACGGCTGGAGACCATCTGGAAGGGCAGGCCGTAGTGGTGACCTTGCTGTGGGTGGTGCTGCTTGCCCCCGTCGGGCTTTACCTGCTGTTCGGCCTGATGCACGTCTTGCTACCGCCTCCCTACGACAAGAAGGCGCTGGCAATCATGAAACTGCGCCCCAACATCCCGGCGCAGCTCGTCGGCCTCATCGGCTCATGGTTGCAACGGTGAGCAGCGTGTGGTTGGTGCGGCCCGGGTCATCGCGGCCGCCGTCGTGGCGGCACAGCAGCTGCGACCCCTCAGAAGGCGACCCGGCACATTAGAAAACACAAGGCCCCTACCTGGGCGACAACCGGTGGTTCTCGTGGCAGTTCCCGGCAGCGAGTTGCGTGAGCGTGTGCTGGATGCGCGAACACACCCGATTGGGGTGCGAGCCACGTGATGCGCCGCTGCCCGGGCTGGCTCACATATAGAATGCGTATCGGCCTTGTGGGCGGTCGTGAGGGCCGAGGTGACGCAGTATCTCGCCGACGCGGTCGGCGGTACGCAGGGTGATGGGCAGGCGGCCGTCGAGTTGGGTCTGGTTCCAGTTCATCTTGGTCAGGGCGAGGAGTTCTTCGGCGAGATATTCGGGGCTTGATTCGGTGTCGACGAGCCGAAACGGTAGAGGAGTGGGGATGTACATACCGGGGTAGGTGCCGTAGAACGGGACGCTGCCGCGGGTGTAGAGCAGGTGCCGTTCGTCGTCGAGGCTGAGCAGGGTACCTCGCAGGGGCGGGTGGTCGGCGGAGCGAAACAGGCGCACCGGGTCGCTGCTGGGTAGCCAGAGCAGCTCGAGGATGTCGATGTCGGAGGCGTCGGCGGCGGTGCGGAATCCGGCGATCTCGTCGGTGGTGTAGGACGAGGTCTTATGTAGGACGACCCGAGCGGGCAAGGTGCGGTGTTCTCCTCGGTAGCGGGTTAGGGCTTCGGTGAGCAGGGTTTTGGCGTCGTCGCGGCTGAGGTGGGGCTGGCGGTCGTGGCGGGAGACCTTGGCGGGGGCGCCGCGGACGATGACTCCGTCGCCGCGCTGGTTGAAGACCTGCGCGACGCTGGTCTCTAGAGTGGTGTTGTCGCCGCTGCGGTAGAAGGTAACTCCGACGTAGCAGCTGGTCAGGTCGCTGGGGTCGCGAGGTAGCCGCCAGGGGACGCCGCCGGCCTTGTAGTAGAGGGCGGTATGTAAGTTCCAGGCGCGTGTGGCCTCGTCCTGCAGGCGGGGCTTCTCGGTGGCAACAGGCTTGTAAGCCGGGTCCCACGTGGTGCGCCGGATGATCTGGACGGGGCGGCTGTGCCGCATGGCGCGGGCCTTGAGCAGCGCACGGAAGTCGTCGACTGGCTCGGGCAGTGGTGCCTTCTTCCAAGGCGCCTCGGGGTCGGTTTCGCGCTGTGGCCGTTCGGCGAGTTCCTCCGGGCGGGCGACGAGGATGACGTCGCAGCCGGGCTCTTCGTCGAGGATGTCCAGCTCGGCGAGGTAGAGTCCGAGGGCCGCGTTGATGGCGTCCTGGGCCTTGAGACCTTCTAGCCGTTTGAGGTCGCGCTCGCGGATGGGCCGTTCTAGACGGGAGTCCCAGACCAAGGTGGAATGGAATCCGGCGGCGGTGTCGAAGCCGGGGAACGGGACGAACAGGTGCCCGAGGCGGCTGTCCTTGGCCTCGATCGGGCGTCGGCAGCGGTCCAGCCAGCGGCGGAGGCCCTGGATGGCAGCGGGGGTACCGACGATGCCGGCGCGGATGGTGCGTACGGCGCTGTTGGTGGCGTCGGCGGGTCCGTAGTCGGTGATGCCGTGGCGGGGGTCCACGTGCCGGGCACCGGCACCGAATTCCAGGTTCGGCTCGTCCAAGATGGTGAGCTTCATCGGGGCACCTCGAACAAGGTGAGTTCCTCTTCGCCGTCGGTGATAGCGACCGTGTTGTCCTCAAGCGAGTCTTCGTCGGCTGGCTTGCGAGGGTCGGTCAGCCAAGCCTTGTCGTCGATACCTTTGTCGGCATTGAGGGTCTCGAGGGAGCCGTAGGCCAGGATGGAGTTGCGGAAGTCGATGGCATCGTCTTCGCCATGAAGGTAGTGCGCCCACATGCGGGTCTGGTGGTAGACAGCCGGGTTACGGTCCAGGCGCTTGATGCCAGCCAAGTATTCCGACAGGTAGTAGGAATCGCGGTGCCCGTCGCGGGTGTAGTGATAGGTCGGCACAAGCGCGCAGTACCAATCGCCGGCGATGTCGAGGAACTGCCACTCCAGTGCCGCGTGCAGGTAGTACCCGATCTGGCTTATGTCCTTCTTCTTGTATTTCGGGGTGAAGACTTGCCGGGTCCGGCCGCTGGCGCTGCGGATGTGCCTCGCAGCGAGGTCGGGTGTCGCTCGCCAGTAGACGATCTTCCGTCCGGCATGCCAGGCGCAGTCAGCGGCCACGTCGGCCCGCAGCGCGTTGTTGAGCAGCTGCACTAGCCAGCGCTGCCGAACGTCGTCGCCAGCGTCGGCCCACTCCCCCACCGCCATCTCCTTCACCGGCCCCTTGATCAGCTTTTCGAGAGCCGTCGAATGCGGTGGGCGCCAGGTATAGATGCGCTCGTTGCGCAGGATGAAGTCCTCAGCGAACGGCAGATGGGGGTAGAGATCGCGCTGGCGGATTAGGACATCGCGTGGGTCCTGGGTGCCGATCGGCGCATGGTAGATGATCTTCGGCATGGTGACACTGAGGAGATTGCTGGTCAGCGTCTCGGGCTTGTCCTCCGCGACTGGGACGTGGGCGTTACCGTGCGGGTCGGCGAGATTGAGCAGCCGATGGGCGGCCGACCGGTCGAACCGCTGGGTGTTCTTGTCGAAGTCGACCCGCCCTGACGCGCGATGAGCGGGATCGGCGAACCACTCCTGAACATGCATCCACCACGCCTCGCCGGTCTCGGGGTGCGAGCACACCAGCAGGACCGGCACCGGCGCGCTCATCCAGTAGTCGACATCGGCCTCGCTGCACAGAAAGTGGAAGGAGGTGTCGTTCTCGCCCGGGAAACGGCGCTCGCCCTTGCCCTTGCTCTGGACGAACAGCACCCGATTGGCGACCTCACCCGTCACAGTGTTACGTAGTTCGATCTCGCCGTCGATGCCCGCGTCGGTCTTGCGCTCGTGCCAGACGAAACCCATCTCGTAGACACGCTGATGGATCAGCGCGATCGCTCCGTCACCGGTGTGGGCGCTCTTGTCGATCTTCTTCAACGGGGGGCCTTCCGGGATGCCAAGTTGATCAAATCGCTCGGGACGAACCGGCGACCACCGGCGGCCCCATCAAGTCCGCACTCCCACGTTACGGTCGGGGTGCGACAACGCTTCGTACTCGCCGACCCTGGAGCCCGATCATCTAAAACGTCGATGGATCACTCGTACAGTTCGGAGTTGCCGCTACCCGCCTCGCCACGGTTTTAACCGCACCGCGACGGCCGTCTGGTGACGACCCTTGCAGAGCAGGACGCCGATTGTTGCGCCGTTGCTGGCCACAGGCATGCAGCCCGGTGGACGCACTGCCCGTGGCCAGCATATGGTCTGTGCTAGTGGCTGAACATGTCCGCGATCAGGGTTGCCGCCCCAGAGCGGGCAAAAATGATCAGGAGGGCTAGCGCCCCGATGATCAGGATGAACCGGGTAGTCGGTCCCCATCCGCCCATGATGGCGGCCTGAATCGTCGACCAAATGCCGGTCCTCGGTTCAGGCCCGCCTGCTGGTGTAGGTGCCCTTGGCCTCATCTCTTTTCTCACCTCCCCTCCGCGCCTTAGGTGCGTTCGCAGACCCGGTCGGCGTCGCCGCTCTTTCCAGCTTGCGGTGGACCGCCGCGCGAGTGGCCATCTGCAGTCTGTGACGGGCGGCAGTGCTGAACGGAGGAGCGAGAGTTCGGTGCCAGACCGCCCGAAAGCCTGTCGGTGACCGAGGGTCGTTGACAAACTGGCGATGCTCGAGCAGTACACCTACGTCTCGTAGCTGCTTGTAGCCACGTTCAGCGGTGCGTTCGGAGATTCCGTACCAGGCAGGAGCGCGTTCCACGGCCATGGAAAAGGTGGTCTGAACGCTCGTCTCGGACAACATGATCAGAAACATCGCCTTACCGGCGAGCTGGAGACGATCGACAAGCCCATTGGTCCAGTAGGCGTACGGGATGGTGAGGTACCCGTGGCCTAGAGCGTGCCGGGTTCGGCCAGGCCTTGTCCAGCCGTCACCACTTCCGTCTTCCAACAACGGTGTGACCAGAGTCTTACGGCCGCGATCCTCTCTCGTGATCAACTTGTAGTCCACCAGCTGGCGGAACGCTGCCGACGCCACGCGCAGTGTGCAGGGAGTCCTGCCGCGATTCAGCATTCTTGCCCAAGTTGCCAAAGGTAAGGGATCTTCGCTGAGAACGGGCATAAGCGCGTGAATGAGCAGGAACGCGTCGAGTGCCCGCTCCTGGCGAGCAGTGACCATCGCGGCGAGCACGGAGGCGCGCGTCTCCGAGCCGCTGGGCCTCTGGACGAAGACCTTCCGCAGCGGCGCATACCCCCGTAGCGCCTCGGCGAGCAGCCGGGAGCGCACGCCGGCGCCGTCGAGCGGGAGCTCGTCGGTCAGGCCTGCGAACGGATCCGTTTCGTCGGGGGTCACGAGGAAGCACATTACTGCATACTCAAGCCAAGATGGAAGTCAGATCGGCTTTCTTAGGTGCCACTATGCTATGTGCTGCTACATCCTCGCTTGACGTTCACGCCGAGCGACCGCATAGTCGGCGTCGGTAGGAAGACGCGTGCCCGATCGCTGATGTCAATTTGGTTGGTATGGTCGATTCGAGTTCTGCTTCTATCAAGGTCAGATGCAGCGGGACGCACTCGAGCCACCAGGAGCACAATCACGGATCGGGTTAGCCTTCTCGTCCAGCGCTTCGATGGCACGTGGCCCGGCCGTGCGGTTCGTTGTCACCGCGCGGAGAGATTCCACGCCCCAGGCGATCGAAGGCGCCGTTCGGATTGCAGCCCGTCTACGGAACTCCACCGCTGAACGACAGCTGCGGGGTGGCCTGAGCCTTCCGGCTCCGACGGAGCACCTCCACCGTGTGTGGGTCCAGGTCGACAGTCCGCTGCTCGCCGTCCCTCGTCTTGGGTGGCCTGAGGTACTGCGGCACTCCCCCAGTCTTGATCGCCCTGCGGGCTCTCCCGTAGCTCACGATCGCGATCTGCCACCTTACGGTGAGCTGTTCCCTGTCAAGGTCAACATCGTCCCAGGTGAGGCCGAGAAGTTCGCCACGGCGCACTCCGGCGAACGCTCCCAGGTGGAACACGGGATAAAGGCGATGGTCGCTGACGGAGTCGAGCCATTGGCCGAGCAACTCGGGCTGCCATGGTTTTACCTTCCTACGGCGGACAGTCGGCTTTTCTGCTTCGCCATGAATGCCCAGGTCCAGCGGCCTGCGACGTGGGTGATGCGGAGTGGCGGCCGGAACGCTCCCGGCGGCGCCGGAAGACTTCAGGCTGCCAGCGGGCAGGCCAGCCTCCACAAATTAAAGCATTCCCAATTCTCTATTTGTCTGTAGCGGAGACACCGTCTATAACGGTGTTGGCGCCGCGATGAACCCCGATGGAAATCCCTAACTTGGGATGCCCATCGAGAGAGGTTGACGGCCGTGGCCCAGCTCCCCGAACCGAGTGGTTCTCGATTCTCTACGTCCGCGAAGATCGTAGGCGTGCTCCTCGCCGTTGCAGCTGTGCTGACCGGTCTGGCGCAGCTGGTTGAGGCTGTTGCCAGCCTCGTCAAATGACGAGCATCATCCTGGCCGGAAATCATCCGAGCATGGGCCGATCCTGTTGCGACTCAGCCGAATGTTGGTGCTGCGCATACGCAATGAGACGGTTCCGCTCCCGAAGCAGCTTGGTCTGCTTCCTCGAGTGGTGCCTCGTCGTCCCGGCGTGGGCTCGGTGTTGACGCCGCCAGGCTTCCCGCAGCGCACTCGCGTTCGGTACCTCGTGACCACGAAGCGACCGCCCATAGCGGCGATCATGTGCAGCGTCCCTCATGTCGGCCGACAGCGGGACGGTGAAAGGTACCGTCAGGGCCAACCTCCAGGCGGCTCATGATGACAAAGGGCTTGGCGTTGACGACGCTGATCTCGGCCGAGCCTGAGCATCTGCAAGATCTGCCGCACGACCAGATACACCAGCGAAGCGCTCATAGCCGAATCGTTGCCGTCACCGCTGCACAGACCACGCGCAAACCGCACCCCACCGACCCAGGCTGTTTCCGCGCCCGGCACACACAAACCGCACGTCACGGCAAACGAATCGGAACTACGAGCCCACAAGGTCGCGGTGTACCTGCCGGGCGCAAGACCGCCACCTGATGGCGCGACACCAGCAGTTCCACGTTCCCCAGCACCGCGCACAAAACCGCACGTCATAGCAAGCGAAATCCGCCACTACCTCTAAGGCCGGCTGATGACGCTGACCGAAAATCGCTACTACTAAGCATCAGATGCAGCAGGCGTCAACCTATGCGTCAGTAGAACCATGCATTCTTTGCCATTCCGATCCGGAGTCGCCGAGCTCGAGCTGATCGATGACCTGTTCCTGGTTCAACTGGTCCCTTCCGCACCGCCATGACGCGTGGCATCGGGTGGGCTCAGAGGGGGATCAGATGAGGGTTCTTCATCAGATTTATCATGTCGGCCTTCATCAGCTCTTCCATCCGGGCCAACTCCGCCTGCGCCGCCGGGCTGGAGAGGAAGGTCCTCGTAAATTCGGCGCTCACGGTGCGGTAGGCGCGATTGCCGCGGGCCGAGTTAGCGGCGGCGGGAATCTTGATCAGATTGGGCTGGTAGGCCATCAGTGCCACTTGCTGTTCGCGCCGGAGCCCGAGGAAAGCCGGTTCGAGGAATATCTGGCTGCGCGGCCAAATGTGTTCTACCGAATAGGTCCCCGTCGTGGATGGGCGGAACAACGGGCTGGCTGGGCCGGCTCGGACCAGCACTGAGTTTGCGTGGCTAGCACCTGCCGCGGTGATCCTCAGGTAATGCTCCTCGGCGCTAATCCCGAGCTGTTTCTTGAATCGCTTCAAGTCGTTTTTCAACGCATCGATGGTGAACGAATCTACTTCGTCCTTAAGTTCCTCCAGCTTCGGCCGTAGTGCCCTGACTTCGTCGATTCGGCCAGCCTCATACGCAACCCGCCGCTGATGATTGACCTCGGAGACTTCTCTCTTCGTTCTGGCTAAACGTATTTCTTCGGAGAGAATTTCGGCTTCCTTGGCCTCAATCTTGGCCTGCAGGGCGGCGCGTAGTTCCGCTCGGTGAGCCTGTAGCTGCTCACGGGTGAGCGCGCCGGTGCCGCGCTCACCGGTCGCCCGTGGATCGTCGGATCGGAGCACCGGCTCGTCGGTGCCCGATCCGGTCGAGCGCCCCGAGTCGTGCCTACTTATGCCCCGGGCCGTCTCAGGAGTCGGCGGTGCGTCAGCCGGCGCGGTTACGGAGACTTCGCGCGGCGCGTTCGGCGGGATGTCCGCGGCGGGGCGGTTGCCGGTCGGCACAGTCTCGGCCACCGGGCGCGTCGTAGCAGATGCGGCTTCTGCTGCAGGTGCCGGCTGACCGGTCGACCTCGCCGCGCTCGGTGGCAACCCCTCAGTCCCCCGCTGAACGGCTCGGTAGGTGGCCGGGTCGAAGGCGTTGCTCCGCGTGCCGAAGCCATGAGGAAGGCTGGCGCCCGCAGACTGGTGGACGGTTTCGACCTTTTCGACCATGGGCCTGCTCCGGACCCGCACCCAGTCGGGGATCGCCGCCTCTGGCTGGGCCAGCGCTCGTGCGACCGTGGTCGGCCGGGCCTGGGCCACCGCCCGGAATTCCTTGGCCGCCCTGAAAAAGGCCATGCCGCTCAGGAGCGCCGCCGCTCCGGCGAAGAGTGTGCCGGCGTACGTGCTGGGTTCTGCGAGCCGTGCCTCCTCGGGGCGCAATGAGGTGGCCTGCGCGGTCAGGTCCTGCTCGCGGTCGCGCAGGTATGCGACACCGACGCCCATTCCCGCGAGGGCCAGATCGGCGGTCGCCAGGATCAGGGCCGCGGCTGGGCCGGTGAAGAAGATCCCCAGGGCAAGGACAGTGATCCCAGCCGCCCCGAGCCACAAGTCGAGGCTGTCGGAGCCGAGGACCTGACCGAGCGCGGCGACGTACTCCGGGAATCCAGGGACGCCGCCTAGCCCGCTGGCGTTGATGCCACCCACGACGAGCAGCGGGTAGTGCCAGATGTCGGTGTTGCCAGGCGCGGTAAGGCGGCCAAACAGTTCGATCATGGCGCGGTCGGCGGCATCCACGTGCCAGCTGGCGCATCGCAGCCCCGCTGCGGCCCCGGATCGGTACTCGGCGAGGATGTCGACGCCATTCGGATGGACGAACAATGTGGAGAGGGTTTCGTCCTGTTCCTTCGCCACGGGTCCGGCCAGCCGCGCCCGGACCAGCCGCTGCAGTCGTTCTTCCTTCCGGATCGGGGCGTAGTGCTCGATGTAGCGTTCCCGAGCCGGGTCCCACCAGCCGTCCGCCCGTTGCCTCAACCGGGGATTGCCGTAGGCGGCTACGATCTCGTCGGCTCGGGGTTCGTAGCCCCCGCTGGCGACGCCCACCTGTTGGGCCCGCCGGTGCAGGTCCGAACCGACCACCTGATCCTTGAGGCGAGAGGCGAAGATCGAGAGCTGCACTAGCTCCGCGGTCAGTGTGGCGCTCGTCCAGCTTCGAATCGTGTCCTCCGCCATCGGCATGACAGCGTCGTAGTCGGCCTTGTAGAGCGAATACCGGTTGCTATATGGGCGAGGCTGCCTGGCCCGCTCGTTGTCCGTCCCATAAACCCTCTCGAGGGCCGCGAGTAGGTCAGGCCGCAGCGAACCGTCCCGCGCAGCCGACGGAATGGCCTCCCGATCGAGGCGGCCGCCGGTGGCCGTCGTGATCAGGTAGGCGGCACCCAGCCGAGCAGCCGCCGCTCGCTGTTGCGGCGAGGCCTTCACCGGGGTCAGTCCGTTTCGAGGGTTAGGTTTGTGCCTTCGGTGACGACGATGTTCTTGTCGATGTCGGGGTCGTCATCCTTCCCCGCGAACAGGCGCCGGGCCAGGCGCAGGTTTTCTAGCTCCTGGCGCCGTACGTCGGCCTGTACCTTCTTCACGTCGAGCGCGCGGTGGATCAGCTTGAAGTCCTCCAGCAGCGGGTGCGTCCCCACGAGGGCCTCGATGTACAACGAACTCGTCGGCACGATGACGAAGTCAGAGCCAGCCCGTGGTGAGGCCAGCTTGTCGATCAGGGCCGCACGGATCTGGTCGAACCGTGCCTCGAACCGCTGGGGGTCGCATTTATGCAGGCAGGTGGCCAGTTCGGCTAGTTGCTCCACCGTGAGCTCGCCGAACTCGTCTGGATCGCGCAGCACCAGGTCGTCACCGACCTCGAAATAGTCCTGCATCATGCGCAGGGTCAGGTAGTTGTTCTCCTTCAGAGCGAAGATCGTGTAATTGCCCTTGAAGCCAAGCACCTCGTCGAGATCAGCGACGTCGGCCAGCTTGCGCTTCACGACCGTCGTCTTCGGCAGTGGCAGCTCAACCGTTCCGAAGTCGCGGCCGAGCAGGTCGTCGGCCAGGCTTCCGCCGCCCTTGATCACGTCGACCGTGATGCCCTCGGAGGAGAACTCGACCATCGGGACGTCGATGTTGTACAGCCGGAAGAACCGTTGGTCAGGCGGCTCGTGACTCCAGACCGCCTGCATGTAGTAAAGGATGTTGTCCTTCACATGTACCCGCAGCCGGTCGATCGCAGCCACGTTGTCGTAGTGCTCGCGAACCGAGGCCGACAGCCTATCGATCGCCACCTGCAAGCCGCTGACAGCAAGAGTGAACTGGTCGAGCAGCCTGGCCCGCTCGCGATCCGCCCGGTCACGCGCCTCCTTCGCATAGTCGACCATCAGCTGAGCCGCATCGACCGCACCGGTGTCAGAGGTGCCCGCAATGCCAAGCGGGTCGAAGATCCCCTTCACAATGTCCAGTAGACCCTGTTGCTGTTCAGAAGAACCAAGATTCTGGACGGCGGAGAGCACGTCTCGTTCGCTCACGCTGAGCAAGCCGATCTGGGCACGCACCTGCTCGCCGAGCGCCTCCACCACCTTCTTTTGGGCCTCGGCGTTGGACTCGAGGATCGCGATGTTCACCTCGGCGCCGACAAAACTCTTCGTCAGGTAGTCGAGTGCCGGCCGGAACGAGTCGTCGAGGATCGCCCGTCGCAGGATCCAGTCGTGCGCAACAAGCCACGAGTCGTCGATCTCGTCTGGCGCCGGCACGTCGTTGGCGACCAGGGCCACTGGGGTCAGGCCATGCAGTCGTTCGCTCAGCCGGTAGGTCCGCTGCAGCTCGTAGAACAGATAGGTGACCGTGAGTTCGTCGTTCGGATTCTGGATCTCCCGGAACGAGGTCTCTTCGAACTCCGAGCTCGTGGTCGTCTCGATCTCGATGCGGTGCTGCTGACGGTACTCCTGAGCACTCTTGCGCACGTTCTCGTGGAAGGTCCGCTTGGTGTTCTGAGACTCCTTGTCCTGCGAGCCCGCGACGAGTTGGTTGGCCGTGACCTTCATGGTCTCGTCGCTGCCGAAGCTCTCATTGGCGGTCAATTGGAAGTTCGACTTCTTGGCCGCCTTCTCGACGATCTCCGACTCGGCGCGGCCGGTGTCGGTGGTCTCGGTCCGCTGGGTGCGGAGGTTCTCGTCGACCTCCTTCTTGGCCCGGCTTCTCTTGTCGACCCGGCGCGTGGTGTAACGCTGGACCTCCTTCGGGGCCAGGGGCATGGTCGTCACTAGATCACCGACCTGGTAGCTCTGCGACTCCCAGGTCTGCCGGTAGGTGGTCAGCACACCGAAGTTGACGGAGTCGGCGGCGAAGACGTGGAACGCATACGGCTGCTTGAGCATCCGGTCGAGGTCGCGCAGCAGGTTCTCCAGGCGCGAGGAGCCAGTTCCGTCGGGGATCGCCACGTCAGGAATCCTTCTCCCAGCGGAAGATCGCCCTCATACGGTCAGGCATGCGGGCGGGCAGACCCGCGAGCAAGTAGTAACCGGTGTGGACACCGAACCCGATGCCGGGCGCGGCCTTTTGGAACTCCAGCACGCCGTTCTGAAGCTGCGGCGTATAGAGGGGCAGCCGGTTGTAGCTGTCCTTCTGCCACACGCCGGAGTCGCGAGGGTCGTTGGAAATGCGGAAGTTCGAGATCACGTTCCCGTGCGTATCGAACTCCCGGAACTCGATGCCTTTCCACCACCATGCCTGCGGGCCGTTCTCGATCATGATCTCGACCGTGCCGACGGGCACGGCGTCGGGCTCGAACCGCACCGTGATGACATCGTTTCCAACTGGCAGCGGGCCGGGGAACGAATCCCAGGTGAGTTGCGGCTTCCCGGCGAAGAGATTGCCGATGGCGTTAATCAGCGCGCCACCTGGGTTGAGGATGGCGTCGACCACAGGATCGCCGGTGGGACCACCGAGCAGTGCGTTCCTCGCCACGTCGACGGCCGTCGTGCTCTGGCTGACCGCGCCGCCGCCGGCCGAGACCGGCGGGCGGACCACACCGGGGGTGGCGTCGGACGTGATCTGCGCGAGGTCGCGCACCTCGGCCATCAGCCGTTTGAGGTCGTCCAGAGTGTCGATCGCCTGCGCCCGCGGGTCGAGGCCAGCGAAGGACTTCAGCTTCACCGACTCCTCGTACAGCTGCCGGCCAGTCGACTCGAGCTGCCCATCGAAAACCTCGGTCCAAACACCCTGAAACGCGATCCGCAAGCTGGTGAAGTCGTGGTAGGACGTGACATCGGCCGGGCCGGAACGCAGTTCGAACGTCGCCAGGCCTTCGCGCACTGTCCCCTGATCGGCGCGTGAGGGTACCTCGAAGACGGGGGCAGTCTCGGGGGTCCGCATCGCGGCAAGCAGTTCCTTAATCTTCGTGAGCACCTCGGGCTGGTTCGGCTCCTTCTTCGGCGGTTCCGATGGCTTCGACTTCGGGGGATGCGTTGGCCCCGTGGCCTCGTCAACGTTCCTCTTCACCTCATCTCCAGGCGTATTCGGCTTGGGCCGAGTCTCCGTGATCGCCTTGAGTAGGTCGTCGGCTCGGGCCTCGGCACGGCATACCGACACCGGATCGGCCGACGGCAGCGGCACCGACCCACGTAAAAGCTCGAGGAGCGCGGCCAGCGGGATTCGCCCTACCCGCTCGTCGTTCGCGTCGGTTTTGTCGATGAGATCTAGCAATTCCGGCGTGAGGTGCAGCCGCAGACGACCCGCTAGGGGCGCGGCCCGCTGCCGCTCGAGAGTCAGGTTCGTCTGTTCGGTCTGGAGAACGATCAGGTCGTCGCCGGGTGCGAGGTAGGTCGTTCGCTCCCTGTCGGCCACCGGAATCCGGCTCGGGTAGAAGCCCGAGAAGGCTGCCGCCGCCTCCGCCCGCAGCTCCAGGGACCGTGATGTCACGTCGACCAGCCTGTCCCGCAGCGCTTCTCGGACGACGTGGTCGCTGTCAAATAGTTGCTGTACCGCGGCCCCGTACCGCGCCGCAGGTGCCTCGACCGCTGGCGGCGCGGGCACCGCCGGACCTTCCTCGATGCCAATTGCATCTGTCACACTACGCATCATAGTTATCATGGTCTACGCAATGAATCGGATGATCAGCCCTTTCGCGGATCCCCATCGTGGTACGGATCGACTCAGATCGCCGCCTACGCCGTGCGGTCCCCCTGTCGGCCTGGCGGTCAAGGAATCGGAATTGCAATCCTGATGGCGTGGAGGCACAAGGAGCAACAGTGTTGCAGCAACGACATTGGAGGCGAGAAGCTGGGCCAACCGGTCACATTCACAGTGGGCTGCAGCAGATCCAAGCCGCCGAGGAAGCAAACAACGCTCGGTTGGCTGGTGCGCTGTCGGTGTTCCTTCTGTGTCGCTGCACGACTTACAGCGGCCGGAATCCGGATGTCCTGGCGGTATCAAAAGCGCCACAATGTTGCATTGATGACATTGGGATTTGGTAAGAGGTCTATGTTGCTAAGCCCTCCTGAATGGATCTCAGTGGTCAGGTCACGTGGACCGATCTGCGAGGCCTCTTTGTGACCTGTTGCCTGTGCCCGTCCTGGCTGAACCCAAGGTGAAAGCTTGACGTTTGAGAAGTACGACCTATTCGGATGCTTTTTTGATCTTGGAATCGGCGCGATGATGGCTGTCGTTGTACTTTTCCGATCTTGAAGGTTGCGAATCGTGTCAGATGATGCATTGACGCTAGCTGATCTGATCTATCAGCTGCGCGGGGATTTGAACCTGGCGGCGTGGCAGGGCCGGAACAAGGATCCGAAGTTCGTCGTAGGCCCGATCGAGCTGGAGGTATCGGTTGTGCTGGACATGTCGCGCTCTGGCGGAGTTGCCGCCAAGTTGGTGCTGCTGGACGTTTCCGCCGCTGCTGCACGATCGTCACAAACGGCACACCGGATCAAGCTGACGCTGCAGCCGGTCGGCCCGGACGGGCGGCCGTCGCAGATATCCGACCTGGCGATGCCAGACGAAGAGTAGACGACCGAACTTGCTGTTGTGGATCGGGAAGCCAGATTGGGGTCTGTGGTGGACGCGAGCAGGATAGCCGCCATATGCGCGTGCCGGCGGATCCGGCCGGAGGTCACGCTGAACCTGTCGTGGTTTGCCATTGCCGTCGCTCCCACAGCAGGCATGCTCAGTGCTGAAGGTCAGCACGCACGGCCCAGCTGTAGGTGACTGGCTGCCGATGGAAATAGATCGCATCTTTCAGATAGCCACGGAAATCAGCGGTCACGACGGACGCGGCACCGGCTACAGTCTGACTTCAAACGCCGTGCTCACCGCTTGGCACGTGCTTGCCGGAGCCAGCAGGTGATCGTCCGCCTCGACCGGGACGACGGCGGCCCGTGGCCACCGGCTGGCACGACGTGGGCGACGATATCGGCCTTGTCACCGTGGAACATGGTGCCTTGCCGGATGTCACGGGTGTGCTCAGGTTCGGCCGTCTCAACCCGGATATGTGGACATCGCCGACGTGCAGCGAATCAGGCCCTTTCTTGCCGAGATCCGGCAGCTCGACGTCGGCCCCACTTACGTGCATGAATACGACCAGTTTTTAGAATCGATTGCGGCCGCCGCAGCTCTGGGGTTTTGCCAAATGCCGAACTCGAGGCGTTTATTTTAGCCGAGGAATGCGTGATCGCGAACCATGCACCAAGTCGGCCCAGAAGGCTGCAGGCCCTTGTGCGGGCAGCTCTGGCAATCCAGGACCGCAACCTCGCTCGCCGGCTGTTCACCGATCTACTCGTGACTCCGTCCCCGCTGGAATACTCCCTATGACCTGCTTGGCCATTTTGAACCAGAAGCGTTGTGCCAGCTCGCCCAGAACTGGATCGAGCGGGGCTTCGAAGGGCCAAGGCGATGAGCCAGCGACATAGAAGCCTGGGCATTCGTCCCGGCTGCGTACCGAGGACTGAGGCGCCTGTCGTGGGGCGAGCAAGAGGAGCGCAGGTAACGCTGTCGTCTGATCCAGGGGCTCAGGATCGCGGGGCTGACATCGCGGATCCCGGCGCCGGTGAGCTGTTGCTCTTGATAAATCTGGGGGTGGTGCCAAGGTGCCGGAAGGCCCTCGTGATCAGCGTTGTACCGGAATCGGCTTTTGCCGCGGGCGCTGCCGGGTCGTTGCCCGGCTCGGCCAAATTCCGGTGTCGGTGACGTCTCCCAGTCCGGCGAATGACAAAGAGCGCTGCGTTGGCGCAAGTGTCAGCAAACCGACTCGGACGATTGACCTTGACCATTCCCTGTGCCGTCATCACGAGCGATGATGGTTCGACGCGTCTCGTGTCGCGGGAGGTTTTTTGTCTATTGGCGGTATCGCACCGGCCCGGATCGCTGAGGTCATCGCTGTTTCGGCCGCAGGAGCCACGATCCGCGGCTCGGGCTACCGGATCACCTCTAGTACCGTCCTATCAGCGTGGCACATTGTCGCCGGCGCCAGGTCGATCACATTGCGGTTTGATGCCGGGCAGCCAGGCGAGTGGGTGGTTCAGGTAACGGACACCTTTCGCCTGCGAGGTAGTGATGTCGTCGTCGTGTCATTCTTACCGCCAGATGCACATCAGACGGTAACTGCGGCACGCTATGGAGGCATGGCCGACATGGCTTCGGTGGTTGAGGTCCACTTTGCGGGCTTCCCCCGGTGGAAAGTCCGCAGCCGAGGGGAAGGTCCAAGCCGGAAGAGATTCCGAGATCTGCATCATGCGCATGGCTTTTCGAGTGTGTTGTCCAATCGCCGCACTGGAAGACTCGAGGTGACGGTCGAGCCGCCTGGTGAGGATCCCGAGGCGGGCGTTTCGCCGTGGCAGGGAATGTCCGGGGCGCCTGTCTGGGTGAACGATCGAATTGTGGGCGTGCTCACGGAGCAATTCCCGCGGGAGGGACTTAATAGGCTTGCGGCTACGCGTCTAGATCATTCTTTTATGGCACTAGACCAGTCCGATCGCGAACGGCTATCGAGTCTCCTGGATATACCGCTCAGTCACGCCCTTGACGACGTCACACCGCCGCGCTCGGTGTGGCTATCACGATCAGGATATTTTGAACAGGTTCGCGACATAGCGCCGGCCGGCGGTCTTATGGGGCGCGAGGCGGAGCTGGACGAGCTGGCCGGATTCTGCGCTGGGACTGAAGCCTATCTATGGTGGCAAGCCGAACCGTGGGCCGGTAAGTCTGCCCTGATGTCCAGTTTTGTACTTAATCCGCCAGCCGGGGTTGATGTCCTGTCCTTTTTCGTTACCGCTCGACTGGTTTCCCAGGCGGATAGCAACGCATTCACTGACGCGCTTCTCGAGCAACTAGCCGCGATGCACGGCGAGCAGCTTCCGGCATTGCTGACCGCGTCGGCCCGCGACAGTCACCGGCGTGCGCTCCTTAAGGCTGTTGTGGCGAGGGCGCGAGAGGCAGGTCGCCGTGTTGTGTTGGTCGTTGATGGCCTCGACGAGGACGCCGGAACGCGGGCCGGCTCTGGCCTTCCAAGCATCGCGTCGCTGTTGCCGAAGCTGCCCGAAGAAGGACTGCGGATCGTGCTGGCAGGCCGGCCACATCCGCCAATCCCGCTGGACGTGGCGCACGACCATCCGCTTCGAGATTGTCGCGTCCGCAGGCTCGAAGCCTGGCCACACGCGCAGGCTGTACGGCAGCGGGCGCAGCTGGAGCTCGACGAACTGTTGGTGGGTGATGAGGTATCGCTTGAGGTGATCGGGTTCGTGGCCGCATGTGGTGGTGGTTTGACGCTGCCTGAGCTGCAGGAGCTGACTGGCAGGCCTAGGTTTCTGCTCGACGGGCTGCTGCATGGCGTCTTCGGCAGGACCATCGTCGGCCGCGAAGAGAACACCCTGGAAGCGCCGAGCAGGCTGTTCCTATTCGCGCATGAGTCGCTACGCGTCGAGGCCATCGAACGCCTTCGCGGTGAGATCCTCAACTCCTTTATGAATCGAATTAATACGTGGGCCGACGGATACAGACAAAAGGGATGGCCGTCCGACACAGGACAGTATCTTTTGCGAGGATATTCGAGGATGCTCCACAGCCAGCACGACGTCGGGCGGTTGACGGCATTGGCTGTCGACGCCGCCCGTCACGACCGCCTGCTGGGGGTCACCGGGGGCGACTCCACAGCGATGGTCGAAATCCGCGCTGCGCAGGAGCTGATGATGAATCAGTCGAGCATCGATCTGTTGACGATAGTCAGACTAGCGGTACGGCGAGACGACTTGCTTGCCCGCAATTTGAACGTACCTACCAATCTGCCCGCTACCTGGGTCTATCTTGGACAGCCTGTCCGTGCCGAATCGCTGGCCCGTCTCATCGCTAATCCCGAGCGGCAAGCCAAGGCACTCACCTTGGCCATCATCGCCCTGGTCCTGACAGGCGAGCTTGATCGGGCCAGGGCAATCACGGATTCGATCATCGATCCTCAACAGAAAGCCCACGCTGAGGCTGCGCTCCGCTTGCCTCAGCGAGCGGAAAAGGTGCTCGCCCACCTCGAGTACGTCATGCGGTCCCTTTACGGAAGATCCCGTCTGAACCCCGATATTCCTATTCTCATTGCACAGATCGAAGAGAGCAACGACATTTCGACGGCCGTGAGGCTGGCAAGAGAATGTGAGAAGTTGACGGACTCTATAGAGGAGCCGCGTCGGCGGGCATGGATGCTTGCCGAACTCGCCCGCGCGGTGGCCGTTGCCGGTGACCCTGGGGAGGGCGAGCGTCTGGCTGCAGCCACCGAGGCAGTCGCTAGGACAGCAACCGATTTTGAGGAAGAGGCATCTGCATGGATGGGTCTGATTGAGCCTGCCGCACTCGACGGAGACCTCGAAACCATCCAAGCTGTGGGCAATGTCGCGTATGCGAGAGCGTTATTAGTCGACGACGAACAGCGTCGGTCGACGTTGCTTGGCGGGATTGCGGAGGCGTATACCAAGGCAAATCTCATTCAGCGAGCCAAGGACACCATTTCCGCGATCACCAGTCCGCGTGCGAGGTACGTTGCACTGACGAGTCTTGGACGCACGCTGATATCACGTGGACAGGGAACGGCAGTGCAGGCCATATTGGATCAATTTCTCACGCCGGAAGAGCGCGCCTTCGCAGCGGCCGTCTTCGCCGAGGCGTTCGCGGAGTCCGGAGATCGAGTGAGTGCCACAGAATTGACGCACCTATCGGAGAGCTTGATCGAAGCTGGCGCATCGCCGGAACGGCGGTTCTCAACATGGCTATTGCTGGCGAAAACACGCCTCGACTTAGGCGACGAGTCGGGGGCGCTGAACCTTGCCAGAGCTGCGAAGGCGATGCTCGCTCGCATTGCCGATCCTGAGAGACGCCTTGCAAGCTTGGTAGGTTTAATGGAGCTGTATGCGAAGGCTGGAAAGCACGAATCAGCATCTGCTATCGCCGACCTCGCTTATGACCTATCGCGTGATCCCTTAGTCCTGGAGTTGCACGTCGCCGACCTCATCGAGAGCATGGCTGCATCTGGCCTTCAAAAGCGAGCTGAAGTGATGGCAGCGGCCAGCAGCCGCTACGGCAACCTGCTTTTTCAATTGGCATTAATACGTGGCCTTCTTGCACAGAGCTTGGTCGACCAGGCTTTGGAGGTCGTGTTGAAAAGCGGGAGACCGAGCGTCGACGCCCTCAATCTAGTCATCGTTGCAGCGACCCGACAGGGAAGACCGGAAACAGCCGAAAACGCGTTGGAAGCGGCTCTGCATCTCAGCCAAGGACTGCCCATGGCTGAACGGGAGGCGACCCAGGTATCCATTGTCGAAGCGCTCGCCGCGGTGGAAATGTTCGAAGACGCTAGCCGAGTCGTCGCCACCATGCGGCGCTCTAACGCTCGCGTGGAGGCTTCGGCCCTTTTGGTGACGCGGTTAGCGCACCAGGGAAAGATTTCCGCCGCGAAACGGGGACTGCTGGACATCGTTGCCGACGCAGCTGAGCTGGGTGGCGAGGCCCTTGTACATTTGGCGGAACCGCTCGCCCTGGTAGGGGATACTGACTTGGCGTTGTGGTGGAAGCAATCCATCGATGCCAGCGGAAATAGTCCTCGCCTGGCCGAGGCAAGGGCAACGGTTGCAATTCGGCTCGCTGAGCTCGGCGAGCACAGGGAGGCACTGAACCTTGCCAACAACGAACCTCACCTCGAGCGCCGTGCGCGAGCGCTACTCAAGATCGCGATGGCTGCGCCCGACGCTACCCACATAGCCAGCCAGGCACTGATCGGGTGCCATTGGACTGTGTCGCTGTCCTCCCTGCGTACAATTTCGCCTGACCTGGTCAGGATTATCGCCCGAGAGCGCCTTGAAGCGGCCTAACGCCACATACGCGGATGGCGCTCCTCAAGAAAACGTAACCTGTGGGCTAGTAAAATCGGTTCTTGGGTTATGCGTGTGGGGCTCGTAAATCCGATTCGTTGCTGTGACGTGCGGTTTTGTGTGCCGCCGCGGGAGCATCGGTGACGACGATCGGGAGCATGTCGGCGTCATTGGTGTACATGGTCTTGCGCCAGATTCTGCGGTTGCTGCCTTAGCTTGCCCGCGATGGCGGTGCGAAGGACGTCGAGCTGCTCGTGTTGCGGCATCAGGTGGCGGTCCTGCGTCGACAGGTACACCGCCCAGATTTGCAGCCTGAGGATCGGGTAGTGCTGGCGGCGCTGTCACGGCTGCTGCCTCGACCACAGTGGTCGGCGTTCTTTGTCACCCCAGCCACGCTGCTGCGCTGGCACCGACATCTGATCGCCCGGCACTGGACCTACCCGCATACACAGCCCGGCCGGCCACCGATCGACCGCCAGCTGCGCGGGCTGGTGCTGCCTGGCCGCGCAGCTCAGAGGTCGTCGCCGAGCGAAGCATCATGCCTGCTATTTGTCTGACCGCCGCTCCACTTCGGACACGGCTTTGGTTCGTGTGACTCGTCCATCCAACAGGCCCGCCAAGGGCGCGAATCCCTCAACGGACAGGTCGGATGCTTGATCGACCCGTCGACGCTCAGGACCTGCGTTTCTCATTTACCCAGTACGGTGGCTGCTCTCAGTCACCCAGGTTGTTTGTTTATGTGGCATGCTCACCGGCCATGAGTTCTGATCGTGCCGAAGCGCTGATGGCCGAGGACCCCTTCGGCGCTGCCCTCCTCGCCGCCCACATTCCACCAGGCGAGGCCTGTGTTACAGCTACACGCTGGCTCACCGCGGCGGCGTACGTGACCTCCGACGTGGCAGGCGCCGGAACCGACCGTGTATTCCCCGAGGCCGCCGACGAGTTCCAGGTGCCCAACTGGGAGCTGATGGAGGCGGTTGTGAACCGAGTCCTCGACGACGAGATTGCTCCTCCCGACGCCATCGCCGAGATCCTGGAAACTGGAATCGACGAGACGGACCTGCTGGACATCCTGCTCGCCGGCATGGACGCCTGCCTTCAGGTGTACGGCATTTACGCAAGCTTCGACGACGAGTCGGACGACACGGAGGAACGTCCCGAGCATGAAGTCACCGCCGAGTTCGTCACCAAGGTGCGGGCTGAGGCCGCCAGCCGCCACTGATCGTTGCGTACGGATGCGACTGTCGGTGGATTGTTCTGCCTCCAAAAGGTGTTGGAGAGCGTTTCGTACGCGTTGCCGTCTGGGTCGAGCAGAACGAAGTCCGGCTCAGTACCTACAACCGATTCATGAAGCCTAACCAGCAGCTCATAGCCGAAACATGAGGCAGATCCAGCTCCGCGCGCAACTGCGCCCGCTGGCCGCCGATCTGAGGGCAGCACACCAGCAGATCCTGTTCAAGTCGCGTAGCCGCCGACCGCATCTCATCCACGCTGCCTCCTGCGGAGAAACTTGAGGCAGTCCATCTAGTAAGCGGTCTTGGTTGTCAGGCCCCCAAGATCGGCTGGATTGGGCTAGCCGCCGGAGCAACGCCTGACGACTCACCGCTGCAAAAACGTGGTTCGCCGACAACAGACCGACCTACCCCGCACGTGGTGTCTTCCTGCTATTTGCCGGCTTGACGCCTTCGGACAGAAGAGAAGCTCGAACTGCCCGTCTGTCGCTAGCCAGCGGCATAGGACCAGGGTTTTGCCACGAGTATGGGACCACCTGGTGCGGTTTGATGGTGCCGAGAGGGTTAGGGTTAGTCAATGGATGAGCCGGCCTGGGTGGCGTCCCGCGGCCGGCTCGGTGTTGTGGTTGGTGGTTATCTGGTGGGTCGTTGGCGGCGCCGGTAGGAGTCGCCTTCGATCACTAGCTCGTGGCAGGTGGAGACGAGTCGGTCGACTGCGGATTGGGCCAGGAGCGGGTCGGCCATCATGGCCAGCCATTCGTTGGGTTCGCGGTTGGAGGTGACCACGGTGGCTGTTTTCTGGTGGCGTTCAACGACTATTTCGTAGAAGTCGGCGGTTTCGGTGGCGTCGAGGGAGTGCAGGCAGAAGTCGTCGATGATCAGTAGTGGGGTGTGGGCGAGGCGGCGCATCTCGGTTTCGACGCTGTTGTCCAGGCGGGCGGCTTTGAGGCGCTTGAATAGTTTGTCGGCTCGGGTCATCTGGACGGGGATCCGGCGGCGAACCGCGATGTGGCCCAGGGCTGTTGCCAGGTGGGTTTTTCCAACGCCGACCGGGCCGAGGATCAGCGCGCCGTAGGGTCCGTCGAGGAACCGCAGGGTGGTCAGCTCGGCCCATAGTTGCTGGTCGAAGCGGACTGCGGCGGTGGTGTCCCAGCGTTCCAGGCGCAGGGCGGGGTCCAGGCCGGCGGCGCGGGCGCGTAGTGCTGCGGAGTTGGTGTCGCGGCGGGTGACCTCATCGCCGAAGATGAGCTCAAGGAACTCGGCGTAGGGCAGTTGTTGCTGGCGGGCGATGGCCAGCCGTTCGGGCAGGGTGTCGAGCAGCTTGCCCAGTTTCAGCGAGCGCATGAGCGTCTTGAGGTCGGTGGAGATCGGGTCGGCTAAAACTGGTGTCTTGGCTTGGTTTCTGGCGCTCACTGGTTCACCGCCTCGTCGAACAGGGACGGCTGGGGTGCCTGGGTGACCACGCGCAGGCGTGGGCGGCTGACCGCGAACTCGCCCGGGTCGCGGGCGAACCGGCCGCCGGCCGCAGCGACGGCTCTGGGCGGGGGTGTGGTGTTGTTCTCGGTGCCGCGTTGCAGCATCGCGTCGATTTTGGTGACGGAGACGACGTCGACGTCCAGGGCTTTGCCGCAGGCGGTGTTGACCGCGTCGCTGCCGTAGCGGCGGGCCAGCCCGAGGAGCCGGTAGACCGCCCGCATTCTGGTCCAGGGCAACGGGTCGTCCAGCAGCCGCTGGGCGTAGATGCCGACGTCCGGGCCGTGTTGACCGGCGGCGGCGATGAGCCGATCCAGATCACGCATCGCGTAGCCGACCTTCTCCGCGGGAAGGTCGTCGGGATCTGTCCAGCGGCCTCCAGGCCGCTGCCGTGGATGGGTTTTGACCAGCTGCCCATGCCAGAACACTTTCACCAGCCGCGAATCGGCGCGGACGTCGACCTGCTGCCCGAGATAGGCCCGCGGCACCGAGTAGAGCGCTTTGCCGATCTCCAGGTGGAAGTCGCGGTGAACCTTGCACGACTTGAACAACGGAACATCGTAAGGCGCCGCGACGGGCAGCAGCAGCCCTGCCTCCTCGGCCTGGAAATGCTCAACCGGTCGTTGCTGGGTCGTGCCGTGGATGCGTTTACCCGCGACCTGAAGACACCAGTTGCGGGCATGCGCCCGTGCCTGCTCCAGGTCCATGAAGGTCTCCCCGGCCATGCAGGACGAGCGAACGTACTGAACGGCCCGCTCCACCCGCGGTTTGTCCTTCGGGCGGCGGACCCGGGCGGCGTCGGTGACGAACCCGCAGTGCTGCGCGTAGTCCAGCCAGCCGTTGGTGTACTTCGGATTGACCGGGTCCGCGTCGGCGACGATCGCCGCCATGTTGTCCGGAATGAGGACTTTGAACACCCCGCCGAAGAAGACCCACGCCGCTTCGCATCCGGCGATCACATCGTCGAGTTTCTGCGAGAAACTGAGCCACACGAACATGTGCCGCGAGTACACGACCGTGAAAATCAGCGCCCGCACCAGCTTCTTACGCCCAGTCGCCGGATCGAGCATCGTGGCGACGTTGCCGAAATCCAGCTGCAGCTCGACTCCTGGTTCGCCGTCAGCGACCCGGACTGTCTCGTCCCTGCGCCCGAACCCGCAGCACGCCACCACGAACCGGTGCAGCGTGCGATACGGAACATCGACACCGCGCCGCCCCAGCAAAGTGCCGATCTTCACCGCGGTCACGCCCTGCTCGACCCACTCGCGGATCTGCTCCTGATGCTCGGTCAGCTGCTGCCACGCCGAACCGTGCCCGGCCGGACGAGCCGGCCGTACCGAGGCCACCACCGCCCCCACAACCTCGTCGGTGACCTGCTCAAACCCGCTACCGCGGGTAAGCCCCGCCTCCTGCGCCGCAGCGACATAGCGCCTGGCGGTCTTGCGGTCCACGCCCGCCTGAGCCGCGACCACACGCAAGCCGACCCCAGAAAGCCAGCCACGTAACACTTCTCGTACCTCGATCACAGATACCTCCCGGTATGCCACTCATCTCTCTCCATGTCGATCGATGAACATGAAGAGATCGAAAATGGCAGTGATCGATCCACCCCGGCGACACGCCGGTGGTCCACCAACTGGCAAACCAGGTGGTCCCATCACTGGCAACCGGGTGGTCCCATCAAGTGGCTAAAGATCTTTCAAAGTGGTCCCATGCTCGTGGCAGGCGACACCGTCCACAACCTCGGAATCGAACCGGATTTGCGAGCCCGACAGGTCACCTCGCGTACTGCGGTGGAGAACTAATTATATCGACGCCATGCATTGGCGGACATCAACCGTTCCGTCCACAGAGAACCCACGGCGCAATACCCGTCCTTGCGGCGGGGACGCTGAGGGACCACGGCGGAGGGGAAGCGGGCCTAGGTTGCTAGCCTTCAAGGTCGTTTGCCGATGGTTCTGCTGTACGGTCGAGGTCGATGGCTTCGAGCGCCGCCAAGGCGAAGTTTTCGGAGTAGCCGCTTCCTGACCGAAGTGTTGGCCGGTCCGCAGGCAGTGGTGGAGCTGGCCGAACATCCCGTTGAACAGGTGGTGTAGCGCCGCGATATGGCGGTCGCCGCGGGCGCGCCGGTGCAGGTAGTGGTGGCGGGTGCGCGGGATCTCCGCGCTCGCCCAGAGGATCCGGCGGCGGTGAGCCGGTTACTCGAATTGACTATGAGTTACCGCGATCAGCCAAGGCACTGCTGCAGGCTCACTCGTGATGCTCGAAATCAAATTGCGTCCCGACTCGGTCATCTCGCTGCACGGTGATCAGTTGAATCACAGCCTCGTGCAACGTAGCGACGATGTCTGGCTCAAAGTAGGCGACGACCAGCAGAGCACACCACCAGTTGTCTGAACGCAATCCCAGAGCGACAAAACGCTGCGCTCTCTGCAAGGCTGCAGGACGGCCCGACGGCTTCTTTGGTAATGACTCCAGAATCGCAGCGGCAAGCGCTTGATAGGCGTCAGCTTGCAAAGCCTCAGTTTCAGGGCGCACCGTAGCGGCCGAATGCTCCGCTATGGCTGCTGCCACACGCACTGCGGCTTCCCACTTTGCTGGAGGGTAAGCGCACGGCTCAGAGCGTGATATGCCTTCGCTTGCTGGTATGGCTCCTCAATCAACTTCGCAATGCTGCTTGCCTCCCGGAACCGACCAATGTTCAGTAGCATATTGACGGTGAGAGCCGCAGCGTAACTGCGGCCATTGGCTTCAGGGCACAAATTCATCAACTCACGAATGCGTCCAAATCGTTGCCGCTTTAGCGCTATGGCGATCAACGCAACGGCAGCAAACCCCCGCGTTGACTCGGGCATCATCCGCGGAGTGCATTCCTCTACTTCGGACGCCAGGCGGTCACTTGTGTCAGGTTCGATGGTAGCCATGGCCTCAGCGACATCAGCAAGAGCCATAACCCTTGGCCAGAAGTGCTGGATCTTGCGAGCCGTTACTTCAGCCTCGCGCATTAGACCCGCAGCGACATGCATGTCCGTTTGGCTCAAGATTCGTGACACGGCGCCGAGTGCTCGCACTCGGACGGTCGCGTCCCCAATGCCCTCGACCAGGCGAATTGCTGAGTTTGCGTCACCATCTAGGATGCTGGCCTCGGCGATCCGTGCGAAAGCACGATTCCTCTCGCCCGGGTCCTTGATGACGCGAGCGATCTCTTCAGCCACTGCCAGCTTGCGACCGCGGACGAGCGTGTCAATGAGATCCTCCAGCGCCTGCCCTAGGATCCCGCGGGTATCTTTCGACGCGAGGCGAACAAGCCTCTGCACACCCTTCCAGTCGCTGGCGTGGGTGTATGCCCTGACTAGGTCAGCCAGTGCGTAAGTGCGATGGTTGTCGAAGGCGTTGTCAACTAGGCGTGCCTGTCTAAATCTTTCAAGAGCGTCATGGGCTAGCCGATCGGCTTCCTCGGCCAAATCGACCGAGCGCGCACCCACGCTGGCGTTAGCTAAGGCCCGAATTACCTCGACGTCAGGGCCAAGCGCTAGCGCGAGTTCTTCGGCCCTGCTGATGTCACCGAGTTGTGCCCAAAGCATCGGCAGTTCCCTTGGTATGAACCAGGGATCATCGTTGTACTCGTTGTACCGGTTAGCAAATCGTTCACGGTGTAGCGATACACAGCAGAGCATAGACAAGTTGGGCAACCGCTCGCTCAACAGGAAACGTTCGGCCGACCTAACCTCACCGCCTAGGTCGCTGAGATTGACACGCCGGTTTCGTTCGCCGTGAACGTGGCGCGCAGCGTCGGTAGCAAGTCCGAAAAGGCGATGGACGTTCCTGGTGGCGGCCAACAGGCGGCTATACGGTGCGTATAGAAACGCGGGGGTGTCAACTGGCCAGCCAAGCGCTGCATAACGATCGGCCCACACGTGTAGCCGTTGTTCGAACTCCAGAAGTTCGCCTCCGAGCAGCTCTCGCGTTGTCTCCAACAGGGTGTCGTGTGCAAACAGATAGGTCGCTTCTCGTGATGTCGAATGGGTGGTAGCCCGAAGGCTTCGTCCCAGGCTTCCGTTGATTTGTGTGCCAACAACGTGCTGAGGAACGTCGGCAAGCTCTGAAATGTCGGCTAGCGCAAGTCCGCCTCCGGATGCGGCGACGAGCCCCAGAATGAGCTTAGGAAGGCTATCTGAATGGACAAGATGCGTGTGGATCTCCCTCCTTGCCGCGATGCGGTGTCTGCCGGCATGAGTTGACGAAGCGAGATGCCGAATCGCGCAAGATCGAAGGAGGTGGTCGTCTGCTACATCATCCGGAAGGTCAGGATGTGAGCGACTAGCGACGACCACGGAGATACCTTCAATCGGGCGGCGTGGCAACAGTGATGCGATGCTTGCGCACGCGCTGTCGGCGTCTACTCCTCGGTCCTCATCCAGGCCATCGACCAGGATCACCAACGGCCTACTCTGGCTGACTGCACGCCCTCCTGCGGCCCGCAAGAGGCGAAGATATTCGCGCTCGCGATCCCTAGACTCGGTCGATCCCTGGTCCGGCATTCCAGGTAGCGTGCTCAGCTGCCGAATCATCGCATCCAGGAACGTCAAGCTGTCGGACTGCTCGACAAGCTGCGCAGTAACGAAGAAGAAGGCGATGTCGACTCCGGGTGGTGGATGCAGCGCAAACCACGACATTAAAGCAGTCTTACCTGCGTAGGGAGCGCCCTGCCACCAGACAATAGGTTCGCCGCGAAGAGACAAGGCACTTAGCTCCGCCAATTCCTCGGAGCGATCTAGCAGACTCGTCGGCGCCAGCTGCCGGAGCTGGGAAACGTAGCCGTGAAGGTCGCTGCCTGAGAGCTCGACGTTGACGGGATGTGGAGACCTTCCTCGGGCTTTTCGTGCACGCACGCGCTCCACGACATCGTCATGAAGGCCCAGCCAATGCCGTAGGTCGCGGTCGAAAGGTTCTAGGTTCGCCGTCTGACGCGTCACCTTGGCAAATTGGACGCACGCTTCCACAAACGCACGGACCGTCTCCCATCGAGGTAAACCAGGCCCGTTTAGCACCGTGCCGACCGTCGCATTTGGGAGCCGAAGGCCTAAGTGGGTGGCTTGATCAGCCAGTTTTGCATACGATGGCCGGCCAGCACGATCATGGAGGCCACGCAGTCGCTGCCGCAAGAAGTCCAGCGCATCTGACTGTATGGCAACAGCCGGATCTTGTCCCACGCTAACTGTCCTTCATCCAGTCTGCACCAGGTGTCCAGACTAGACGAAACTGGAGACTCGGTCGACCACGCTTGTCGCATCGGCGGTCGACTGGAGGACCCAGTGGTACGTGTTCAAGTACTTGTTGCAAGATCGATAGCAGATTGGCTGCACGACGCGACGGCGTTCATCGAGTTCTTTTCAACACTGCTCGGATTGATCACCGGTCTCATAGTTACGAGACAACATCTTCGCAAACGTCGAGGAACAGGAGCCAGACCGGTGCGCCGGAAATCGCGGTTGTCCAATAAGGACGTTCGAAGCCGCAAACCTAGATTTTCCACCGACAAAGCAAAGCGTTAACACCGCCGTCCCGGAAGCCCCGAGACGCGCAAGCAGCACCCCGTCACTGTTTCCAATGCGGATGGATAGGCCGCGTGCTCGCGCTACCGCTCTGGCCGCGGATAACGCCGGCTCGGACTCTGCCACCATTACCCCAACAAGCATCGGCCGGTCAACCCAGCATTGAACAGGGTAAGTGCGGTTCGGACATTGCCCCTCGAGAGTCACCGCTAGAACTAGCCGCTATCCCAGCAGCTCTGATCAAATAGTCGCTTCTCCATAGGGACAGCTCGAACCGCTTCATTAACGATGCGGTTCGAGTCCCCTTGAACTGTGGACACCGAAGGTGGCAGAATCCGAACCGCGTTCGCGCTGGTCAGGGGTCATATCGATTGCGGATCGCGACAAATCTAACCTAGTCATCTATTGAGCCAGGACCATGTTTGGAACCTCGCGACGTTGATCTTGGGGCGGCAATGGCGTCGTGGCATTCTCGTCCCGACCATTGTGCGATTCGCCCACTAGGCGGCGCGGACGGCGGCCCACGGAGGACCAATCGCGTTGGGGTTCGCTAGGGCTGTGGGCTCGTTAATCCGATTCGTCGCTGTGACGCGCGTTTATGCGCGGTCCTGGGCATCTGGGCATCTGGGCATCTGGGCATCTGGGCAGTGACGATGCAGAGCATGTCGGCTGCGTGCCAAGTTCTGCACATGCTGACCCAGTCGCCCGCGGCGGCGCCAAGGACGTCGAACTTCGGGTGCTGCGGCATCAGGTGGCCGTTCTGCGCCGACAAGTACACCGCCCCGACCTGCAACCGGCTGACAGGGTGGTGCTGGCTGCGCTATCGCCCCTCCTACCCCGACCGCAATGGTCAGGCGTTTTCGCCACCCCGGCCACGCCGCCGCGCTGGCACCGGCCATTGAACGCACGGCATTGGACGTATCGACGCGCACGCCCCGGCCGACCATCTATCGACCGGCAAAAGCGTTCGCTGGTCTGCGTCTAGCCGCGGAGAATGCGACCTGTGCATTCCCCGGTCCCACAATAGAAATCGGCCCACGGCCGAAACCGTGTCCGTGGGCCGATCGTGGGAGGGGCGCGGGAAAGACGCCGGTTCGGGCGTGTGGAACCTCGACGTTGGCGCGTAGGTATGTGCTGGGATTGCCGGCGCCGCTGGCGGATAAGAACAGCTGGACCACCGCCGAGGCGACTGGCGATATGAAACGCGGCGGTCACAGACCTCCTATGGGCACCATCCCGGAGGCGGCTGGATGGACCAAGGCGCTGCGGATGCACCGCCGGGCTCGATGCCGTAGCAGGCCAACGCTTCGTCGGTATCAAGAAACGACTTGGCACCCAGGTGGCCGGTCTCTATGGCCGTCCGATGCAAGCGGTCCACACTATCTAGATCGCCAGCCCGGCGCAGGACATCGATCATCCGTCGCAGGGATCGGTGATCGCCACGCCGTACGAACGGCTGCCAGACCTCGGCGGCCTCATTCGTGCGTCCGGCGTTCTCAAACCAGTTGGCGAGCGCGCGTGCCCCTTCGACGCTGTCCCGGGCTGCGGCACGGAGCCATCCTTCGGCCTCGACCGGGTCGAAGAGATTCTCGCCGAGAAACTGCATCGCGGAACGGTTTCCGCGTTCCGCGGACTCGCGCGCCAGGGCCTCCGCCTCCGGACGGCGGCAATTGGCGGTCAGCAATTCCGCGAGCGGCACGACTGCCCACGTCCGGTCCGCATCGACCGCGCTCTGCCACAGAGTTATCGCGGCGTCTGGTTCGCCGCGGGCGAGGTGGAGGTCGGCAAGCTGGCGTAGCGCCGATATGTCACCGGCGACTGCGGCAGCGTGGTACATGCGCTCGGCCGCGTCCTGCTCCCCTGCTGCTTCGAGCAGGCGCCCTAGATACAGCATGGCGGTGGGGTCACCGCTCTCGACAAGGGGCAGCCAGACTTGGCGGGCGTCCTCGGATCGGCCGAGCCTGATCAGCCAGTTGCTGGCGCGGGCGACCGCCCTGAAGTCTCCTCCTTCGGCGTGTAGCAGGATCAGGCGCACGGCGTCGTCGACGCGACCGGCTTCGGTCAGCAGCGGTACGATGATCTTTAGGTATCCCTTGCTGCCAGTCGGTATCGCCTTCTCCAACCACACGTACGGGTCAGCTCCCATAGCAAGCTGACACTTCGCGAGATAGACCATCGCTAATCCGTTACCCAGCTCTGCTCGCTGCTGCCAGACAGCCGCCGCTTCCTCATGGCGGCCCAGTTCTGCCAGTTGGTGTGCCAAATTTGAGGCGTCGTACTCGTCACCGGCAGCGGCGGCGCGCTCGTACCAGATCAGGGCTTCCGCAGCCTGGCCAGCCTCATCAAGCAACCGCGCGACGGCTGCCAAGGCCGACGAATGACCCGTGTCGGCTGCCGACCGCAGCCACTCCACTGCGTCCAGTAACCAGCCGTTGGCTCTCAGAGTGGGCAGCAGATCCGAGATCGCGCGGCCCCGATCAAGCTCGATCGTACGGCGCCACCAGTGCCGCGCCGCTGTCGTGTCGCCTTTCTCCTCGTACGCTTGCGCTAGCCGCCACGTGACGTCTGAATCGGTGGTATTCCTGGCGCACCAGAGCCGCCAGACCATTGCCAACTCGTTCTGGCCCTGAATCTGCGCGAGGTTCGCCAGGATCCGCCCTGCCTCTTCACTGCCACCTTCGGCGGCTTTCAAAGCCAACGACGCGGCGATGCGGTAGTAGGCCCGGTCGAATGCGGACCGGGCCATGGCCATCAGGAGAGCGGGGTCATCGATGTGGTCCTGAGCCGCCTGCCACATCGCTGGTGGGGGGACGTCGGTTCGACGCTCGACGGTGGCTAGCTCGATGAGCTGGTCGGCAAGCCGGTACTGGCGATAACTGGTCGGGCGGTCGTCGGGGCGCGGAGGTACGTACGTGACTGGCCCTGGCACGCCCAGGGCGGGCTGGCCAAGCCAATCGATGGCGGTGCCGAACCAGGGGCCTGCGCCGACCCGCTCCCACGCTCGGTCTTCTATATAGGCAGCGGCTGCTCAGTGTAGGAACGGCTCTGGCAGGAGCCGGGCCATGCCGAGGCGGTAAGTGTCCATGGCGGCATGAATGACCGCCTTCGCCTCGGCTGGTGCCCGCGCGTACCGCCGTAACAGCTCTGGCGTGCCGGCCAAGAACTGGGTCACCTCGCTGGTGTCCTGGTCAAGGACGAGTCGCAGTCGGCCATCGGCCGTCGAGGCTCGCCGCAGTGCCGCAAGGTCGTCCGGGAGGAACGCGCCCGGCACCGTGATCTCGGTTCCCCGGACCAAAGCCCGAGCGCGAGGGTGCGGATCGAGGGCGCCGTTCGGCGGCTCGGAGACAAGGGATTCCCATGGAGCAATCCGGGCAGTGCCGAGTATCAGAAGCGGAACATAGGTGGGGTTGCGCAAGAGGTCGAATAGCTGTGCCGCTACCCGCTCGGATGACACGTATTCGTATATCTCGTCGAGCCAAATCACAGTCTTCGGACAAAGGCTTCCAAGGCCCGCATCGAATGCCTCTATCGGTGTTGGGCTGATCGGATGCCATAGCCGCCAGCCGGCTGGCAGCTTGTCGAGCGCCTCCCAACCGGCACGCGTCTTGCCCGATGTCGACTCGCCGACCAGGACCCGCAGGACGTTCTGTTCACTCGCGCACCGAACGGCGTCGTCAAGCTCGTCGTCGTGCGGGCGGCGGACGTAGGCGGGCAACGGGCTCGTGTCCGGCATTCCAGGTACTTCGATCGCCGGATGGATGCCCAGGCTGAAGGCGAAGGATTCGGCCAGTTCTGACAGAAGCCAGCCGAGTTCCGTGTCACCTCCGCGGCTCGGCTCAGATTCGCCGTGACGGCCCGGCTTCCCTGCGGCCATCCGCCACTGTTGCCACATTGATGCGTCGAGAAGATTGCCGTACGAGGGCCGGCGCTCGGGTTTGATCCGCTGGACCAGAGCCTTCACGAGGCGCGCAAGAGACTGCGCATCGGGTATGTGCCTGCGATTCATCCAGTCGCTGATCCGTTGAGGACCGCTCAATGCTGCGGCATCCGAGACGGCCGCGAGCTTCGGACGGCCCGCCGCTTCCCACAGCCGCTTCAGCTGGGTGGCGAAAAACTCCCTAGCGTCGTCGTCGACATTGGTCATCGCGCACGCCGTGCGACGCCGGACCGGGACCGGACCGGACCGGACCGGAAACCACATACAAGGGTCGTGACCAGGGTCAACCCTCGATCGCCAACCATGGGCGTTCGCCGCCAGAAGGGGGCCTGCGGGCTAATGGCAGCCGTGCAGCGCGTGCCGCTGCCACCCAACCGGACTAAGGAGTCTCCCATGCCCCAATTCCTGACCATGACGCTCCTCGCGGTGGCTATCGCCGTCGTGGCGGCCGTCTTGACTGGCATCGCAACAGCCTGGCTCAGCATGCTCGGCGGCGCGTCTCTGCCGAACTCTCTGATCCGCGGAGGAGTGGCGTTCGGCGGCACCCTTACCATCGAGCTCCTGACCCTCGGGCTACTGATCAGCCACTGATCGCCACACTGCTCAGCCCTATCAGCATCGAGAGCCTGGTCCGGCAATTGCCTGCCCAGGCTCTCACCGTTGCGACCCCACATTCTACTACCGCCAGTCATGGCCTAGGGCCGCACTTCGGCTGTCGATGATCTACGGCATGCCCGCCATCGCCATGCTGGCATCCACGACGATCATGCGAGTCGTTGTAGCACATACGCCGACACGCGAAATGCCCTGCTGGCAATCGCCTCAGACCACCCAACCGAAGGGCCACGCGCCGCGCACCACCTCGCGCAAATTGACCAAAGCACGGCCACGCGGCAAAGCCCTCCTGCCGCTCAGCATCTCTCATAAGCCCACATCGCAAACAGGACAATCCAATCAGGACCTAATCTCCGCGACCGTGGAAGTTGGAAGCGGCGTTGCCAGAACGGATTAGCTTCCCCGATCGGGGAAGCTAGCTGTCCTGGTCAGTGCTCGGGCCTGGGCGCTCTAGATGCATCCAGGTGGCCGGGGTGTATCCCAGCTTGCGGTAGAGCTTGTCGGCAACGGATCCGTTCTGGGCGATCAGAGCAAAGCCGGTGATGCCTTCAGCCACCGCGATCTCATCGAGTCGTTCCAGTAGCCGTTGGCCTCAGCCGATCCCTCGGTACCGCGTTTCGATGACGATCTCCTCGATCCACAGCCGAATGCCGTCGTACCAGGGATATGGTCGGGCGAGGAGGAATCCCATGACCTCGGCACCGTCACCTTCGATGACGAGACAGTGGGGCCGGCCAGCCCCCACCACGTGCGTGATGCGAGCTTCTGCTGTTTGGACCGACCACGTCTCTCCGTAGACCTCGGCGTACGCCTTCACAAAGATTGCCGCGCAGGCCTCGATGTCGTCTTCTTCGATGGATCGGATGACAGTATCTGAGGAGCCGCTCATGCTTCGCATTTCTCTTCCCGAACGAACTAATACTGTCAATGGATCAAATTGGCCGCCACGCTAACGGCACTCCCGACGCAGCCAGCTCTAGCAGGATGAGGTCGAGGGAGACGTAGTCGTCGTTCGCGGGCAGCACATTGCGTGCCTCGGTCAACTCGGCCATCTCGCGCAAGAACCGTTCGAGTTCGTCCCGCTTCAAATCGTAGGCGGGCCCGTCGTGGTACTCGATCAGGCTGGAGAGTGCACTGCTTCGCTCGAAGCGCTTGCCGAGAATGGTGGCGTCACCGCGGGTGGAAACCTCGATCGGAGTGTCGAGGCGCAGTTCGAATCGCCCGCGTAGCGCGAAGAATGGGCGGAGCCGACGGTTCAGGGTCCGCTGGCGGAGGAAGTCGATGCTCTCGCGAAGGTCATCGACCGACTCGCCGGGATAGTTGTGGAACATCAGCACCTTCGACAGCACGCCGGAGTCGGCAGCGGCCGATAGCAGGTCATCGACCTGCTGAAGCGAGATGCCCTTGCTCATCGCCTTGAGGACAGTCGGGCTTGCCGATTCGAGACCCCATTCGATCAACCTGATCCCGGCCCGCGACCAGATGTCCACTTCGTCCGGTGTGAACCTCGGCTCGAACCGTGCATAGGTCATGATTCTCACGTCAAGGTCACGGCGCAGGATCTCCGTAGCGATGGCCGTGCCGAGCCGATGCTCCAGCATGTCGTCGACGAAGTGGAAATATTGCGTGCCGTATCGCGACGCCAGCGCGGACAGATTGTCGACCGTCTTATGAGCGTCGTTCTCGTAGTAGTCGGAGTAGGTACGGAAATGATTGCAGAACTTGCACTTCGCGAACGCACAACCTCGGGAGGCGCTTAGCGGCAGGGTCGGCAGGAGGTACTTTTCGAGCGACAGACCCGAGAAATCGGGAAGGAACGTCGATTGAGCTTTGTCGTAGTCTGCAAGGTTGGCGCGTACCTGGCCATCGGCGTCGCGGTAGGCCATGCCCGGAATCGATTCGGGCGGGGCCCCGTCCATGAAGCGCGCGAAACTGTCCTCGGCTTCGAACTGAAATGCTGCGTCAAAACACGTGTACGCGCGCAGGTACTGCTCGCCGAAGCTCGTGGCATCGGGACCACCGATGACGATCGTCATGTCGCCCAATGACTTGAGGGTCTGGGCGAACCAGATCGCCGCTCGGCGCTGTATCTGCAGCAGCGAGATGCCAACGACCGCTGGGCGCAGGGAGGCGATCCGGACCGCATGGGTAGCCAGGAACTGCGAGATCATGGTGGGTTCGCCGAGCATGGCCATTGCGAGCGCCCGGTCCACGAGTACGCGATTGATGCTGGCGATGTTGAAGACTGCGAGCGGAGGCATAGTCGCAGCGTGTCCGAAGACGGCCGCGTAGTCGCGTCGTTGCATGAGCGTTTTCTGGTGCTCTATCTCGGCATAGCCCACCGTCTGAGCTACACCGCGCAACTGTTCCAGGAAGCGGCGCAGCCGGCGGATCTCCTCGACGCTGACCCGATTGAAGTCGAGCAGCTGCGGGATGAGCTCCTCTTCGATGCGCCGGAGTGCCTCCGCAGTGAGAAGGTAGTCGTGCAGCTCCATATTGATGTCGAGCTGTTCGACGGTGAAGAGCTTCGAACGAAGCCGGGCGGTCAGCGTTGGGGTCGCGAGGTGGGGGTAATCGATGTTGTGATTCGGTAGCTTTACGAGGTAGGCATCTACCTGCCCGCCGACCCTCCGCCGGACAGGCCCGATGGTCGCATTCGTCGTCACTGGAGACCTCCAGAAGATCGAACAGCGTCGAGGTGGCGGGGCAACGCGGCGAAGGTGAAGACCGGAGACTGACACTCGTGGCTGTCGGCGAGCAGGTCGACGTCGTGCTCGAGAATGGCGTTCTGTAAATAGGGCTCGGTGGTCAACAGCTCGCGTCGACGCAGCCAGTCCTCAAAAGCGGGCAGATGCTCACGATCCCCGAGTTCGGCGTCATCGGCGGCGACGTGCGGTAGTCCGGCAAGGATGTGAGCTAGGCGGGCAAGCTCGAAGAGCCGGAAGAACGTCTCCAGGCGACCGTGAAGGCTTCGACTCGATGCCGTTTGGACTTGAGGATGCTGATACCAGAAGTCCGCGATCGGATCTGCATCGTTGATGCTGAACGAACCTGGAACCTCGACGACAGGAAACCTCCGGAATGCGGGCTGGCCGGCCGAGTCGACAGCGCGTTCCTTCAGAAGATCGGAAAGCTGGGCAAGCTCGGCAACGGACGAAAGTTCAAGGTACGACCAGATTTGGAGCAGCGACGTTTCTGCTGACGCTGCTTCCCCCATGAGCTGCGCTAGGCGTGGAGGCTGGAGAGGTTGTGTGAGGACTCGAATCACTTCGATTCGTGGTGTCTGCATATCCGCCTTCGCGAGCTGGCCGATCAGGTGCTCGATGTTCGACGGGAGAAGGCAGTAGACGCGAAGGGTGGGACGGTCCCGATGGGGAGCGGCGATCGTGTCAACGTGCCTTACGAGGTGCTCCACTTCCGGTAAGCCGGCTTCGTGCTGTACCAGCATTTTGACGATGAGCTGGCGAGCATCATTGGCATCTCGCCACTTCAACGCTGATGAGATCTGCGTTGTAGCAGCGGCTGTCGTTGATGGACCAGCGAGTTCGACGGTGACCGTCCGGTGAGCGGGCAAACTTGTCACGGAGCCGCTCCTTCTTCCTGGGGAGTGGGAATGATGGCGGTACGCTCCGGCGCGGCGTCTGCTCGCTTGTCCTGGGTAGCCTTTCGGTCATTGACCGCCAAAAAGACGCTCCAATAGAGTTCTGCGCACGCAGCGGCAATGCCGAGAAGGAATCCGATCACCGTGGCGGTGTGGATCCAGGCCGGAAGGTTCGCCAAGATACTGGCGGAGTACGTTGCCGTGCATATCGCGAACCAGGCAGCGAGGTACCAGTAATGGGTTGTGGATGAATCTGGCGACCGCTTCTCCGCCCGGTTCATCGCGCGGTAAAGGTATTCCCATGTCACATACAACACGTAGATTACCGCGAAACAGGTGATCGGATTGACGATTGCGTGGCGGGAATCTGCAAGCGCAGGAATGGTGCCAAAGGCCAGGCGGATCAAGGCGACGATCGCCACGTCCACGAGGAACAACAACCAGCCGTACCGGAAATCGTCCTCGGCGTTGTAGAAATCGAGGTTCAGCTTCAGGTAAAGGAGATCAAGCGTGAAGTGAGAAACGATCAGCAGAGTGGCGATCCAGGCGATCGGATCGGTCGGTATCTGCGATATCAGCTCCCATATCATGGTGCCAAGGATCGCCGGATAGATGTTGGACACGAGAAGAAACACACGGTTTCGATCGCCAAGTTGTGCACGAGGTGCGCTTGTCTTGTCCACGCTGGGCGCCTTCACTGTCGCAGCTCGATGTGTTCAGGCAAAACGGCGATTTTCGATTGATTCAGGCGGCTGGACCGCGCGCCCCCGAACCCGGCCGATCAGCGGTCAGCCTTCCTGACATTAAGGTAGGACCTGCTTTCAACTGGACGGTCAGAGCGAGCGCGGACAACCGAAGTTGGTGGAGCGGCTGGACGTTCCATGACGGACAGAAGTTGACCTATGCCGTTGTACGCATGTGGACTGCGCGGACTGAGACGACGTTATTGCCCGAAGCACGATGATCGGATCAACCAGATCCACACAGAGCGTGACGTTAAAGGTGCTCACAGTCGCCGATCGTATGAAGGTGCGCAGCTCACACGGGCCACGGCTAACGTAAGCGGGACGACGACTAAGTGGGTTCGAATTCAGCCACCTTTGACTACTGGACCATAGCTCGATCTCGTCCGCGTTGAACTGGGCGAATGCGGTTCGGATACCGCCATTCGAGGAGCCATGGCAGATCGAGTCGCCACCCGAAATCCCTCGCAAGATAAGTCAGTTCCCATAATCCCAGCTCAAACCACTTGATTAACGCAGCGGTTCGAGTCCCCCCTGAATTTGTGGGGCTGCAGGGACTCGAACCGCCACCGCTGGTCGCCCGTTCGGGTTCGGCCGATCGCCATCGCTCCCCAATCGTTTCACCATTGGGCATCGACAATCATGCCCGGCAATCGGGAGGGATCTTGGGAGGGAACGGTCCGGAATGGACCGCCCGGAACCGGAATCCACTGGGATCAAACTGAAATGATTCAGCAGGCCAGTGGCATGATTCGGGTCCGGGCGGAATGACGTGGGACGATCTCCGTGTAACTTCCAAACTGATTGCGCGGGTTCGATTCCCGTCGCCCGCTCCAACAGTTTCAGCAGCTCACAGGCTGTTTTTGTGGATCAGAAAATCGATGGTCATTGGCTCTATTGGCCATTTTGGTAGGGCGTTGGTAAGGAGTCTAGAAGCGTTAGGCTCGAAAAATTTACCGTTACCGATGTGTTGAGTCTGATTGTTCGCGTTGTGGTGGTGGGCTTCGTGCTGGTGGCCAGGCTTTGTCGGGCACGTAGGTTTCGCGGTGTTGTAGGCAGTGGTGGAGCTGGCCGAGCATTTTGCTGAACAGATGGCGTAGGGCGGCAGCATGGGTGTCGCCGTGTTCGCGGCGCTGCCGGTAATGCAACCGCGCGGGCGGGTAGGTCATGGCTGCGGTGGTGGCCCACTGGTAGCCGGCCGCAGCGAGTCGCCGGTTCTTGATGTACCGGTGCACAATGGTGACCGTTTTGCCGCTGGCCCGGGTGATCGGCGCGGAACCGGCGAACGCCTTGAGATTGCGGGGGCTGGCGAAGCGGGTGGGGTCGTCGCCGATCTCGGCCAGGACTCTCGCGCCGAGTATCCGGCCGAGGCCGGGAAACGAGGCGACGATCCGGTAGTCGGGGTGCCGGGTGAACGCGGCGACGACTTTACGGTCGAGGTGAGCCACGCTGTCACACTCGGCGTCCAAAGTGGCCAGCGAACATAAAGCTCGTTCCGCGTAGGCGTTTTCGACCTCGCGCGGCTGGCGCAGGCGCGGCTGGACGAACACCCGCACCACGGCCGCCGCCCGCGCCGCGACGTTGCGGGAACGCCCGGCACGGCGCAGCCGCTGCTCCACCACCGGCTGGGTCAGCGCCGCAGCGTGTGCGGGTGTGGGGGCCAGGGCAAGGACCGTGCGAGCATCGGGTGCATACAGGTGGGCCAGGCGCGGCCCGAACGCTTCCAGGAACCCCGGAAAGTACAGGCGCAGCACCGAGCGCAGCTCTCGGACCGAGCGGGTACGCCGCCATACCGCATCCTGATGCGCCCGCGCCAACACGGTCAGCGCGAGCGCTTCTTCGCTGTCGGCGGGCATCGGCCGGAACTGGTGGGCATCGGTACGCAGGATGTTGGCCAGCGTCAACGCATCCGTGTAGTCGCTTTTACGGCCGGCCATCGAATGGCGCTGGCGGTACCGGGCCACCGCGAGCGGGTTGATCGCATACACCGTCACCCCGGCCGAGCGCAGCGCCGCGACCAGCAGGCCATGCGGTGTCTCGATCGCCACCGGCACCGGATCTTCACCGGCCTGCACGGCGCCGGTCAGGATCCCGAGCAGATGGGCCACCCCTGCCGGGTCCTCGGTGATTTTAACCCGCACGACAGCCCGGCCGTGCTCGTCGACCAGGACCACATCATGGCGGGATTCGGACCAGTCGATACCGCACCACCGCGCACCCATCCGGTCACCCCGAACCCAGCCGTCACCACCCGCGCTTTGAAGACTGTGCGGCCATGCGCCGTTCTTCCCTTGGAACTACACAGTTCCGGCAACCATCAGGCGTCTCATACCGCTGCCACCATTGTGGACAACCACAATCGTGGCCGCGATCCCCGAAACGAGCGACACCACACTGCGCTGCCATCTTTCCCTGCACTCCCCCGCCGCAGGCGCCTCCCGCGGCATGCGCCAGCCGTTCACCTGCCAGAACTCGTACGGTCCGGGAGTCATCAGGCATCACACCACGGAAGGCATTCTCATGGCACCAGACAACCCCGCCCGACGCCAGTCACCCGGCAAGCTGAATCCCGTCATAGCCCGGGCCGGCCTTAGGCGGGTGGTCCCGACGGCAGGTGTCAGCCCTTTCCACAGAGCTCGGGCACTCGGGGATCATGAGACATCCTCACCGCTGAAGACCACCCACTACATCAACTGCCAGAGACCATGCACGGCACCGGCAGGTCCGCGGCAGCTGGCGCACTGTACCGACCGCCGGGAAAGGTGAGAGACACCAGCGGACACAACATCTGAGAACTCCCAGCCCGCCAGCGCTTGTCCGTCGCCGTCGCCAGCCCTCGATTGCCCGAAGCATCACTGCCGGGTCCGGCGCTACCAAGGTCAGCCGCGCTTGGCACGCCGATCGACATTTCACCCGACGGTTCGCAAGCCGAGCGAGTGACTGCCGGCTCCTCACCGCCGTCGGCGATTGTTTGGTGTGGCGGCGATTTGCGCGAACCACCGCGCGGCACGGGATCGTTGTGGCAACGTCAACGCGTACGGATCCTCGCCGGAAAGGGACACCAGGATGACGGCCAAGGGACGGCAGTCCGACGCCGCGCAGGTGCGGCAGCGTTATCAGCATCTGTTCGAGGGTGATGGCGGCCGTAGCCAGCCGATGCTGCATAAGCTGGGGACCGAGATCCAGGACTTCGGGACGATGCGGCTGCTGCCGATAGCGCTTAGCCATGACGCACGGGTCCGCTCGTGCGAGCAGCTCAACCGGATCCTGGCCGACACTCAGATCCTCTACAGTCTTTATAAGAAGCATCACTGGCTCATGCGCGGGCTTACCTTCTACCAGCTGCACCTGTTGCTGGACAAGCATGCAGGCGAGCAACTCGAGCTCGTCGATGTGATGGCCGAGCGGGTGCAGACCCTGGGCGGTGTGGCGGTGGGCGACCCGCGTCATGTCGCGGAAATCACGACGGTTCCGCGGCCGCCAAACGGTGCGGAAGAGGTGCTGGCCATGCTGTCGCGACTGCTGGAAGCCCACGAGATCATCATCGCGAAAGTCCGCGATGCCATCGAAACCACAGCCAACATCGGTGACGCCGGCACCAACGACATCCTCACCAGTAATGTGTTGCGCACCAATGAGTTTCAGGTGTGGTTCATCGCCGAGCACCTGGTCGAGCAACCCTGAACCTGGAGCCTTCGAACAAGGGTAGTCGGGGCGAGCGCAGCAAAAGGGCGGCGGCGTGGTTGCGCGCAGCGGCGGCAAGGGCTTCGCTTAGGTTGGCCCGGGAGCTACAGCGTTGACGCGGCCGCGAGTTCCACTGCCCGCGTGCGGGTCAGCTGTTTACGGCGGCCTTGGAAGCCTCTTGTTGGCAGTGGCCGGGCAGCGCTCAGCCAACAGAAGGCATCGGATTGCCCCACAGGCGTCGGTCACTGGATATGACTGGCGGCAAAGCCAGCGCGAGTGCCGAATCGCACTTGCCTATCCCGATTCGTGCCCAAGATCCCTCATTAATCTGTGGATCTGCCGCTGCGCGGACTGCACGGGATTGGAAGGCAAGCGATTCAGCCCATCCATCGATGAGGCGGGCAACAGGTCATCGTTGATTGGTCAACATGACCGAAGATACGACTGGTCGGCGTGTTCATCTTGGCAGGGTGGCGGTTCCTCACCCGATCGCGGCCAATGATGGCAAGACCGAGATGAACCGGGCATGGAGCGGGGTGATCTGCTGTGGCTGTGAAGCTGAAAGACAGCTCGTATGAGTTTGCACAAAGGCTGGTCAAGGACGGAAAGTTTGTCGTCGATGAACGCGAGGACTGGAGTGAGCATCAGCCCTCGGCCCAACAGGAGAACGAGTTCATCGAAAAGCATGGCTTTAATGAGTATCGGAAATGGCATCTCGGCGACGACGACGAAGAGCGCGAAAACACCAAGGCGCGGTAGAAGTTCCCTCACGGCGACTTCAAGAAGGTTCACCGTTGCGGGGTGCTCGCCGCAGAATCGCGGGCGGGCCAATACAAGTACCACGACATCGAGAACGCGGCAGCGCATCTGCATGGACTGATGGACGGATCGAGGTAGCGATGCCTGACCACAACATTGATCAGACTCATGCGCTCGAGCTGCTGGAGCCGACGGCTCGCCGGGTGTGCGCAGATGTTCCCGAAACCTAACGTGTGAATGCGGGGCGCGACATGGTTGACACTGGCTTTGCGACTTTCAGTTCCACAGTGGACAAGACGAATCGGGTGCTCAAAGAAATCGAGCAGAAATACGGCTGGCCGGAGGAGCGTCGAAACCAGTCCTATGCGGCCCTGCGAGCGGTGCTTCATGCGCTGAGGGATCGGCTGACTGTTGACGAGACCGCTCACTTCGCCGCACAGCTGCCGATGCTGATCCGTGGGCTTCACTACAGCGGTTGGGACCCTAGCCGGGTACCCCAGAAGATGTCTAAAGATGATTTTCTGCAACGGGTCCGGCGAGAGTTCAGCTACGACGTCAAAGGCGGGATGGAGCATCTCGTCCAGACTGTGGTGCACAGCCTTCGGCACCACGTGACCGAGGGCGAGTGGGAGGACATCAAGGCAAGCGTGCCTAGGAGTTTGACGTCGGTGCTGGCATAGCGGCAAAGCGACTAGATGATCTACTGATAGGAGGTCATGGCGATAGCAGGACGCGCTTAGCCCCTGGTGAACGACACCGCCGCTGGCCCCGATCTTTCGAATCCACGCCAAAGCCGGCTGATCTGCGTTATCGACTCCATCATGCGTCCGCGCGCCGTCGGGATGGGCCTGCGAGCGCCCGGGCCAGGTAGCGCGCGGTGTCGCCGTCGCCCGTGGCGACCTCGTGGGGTGGGCCGGCGGCGACGATTCGCCCACCGGCGTCTCCGCCGCCGGGACCGAGGTCGACGACCCAGTCGGCGGCGGCGACGAGGTTCATCTCGTGCTCCACCAGCATGACGGAGTTGCCGGCGTCGACGAGGCCCTGGAGCTGGCGGGTCAACAGCTCGACATCGGCGGGGTGCAGCCCGGTTGTCGGCTCGTCGAGCAAGTAGAGCGTGTGTCCACGGTGGGCGCGCTGGAGCTCGGTCGCGAGTTTGATCCGCTGTGCCTCGCCGCCGGACAGCTCGGTGGCCGGCTGGCCCAGGCGTAGGTAGCCCAGCCCGACGTCCAGGAGCGTCCGCAGGCTCCGGGCGGCCGCCGGCACGTCGGCGAGGAACCTCGCGGCGGTGTCCACGGTCATCGCGAGCACGTCGGCGATCGTCGCGCCTTGGTAGGTGATCTCCAGGGTCTCCGCGTTGTACCGGGCGCCATGGCAGGTCGGGCAGGGCGCGTAGGTGCCCGGCAGGAAGATCAGCTCAACGGTCACGAAGCCCTCGCCCTGGCAGGTCGGGCACCGGCCGGCCGCCACGTTGAACGAGAACCGGCCCGGGTCGTAGCCGCGTTCCCGCGCCCCGTCAGTGTTTGCGAACACTTTGCGTACGGCGTCGAACAGGCCCGTGTAGGTGGCGAGGTTGGAGCGCGGGGTGCGGCCGATCGGCTTCTGGTCGACGCTCACCAGGCGGTCGAAGGCGTCCAGCCCGTGGACGTCGGCGGCGGTGGTCGGCCCGTCGGGCGCGGGTGCCGAACCGGGACCGCCCGGCTCCTCGTCGTCGGGCTCGGCTGGCGCCGGCAAGCCGAGGTGCTCGCGCACGATCCCGGCGACGACCTGGGTTATCAGCGTCGACTTGCCGGATCCGGACACCCCGGTGACGGCGGTCAGCACGCCCAGCGGCAGGTCGACGTCGAGGTCGCGCAGGTTGTGCCGGTCGATCCCGCGCAACCGCAGCCATCCGGCCGGCTCGCGGGGCACCCGGCGCGGTGCCCTACGGCGCGTGGGGAAAAGGTAGGGACGAGTCGCCGAGCCTTCGACGTCGCGCAGACCGGCGATCTGTCCACTGTAGACAATGCGTCCGCCGCCTTCGCCAGCGCCAGGTCCGACGTCGACGATCCAGTCGGCACGGCGTACCACATCCATGTCGTGCTCCACGACGAAGATGGAGTTGCCGGCGGCGCGCAGGCGCTCGAGCACCCGCATGAGGGGTTCGGCATCAGCCGGATGCAGGCTGGCCGACGGTTCGTCGAGCACGTAGACGACGCCGAAAAGCCCGGAGCGGAGCTGGGTGGCGATCCGCAGCCGTTGCGCCTCGCCCGGCGACAGCGTCGGCGTCGGCCGGTTGAGCTGGAGATAGCCCAGCCCGAGGTCGACGAGGACCGCGATCCGGTCGCAAAGGTCGGCGGCGAGCGTCACCGCCACCTCGCTGCGCTCCCCGGACAACGACGACTCCCACGCCGGCTCGGGGTCGGCCAGGGTCGCGGTCGGTCGCAGCACCTCTGCGAGCTGCGCCAGCGGCAGCGCCGAAAGCTCGCTGATGTTGTGCCCGGCGAACGTCACCGCCAGTGCCTGCGGCTTGAGCCCGGTGCCGTCGCATGTCGGGCACGGTCCCACCTCAACGAAGCGCAGCGCCCGCTCGCGCATCTTCGGGCTTTTCGAGTTGGTCAGAGTGTGCATCACGTGCGAAGCGGCGCTCCAGAACCGTCCGTTGTAGATGCCCTCGCCGCGGTCGCGCTGCGGATGCACCTCCACGACCGGCTGCTCCTCGGTGTAGAGGATCCAGTCACGGTCACGCTTGGGCAGCCGACGCCACGGCCGGTCGACGTCATAGCCGAGCGCCACGAGGATGTCGCGCAGGTTGACCCCCTGCCAGGCCCCAGGCCACGCGGCGATCGCCCCGTCGCGGATGCTCAGATTCGGATCGGGAACCATCAACCTTTCCGAGACGACGTGGGTACGGCCGAGCCCGTGACAGGTCGGGCAGGCGCCGACCGCCGTGTTGGGGGAGAAAGCGTCGGAGTCGAGCCGATCCGTCGTGCCAGGCGGGTAGGTGCCGGCCCGCGACATCAGCAGACGCAGCAGGTTTGACAGAGTCGTCAGCGTGCCCACCGTGGAGCGGACCCCACCGGCGCCGCGCCGTTGCTGCAACGCGACCGCCGGCGGCAACCCGGTGATCTCCTTGACCTGCGGCGCCGGGATCTGGTTGAGCAGCCGACGGACGTAGGGCGCGATCGACTCGAAATAGCGGCGCTGGGCCTCGGCGTAGATGGTGGCGAACGCGAGGGAGGACTTTCCCGAGCCGGAGATGCCGGTGAACGCGACCAGCCCACCGCGCGGGATGTCGACGTCGACATCGCGCAAGTTGTGCACCCGCGCGCCACGGACCCGCACGTAGGGGTCGTCGGACGGTCGCGGTGACCTGGGCACGGGTCTCCTCCCGGGCCGGGCGAATGGTGCTGATACCAGCGTATCGGGCGAACGGGCCGGCGACTGGCGCGTTCTGTCGAAGCCGGGCTTGACGTGAATCATCCCCTTCGGGCGAGGCGGGCTCACCTACCGGGAGCCCATCATGGGAAACATGCCAGTTATGGGAGTGGCCAAATTTGAGCGCTTCTTCCGTGTCGCCGCGAGCCTCGACGTCGACAAGGACGACCTGAAGCGTTACCAGGAGTTCGTTTACGAGAAGCTCTACGACCTGCTCCTCATGGGTCAGGCCACGGCGAAGGCCAATCATCGCGACGTGCTTGAGCCGTGGGACCTGCCGATCACGAAGGGCCTTCAGGAGCGTATGAACGACTTTCGCAAGATCGATGCGGAGGTTGAGCTCGAGCCGATTCTCCAATACCTGGCCGCACGGCCGCCGTTGGATGTGGTGCTAAGTGAAGAGGCGGAGGCGCGGCTCGTACCCATCGTGGGCGGGATCAGTCTGGCGTTGGCGTTGACTTTCAAGACCCTGGATCCAGCCGTGAAGAATCCGGCGACCGAGCACTGGGACCGCGCTAAGCGCATCTTCGATCTACTTCTTTGACGCCGCCGCCGGAAACTGTGCCAGCAGCCGCTGTGCTCCCACGGCCGTGGCGGCTCCGGCCCTGCGAATCTCGCTCCGCGGTGGGGCTGATGTGCGTCAACCCCCCAGGGCGAACGGCGCGCCCTCACGTCGTCTGGGTCAAGGTCATCGGAGCGCTCGTGGAGTCGACTGATCGTAGTAAATCTTGGAACCCCCGCACTTGAAGCCCTGACGGATGGGTACAGGCACGAAAGTGCGTCCGGCAGGGGGGGCGAACGATGCACGATACACAGCTGAAAGACCGTCCGATTCTTTTGTCCAAGCTGCTCGTTCCGCAGCCGCCCGAAGACATGATCGTGCGGCAGCGTCTGGTAGCGCGGGTTGCACTGGGCACAGAACGGCCGGTGACGGCGCTCGTGGCCCCGGCCGGCTGGGGCAAAACCGCCCTGTTGGCCGATTGGGCCCGGCGCGATGGCTCGGTGCGACCTCTTGCATGGCTGTCGCTGGAGCCGGGTGACGACGGCAGGTTTTTCTGGTCCTGCCTGTGTCGAGCGTTGTCCATCGCGTCTATGCCCGAGCCGCCCACCACCGACGGCCAGCCCGAGCATGATCAGTTTCTGATCATGCTCGCCGACACGCTGAGCCGCCTGGCCGAGCCGGTGGTGCTCGTCCTCGACGACGCCCAGCACCTACGCAATCAAGAAGTCTGGCGTGGCTTGGAGTTTCTGCTCCGGCACGCGGCCGGAATGCTGCGGCTGGTTGTCGCTACGCGGGAAAGGCCTCAGTTGTTGTTGTACCGATGGCGGTTGGCTGGCGACCTGACCGAGATAGACGCCGGTGAGCTGGCGTTCAAGCTGACCGAGACGCAACAGCTGCTGGCCCGAATGGGATGTGACCTGCCCGCGGATGCGGTGGTCGCTTTGCACGAGCGGGCCGAGGGCTGGGCCGCCGGGATCCGGCTCGGGGCCGCCGCCGAAGATGGCGATATCGACGACGCTGTCCAATTCATCGAGCAGGAGGTTATCGCCGCCTTGCCACCGGAGCTGGCCGAGATTCTTTGCATGGCGTCGATCGGCGATTACCTAAGCGGCGAGCTCGTCGACGCGCTCACCCTGGGAGACCGCGGTGTTGCCCTTCTGGAGCACCTTGAACGCGCGGGCATGTTCGTGGTGCGGATGGTCAATCAACCGTGGACTCACCGTTTCCATCGGATGTTCGCCGAGCTGCTCAGAGCCCGATTGATGGGCGAGGCGAGCGAGCAGATCCCGGAGCTGCACCGCCGGGCGGCGCGTTGGCACCTGACCCACGATCTTCCTGCACAAGCCTTGCACCACGCGCTGTCGGGCGATGACGACGATCTCGCGGTCAGCATTTTGTATGCGCACTGGCCGCAACTGGTGCTACCCGGGCATCAGTGCGTGCCTGCTGCTTGGCCAGCGCAGACGGCACCGAACAAGGTGGACAGCGCAGACCCGATGCTAGCGCTCGCATTCGCCGCAGGTCACCTTCAGTCATATGACATCAACGGCGTCAGCCGCTGCCTGCGGGTGGCCGAACGCCTGCACGAGAACCGGTCCCAGCGCCAGGAACAGAGCAATTTCCCGCTGATCGCCACCTCCTTCCGCCTGGCGATCGCCCAGGCCCACGGCGACGTGGCCGCGGCTGACGTCGCCGCCAGCCAGGCGCTGGCCCTCGACCTCGACCATGACGGGGCGGGCCGGGCAAGCATCCTGACCATGCAGGGCGAAGCTCAGCTCGTCGGCGGCGTGACAAGTCGGGCGCTGCAGACGTTGCAACGGGCGGTGGACGAGGCCGACTCGTCCAGCGCCGGATGCCTTCGGCTGGCTGCCAGCAGCACGCTTGCTTTGGCCCAAGCTTCGGACGGTCAACTGTATGCCGCGCAAACGACAGCGCAACGCGCCCTGGACATGCCGGCCTGCCCAGGGCAGGCCGGCCACGCGCACCGGGCACCCGCGCTGCTGGCCTTGGCCACTGTGCAGCTTCAGCGCGGTGAGCCCGGCGACGCTCAGCGCTATCTGCGGGCCGCCGCCAAGGCTTGCGAAGCAAGGAACCAACCCGCATTGGTGATCTCTATCGAGCGGACCTTGGCCCAGTCCCTGGCCGACCAGGGCGATCTCGTCGGCGCGAGCAAGGCGCTCCTCGACGGACGTCGCAGCCTTCAGCGGGCCGACTTCGGCAGCGACCCTATGGCGTGCGAGCTGGCGGTGGCACAAGCAGATCTACACACCATCCACGGCGACGCCGACACCGCCATAACTCTGCTGTGCTCGCTTCCCGGCGACCGGCCGCCTCCGGTGGCGGTGGGGCTGGCTAAGGCGCATCTGCGCGGCGGCGATGCGGGCGAGGCGATGCGGGCACTGCCCCCGTGGGAGCAAGCCGAGGATCTGACGACGCCGTTGCGGCTGGAGGCCGGGATGGTGCAGGCGCTGGCCGCGCATCGGCTTGGTGAACGTCACTGTGCCACGAGAACGCTCGAAGTCGTGCTGGGGCTGGCCGAGACCGAGGGCTTCCGGCGGGTTTTTGTGGGTGCCGGGCGGGCCGGTCAGCGGGTGCTGGCCGAACACCTCGACAGCGGGACGGCACACTGGCCGCTGGTGCAGACCTTGCTCGCTGATCAGCCGGCCTTGCCACATGACGGCTTCCCGGCGGAGCCGTTGTCCCCACGCGAACTCACGGTGCTGCGTTACTTGCAGGGCGTTCTGTCCAATCCGGAGATTGCCAGCGAGCTTTGCCTGTCGGTCAACACCATCAAGACCCACGTTCGCAGTGTCTACCGCAAGCTACAGGCCACTTCCCGCCGCGATGCGGTAAGACGGGCACGCGACATGCAGCTTTTGTAGGCAGTCAGCTGCGCGCCGGGTTGAGGTGCTGATGGATCAGCGCGACCGCCATCGCGCCTTCACCCACCGCGGAGGCCACTCGTTTGATCGAGCCGCTGCGGACGTCGCCCGCGGCGAAGACGCCCAGCCTGCTGGTCTCCAGCAGGAATGGCCGGCGCGGAGTCTCCTGCGCTATACCGTCGACAGCGCCGGATCCCACGGCCGAGCCGGTGAGCAGGAAGCCGCGCCGATCCATCGCCAGCTGCCCGGCCAACCAAGGGGTGCAAGGATCCGCGCCGATCAACACGAACATGGCACGGGCGGGTAACCGGCTCTCCCGCCCGGTGTGCACGTCGGCGAGAACCACCTCCTCCAGCGCGTCTTCGCCGGCCAGCTCGCGGACTTCGACGTTGGTGTGCACGGTCACGTTTGGCAGCTCACCTATTCGATCGGCCAGATACCGGGACATGTCCCTGTCCAGGGCGTCGTGCCGCACGAGCAGATGCACCTGGGCAGCATGCCCGGAAAGGAAAACCGTTGCCTGTCCAGCGGAGTTTCCGCCGCCTACCACTACAACCGGATCGCGCTGACAAAGCTGGGCCTCCGCAAGGGTGGCCGCGTAAAACACACTGACTTTTTCGAGTCGTGGCATCCCAGGCACATCAAGGCGTCTGTACCGGGCGCCGGTGGCGATAAGCACCGTGCGGCAGGAGATCTCGGCACCATCCTGCACCCCGATCAGGTGGTTGCCGTCGCGCGCGCCAAGCGTTACCACCGACGCCGGCACCTCCACGTGGGCGCCGAATTTGCGCGCTTGCAAAACAGCCCGCTCGGCCAGGTCCGCGCCCGAGATCCCAGCCGGAAAACCGAGGTAGTTCTCTATCCGCGAGGAGGTGCTGGCCTGTCCACCGGCGCTGATTGCCTCCACCACGGCCACGGAAAGGCCTTCCGATGCGGCATACACGCCGGCTGCCAGCCCTGCGGGACCAGCCCCGACCACTATCAGATCGAAATCCGCGCCCGCGATGCTCAGCGAGCTCAGCCCGACCGCCTGGGCGAGCTCAGCGTTGCTGGGGTTACGCAGCACCCGCCGCCCATTCAAGATGACAACCGGGGTCTGCTGCGGCGAAACGTTCATCTGGCGCAACAGCGTCTCGGCTATCTGGTCCTGCTCGAGGTCGATCCAGCGGTAGGGCAACCGGTTACGCGCGGCGAAGTCGCGGATCCGGCGAGCATCAGGCGAGTAGCGGGAGCCGATGATGCGCATGCCCGCGCCGTACTCGATGAGCACTGAGCGGCGGATCAGAAAAGCGCGCAGGATCAGGTCGCCAAGCGCGGGGTCGTGGGCGACCAAGGCCCGCACCGCGTCCACGGATACGGACAGCACCTCACCAGGCTCGCGAACCACCGCGGTCAAGAAGGCGGGCTGCCCGGCCAGCAGGTTGAGCTCACCGAGGAAGCGGCCCGGCCCGTGCAGACCGATCACGCGTTCGGCGGGGCTGGCGTATGCCTCGGTGACCGCGACCGTACCGGCCAGGATCACGTGAAGATCTGAGGCCGGATCACCCTCGTGGAAAAGGAGGTCACCGGCCGCGGTCGGGCGCCGGTTTCCGTGCCGGGCGAGAGTTTCGATCTGTTCGGCGCTCAGACGTGGGTAGGCACCGTAGCGATCCGGCGTCTCGGCTGCAGGTGTGAGCGCGGCCTTGCCCATCACCCCACTATGTCAGCGGGACGGTATCGCTGTTGCACGAATCGCCCGTCACCCGGCTTCAACGATGCCACCTCACCCATAATCGCTGGAGGACATCGCCAGCGCGACCGGCTTCTTATGGGGTTGACTCGACAGCATGAGCACCGGGGAGTTGACGCGGGCGGCATTGCTGGCCGGGGGCGCCGCGGTGTGCGCATGGCTTCTCGGCTTGCTTTCCGCATGGCTGGTCGAGCTGGTAAGCCGGCGACGTTACGAGCTGTTGCTAGCCAAGCTCAGCCACTCCTGCCGGCGGCCTTGGCGCATCACCTTGCTGGTGAGTGCGGAGCTGATTGTCCTTCCCCACACCGCAATCCCCGATCCCACCCAGGCCGTCATCCGGCACGGGCTCGTCATCGCTTTGATCGCCGCCTGCGCGTGGCTGTTTGTCAAGGCGCTGTTCGTGTTGGAGGACGCGACGTTTCGCAGGCTGCCGGTCGACGTGCCGGACAACCGCCGCATGCGACGTGCCCGCACCCAGATCGGTGTGCTGCGACGGCTCACCGCCGTCGCCGTGATCCTGGTGGCGGCCGGTTCTATTTTGGTGACATTCCAGCCGCTGCGGGCTTTTGGCGCCTCGCTGCTGGCTTCCGCTGGATTCCTGAGCGTGGTGGCCGCACTGGCCGCCCGCACCACCCTTGGGCACGTTTTCGCCGGACTGCAGCTGGTCTTCACCGATGCCCTGCGCATCGACGATGTGGTAGTCGTGGAGAACAACGAATGGGGACGCATCGAGGAATTGCGGCTCACCTACGTCGTCGTGCGGCTCTGGGATGAGCGGCGCCTGGTCCTGCCGACCACCTACTTCACCACCACGCCCTTTCAGAACTGGACGCGCAATGAAGCCCGGGTTGTCGCCTCGGTAAACCTCTACCTGGACTACACCATGCCCATCACACCATTGCGCGAAGAGGCCAGGCGGATCATCGAGGCTTCGCCGCTGTGGGCGCGCCACGAGTGGGTGCTGCAGGTGGTCGACACCACCGAGAAAACCATGGTTATCCAGGTACTGGCCGACGCCGCAGATGGGCCCAGCGCCTTCGATCTCAAATGCGAGATCCGCGAGCAGCTAATCGCGTTCCTGCGGACGCACTATCCACAGTGCCTGCCCGGTACCCGGATCTCGCTACCGCAGTCGTAGGGTTCTCAGAACATCGGGACGATCACGATCCGGTTCTCCACCGATGTCACCCCAGGCATAGTCCAAGCGATGCGCTCGGCCTCTGCCTTCTCGGCCCACGACCGCACCGTGCCTTCCAGCACCACCTTCTGGCCGACGACCTCGACGGTGATCTGCTTGGCATCGGTCTCGGCGCTGCGAATCAGCCCTTGCTCTATGCGCCGCTTAACTTCCTCGGGCGACAGCTGGGGACGCGCCTTCACCATGATCAAATTTGTCACTCCGCGTACTCCAGCCAGGCTACGGACGGCACGCTCAGCCTCTATTCGCTGATACTGCCATTCCACCTCGCCTTTGAGGGTCACCAAGCCCCCCGACACCGTCACCTCGATCTTTTGCTCAGGCACCAGTTCGGCGTGCTCCAATGCCTGCTTCGCGGCCGCGGCGATATCGGTATCGGTACGTTCAGCTGTGGTAGACAGCCGGATCTCGATTTGGTTGGCGACGGCCGCCACTCCCCGCACACGATGCGCTGCCCGCTCGGCGACCCACTTCTTGGTGTAGTTGTCCACCCAGCCGGTCAGGGTCACCACACCATCCTTGACCATTACCCCGATCTCGTTGGGCTGCACGCGGGCGTCCCACCTGAGCTCCTCGAGAATGTCTCGCTGGATTTCCTCATCTGTTCGCGTAGCGGTTGTCGTCCCCATCACGAACCCACTCCTTCACGATTGCCGTGCGTGATTGCCTTTCTTGATGCTCCTGCGCGGCAGGATGAGGACTCATCACCCGCCAAGAGTGAGCAGCGCTCACCCGCTCATGCACAACGCTGAGCAATATTGCCGATCTCAGGTTTCGCTCGGCCCGAGGTGGAAAGGTCGACAGGAGCGATTCGACGGGGAACGGAGTCTGCCATGGCCAAAGCAGTAGGCATCGACCTTGGAACCACCAACTCGGTGATCGCCACTCTCGAAGGCGGTCAGCCGATAGTCATTGTCAACAGCGAAGGCGCCCGAACCACACCCTCCGTGGCGGCCTTCACCGAATCCGGCGAACGCCTGGTCGGCCAGCTCGCCCGGCGGCAGTCGATCCTCAACCCGAAAGGGACGATCTACTCCGCCAAACGCTTCATCGGACGCAAATACAGCGAGGTCTCCGAGGAGGCCAAAGCGGTCGGCTTCGACGTGGTCGAGGGGCCTGACGGGATGGCCAAGTTCGACATCAGGGGAAAGCTCTACTCGCCTGAGGAGATCAGCGCGCTCATCCTGCGGAAGCTGGCCGACGACGCGGCGAAGTACCTGGGCGAGAAGGTGACCAAGGCGGTCATCACGGTCCCGGCCTACTTCAACGACGCTCAGCGCACCGCGACCAAGGACGCCGGCAAGATCGCCGGTCTGGAGGTGCTGCGCATCATCAACGAACCGACGGCGGCCGCGCTGGCCTACGGGCTGGACAAGAAGGGCCACGAAACGGTTCTCGTTTTCGACCTCGGTGGTGGCACGTTCGACGTGAGCATCCTCGATGTCGGCGACGGCGTGGTGGAGGTACGCGCCACGGCCGGCGACAGCCATCTGGGCGGTGACGATTTCGACCGCCGCATCGTCGATCACCTCGCGGACGGCTTCCAGAAGGAGAACAGCGTCGATCTGCGCAAGGATCCCCAGGCGCTGCAACGGTTGTTCGAGGCGGCGGAGAAGGCGAAGGTGGAGCTGAGCTCGGTCACCCAGACCCAGATCAACCTGCCGTTCATCACCGCCGATGCCAACGGCCCCAAGCACTTGACCACCTCGTTGATGCGCTCCACCTTCGAATCCCTCACCGCCGATCTGGTCGAGCGCTGTCTGGAGCCGGTCAACCAGGCTATGGCCGATGCCAAGGTATCCGCGAACGACCTCGACGAGGTGATCCTCGTCGGCGGGTCCACGCGCATTCCGGCCGTGCAGGCGCTCGTGCGCCGCCTGACCGGCGGCAAGGACCCGAACATGTCGGTGAACCCCGATGAGGTTGTCGCCTTGGGTGCGGCGATCCAGGCCGGTGTGCTCACTGGTGAGGGCCCCGATGTCGTGCTGCTCGACGTGACTCCGCTGTCGCTGGGTCTGGAGACGATGGGCGGTGTGATGACCAAGGTCGTCGACCGCAACACCACCGTTCCGGTGCGCCGCAGCGAAACCTTCTCCACCGCCGAAGACAACCAGCCAGCGGTCGATGTCGTGGTGCTGCAAGGCGAAAGAGAAAGGGCCGCGGACAACCGCACGCTTGGCCGGTTCCGGCTGGAGAACATCCGGCCTGCGCCGCGCGGTGTGCCTCAGATCGATGTGACCTTCGACGTGGACGCCAACGGCATTCTGAACGTATCCGCGAAAGACAAGGACACCGGGACGGAGCAGAAGATCAGCATCACCGAGAGCGGAAACCTGGACCGCTCCGACGTCGAGCGGATGGTCGCCGAGGCCGAACAGCATCGTAGCGAGGATCAGCAGATCCGAGCGCACATCGACGCCCGCAACGAGCTCGACGCGATCGCCTACCAGGTGGAGCGGCGGCTCGGCGAACTGAGTGATGCTGCCCCGCCGCACGAGAAGGCCCGCGCCGAGCTGCTCATCAACGACGCCCGCGACGCGGTCAAAGGCGAAGCGCCGCTGGACAGGCTGCGCTCGCTCACCAGCGAGCTCCAACAGGTGGCACAAAGCCTGAACGCGGCTCAGTCGCAACCCGGCGGGCAAAGCGGGCAACAGCAACCCGGCGGGCAGCAGCAGGGCGGTGGGCAATCCAGCAGCGGCTCCGGCGACGACGACGTGATTGACGCGGACTTCACCCAGTCGAGCTGAGGCCGCCGCCATGTCTAAAAAGGACGCTGAACCGCAAGAGGCCGAACCACCGCCAGAGCAAACGGTGGAGCAGCTGGAGGCCAAGGTTGCCGAGCTTGAGGATCGCTGGAAACGGGCCCTGGCCGAGACCGAGAACCTGCGCAAGCGACTGGCCAAGGATCTTGCCACCGCACAGGAAGCCGAGCGCCGCCGGGTCACCGCAGCCTGGCTGCCCATCGTGGACAACCTCGAGCTCGCGCTGGCGCACGCCGACGAAGCGAACCCGATCGTCACCGGCATCAAGGCCGTCCGGGATCAAGCTCTTGACCTGTTGGCGGCGCTGGGTTACCCGCGCGACAACGAAACCGGCATCGGCTTCGATCCGGTGCGCCACGAGGCGGTTTCAGTGATGCCCGGCGGTGGCGAGCCGGGCACGGTGGTGTCGGTGGTACGCCCCGGCTACGGCAAGGCGCAGCAACAGTTGCGCCCTGCCGCGGTCGTGGTCGCCGGTGAGCAGCAGGACAGCTGATGGCCCGCGACTACTACGAGATTCTGGGAGTCGGGCGCGACGCCTCAGCGCAGGACATCCAGCGCGCCTATCGCAAACTGGCCCGCCGCCACCACCCCGACGTCGACAAGAGTCCGGGCGCGGAGGACAGGTTCAAGGAGATCAATGAAGCCTATCATGTGCTGTCCGATCCCGAACGCCGCCAACGATATGACCGCCCTCAACCAGAACAAGCATTTTACGGTACCCCACAAGAAGATATTGATTTTGAAGAGCTCTTTGGCGGCATGTTCGGCGGGCGTTCCGCACGCGGGCCGATTCGCGGTGCCGACCAGGAAGCCGAGCTGGAGCTCTCCGTGGAGGAGGCCTACCGCGGTGGAAGCCGCAAGCTGACCCTGACCGGCCCGGCCGGGCAGCGCACCTACGACGTCACCATCCCGCCCGGTGTGGTGGAGGGGCAACGCATTCGGCTGGCCGGCCAGGGCGGGCGGTCACGCGCCGGCGCCCAGGCGGGCGACCTGTATCTGATCGTGCGGATAGCGCCGGATCCGCGATTCCGGCTCAAGGGCAAGGACATCTACATCGATCTGCCGGTGACACCGTGGGAGGCTGCGCTCGGCGCGAGCGTGCCGGTGCGCACCCCCGGCGGCGAGGCGTCGGTGAAGCTGCCGGGCGGCTCCTCCACGGGAAGGCGGCTTCGGTTGCGCGGTCAGGGAATTCCCGCTCGCGGTCACCCCGGTGACCTCTACGCTGAAGTGAAAATTATGGTGCCCGTCAAACCGAGCCCGCGCGAAAGCGAGCTTTTCGAAGAGTTGGCAAAGGTTTCCGACTTTGATCCGAGGAAGCGATGATGGTCTACCCATTGGCGTTGCCGGCAAGGCTGAGTGTGGGCCGTCTCGCCCAGCAGACCGGTGTGCATCCGCAGCTGCTGCTCCGATTCATCGAGCTCGGTTTGCTTGACGCCGAACGCGATTCTTCCGGCCGCCTTTGGCTGGCCCCGAATGCCGCCGTGACCGTCGCCCGGGTGCAACGGCTCCACTTAGGACTTTCCCTGAACTACTCGGCGATCGGGCTCGTTCTCGACCTGCTCGACCGGATTGACGAACTGGAAAGACGTGACCGCTCATGGACATGAACAAGCTGACCCAGAAGTCGCAGGAGGCCCTGCACGACGCGCAGACGATCGCGTTGCGCTTCGGCCAGTCCGAAGTGGACGGCGAGCATCTGCTGCTCGCCTTACTCGACCAGCCCGACGGTCTGACCGCACGGCTGATCCCCGACTCCGCCGCGCTGCGCGCCGATGTGGAACGCGACCTGCAGAGCCGTCCGCGCGTCTCCGGCCCGGGAGCCACGCCCGGCCAGGTTTTCGTCACCCAGCGGCTGGCCCGCATCCTGGACACGGCTGAGCGGGAAGCCAAGCGGCTCAAGGACGAGTACGTGTCCGTCGAGCATCTTGTGCTCGCCCTGGCCGACGAGGGTTCCTCCACCGCAGCCGGCCGGCGGCTCAAGGAGCACGGGGTCACCCGAGAGACGTTCCTGGCCGAACTGACCCGCATCCGGGGCAACCAGCGGGTCACCTCGGCCATGCCTGAAGCAGCATACGAAGCGCTGGAAAAATACGGCCGCGACCTGGTAGCCGACGCCCGCGCGGGACGGCTCGACCCGGTCATCGGCCGCGACGCCGAGATCCGCCGCACGATCCAGATCCTGTCGCGCAAATCCAAGAACAACCCTGTCCTCATCGGCGATCCCGGCGTCGGCAAGACCGCGATCGTGGAAGGTCTCGCCCAGCGCATCGTGCGCGGTGATGTGCCGGAAGGGTTGCGGGACAAGACAGTTTTCGCCCTCGACATGGGCGCGCTGGTGGCCGGGGCTAAATACCGCGGTGAGTTCGAGGAGCGGCTCAAGGCCGTGCTGACCGAGGTGAAAGCAGCCGAGGGACGCATCCTGCTATTCGTCGACGAGCTGCACACCGTGGTCGGCGCGGGCGCCGCCGAAGGCTCGATGGATGCCGGGAACATGCTCAAACCTATGCTCGCCCGTGGGGAGCTGCACATGATCGGTGCGACCACCCTCGACGAATACCGCAAGCACGTGGAGAAAGACGCTGCCCTGGCCCGGCGTTTCCAGCCGGTGGTGGTGGACGAGCCGACGGTCGAGGACACCATCTCCATCCTGCGCGGGCTGCGCGAGCGGCTCGAAGTGTTCCACGGCGTGAAGATTCAGGACTCGGCTCTCGTGGCGGCGGCGACCTTGAGCCATCGCTACATCACCGACCGGTTCCTGCCCGACAAGGCGATCGATCTCGTCGACGAAGCCTGCGCCCGGCTGCGCACCGAGATCGACTCGATGCCCGCCGAGCTGGACGAGCTGACCCGCCGCCTGACCCGGCTGGAGATCGAGGAAGCGGCGCTGTCCAAAGAGACCGACCCGGCAAGCATCGCCCGTCTCGACCAGCTGCGCCGCGAGCTGGCCGATCTGCGCGCCTCCTCCGACGCCAAGCGCGCGCAATGGGAGTCCGAGCGGCAGGCCATCCGCAAGGTGCAGCAGCTGCGCGCCGAGCTGGAACAGGTGCGCCTGGAGGCAGAGGAAGCCGAACGCAACTACGACCTCAACCGGGCCGCCGAGCTTCGCTACGGCCGCCTCGCAGAGCTGGAACGCAGGCTCGGTGCGGAGGAGGAAACCCTTGCCGCCAAACAGGGCAAGCAGCGGCTGCTGCGCGAGGTGGTGACCGAGGACGAGATCGCCGAGATCGTCGCCGCGTGGACGGGCATCCCGGTCAGCCGCCTGCAGGAGGGCGAACGCGAGAAGCTGCTGCGCCTCGACGAAATCCTGCACGAACGGGTCATCGGCCAGGACGAGGCCGTCCAACTCGTCTCCGACGCCATCATCCGCGCCCGCTCCGGGATCAAGGACCCACGCCGCCCGATCGGCTCGTTCATCTTCCTCGGACCGACCGGCGTCGGTAAAACCGAACTGGCCAAAACCCTTGCAGCGACGCTGTTCGACAGCGCGGACAACGTGGTGCGCCTGGACATGAGCGAATACCAGGAGCGGCACACCGTCAGCCGGCTCGTCGGCGCTCCGCCCGGCTACGTCGGGTACGAGGAGGGCGGCCAGCTGACCGAAGCGGTGCGCCGCAAGCCCTACTCGGTCGTGCTCTTCGACGAGATCGAGAAGGCGCACCCCGACGTGTTCAACACGCTGCTGCAGGTACTCGACGACGGGAGGATCACCGACTCGCAGGGACGCACCGTCGACTTCCGTAACACCGTCATCATCATGACCTCGAACATCGGCGCCGAGCATTTGATCACCGGCACGGTGTCCAGCGGCGACATCCCGCACGACGTAAGAGATCGGGTGATGGCCGAGCTGCGCGGCCACTTCCGCCCCGAATTCCTCAACCGCGTCGACGACATCATCCTATTCAAACGGCTCACCCTGGAACAGATCGAGCACATCGTCGACCTGCAGATCGACGAACTGCGCCAGCGGCTCGCCGAACGGCGCATCACCCTGGAGCTCACCGAGGACGCCCGCAAACTCATCGCCGAACGCGGCTTCGACCCCGTCTACGGCGCCCGCCCGCTGCGGCGCTACATTTCCCACGAGGTCGAGACACGCATCGGCCGCGCGCTACTCAAAGGCGACCTGCCCGACGGATCAGTCATCCGCGTCGACGCCCGCGACGGCGAGCTCGCCGTAGACTACGAAAAGGCGATGGCATGACCACCTCAGACATTGTCACCTGCCCCGACTGCGGGCAGAAAAACCGCGTCCCGGCCGACGCCTCGGGCACACCACGCTGCGGCAAATGCCAGACCGACCTGCCCTGGATCACCACCGCGACCGACGACGACTTCGACGCGATAGCCACCCACGCCTCCCTACCGGTGCTCGTCGACCTCTGGGCGCCCTGGTGCGGCCCCTGCCGCGTCGTCGAACCCGGCGTGGCCCGCGCAGCGCAGGAACGGGCCGGAAAACTGAAGGTGGTCAAGGTAAACGTAGACGAAGCTCCCCAGATCTCGCAGAGATTCCAGGCCCGGTCGATCCCGATGCTGGTGATGCTGCGCAACGGCAACATGGTCAGCCAGCAGGTAGGCGCCACCCCGCCTGACCAGCTGATGGCCTTCGTGGACAAAGCACTTTAGGAGGCCCCTCGGCGACCACGCTCGGATAGTTGTGATAGCGGCCGCACACGGGCACCTCGACACAGGTTGATGTGGTGGCGGTGTTCCTTTCTTGAACCTGGCGACCGGCTCCGAGGCGCCGACGCGCAATCGGTTTAGTCGCTCGATACGAGCAACGACCGAAGTAGCACAACGGATTTCCCCGGCCAACCCGATGGATGTCAGCATCGCTCGCTGAGGGGGTAGCGGACGTGGACGTACACGTCCTCGTTATAGGCACACATAGCGGGATTAACTCTTTTGATAGCGGGGTATTTGTCTAATTATGTACCCAACTCCGGATAAAATAGTGGCGGCCGGGGAGCCAGCGCCCGACGTCGAGCTCAAGGCTTCACCGACACAGACCGTGCGCATTTCCGGGCTTCACGGCCGGCCGGTTGTGTTGGCTTTCTATCCGGCCGACTTCAGCCCGGTCTGCACGGATCAGCTGTCGCTTTACCAAACAGCCGCACCAGCCTTCGCCAAGTACGACGCTCAAGTACTGGGTATCTCCACAGATGGAGTCTGGTGCCATCAAGCCTTCGCCCAACAACGCGGGCTGAAGTTTCCGTTGTTGGCCGACGCCTGGCCGCACGGCGCCGCCGCGCAGGCCTACGGCGTGCTGGACACCGACGACGGGTTGGCAGCGCGGGCTCTTTTCGTGCTGGACCACCAAGGGGTGGTGGCCTGGAGTTACCTATCGCCCTCAGGGGTCAACCCCGGTGCGGACGGAATTCTGGCCGCGCTCGACGCGATGACTGCAAAGGCGGTGCCTTAATGAGAACATCTCTGGACATCCAGCAGGGCCAGCTGCAAATGCCCATCAGCAGACGCGACCACACCATTGGTTCCCCGGACGCGCCGGTCATCCTGGTCGAATTCGGCGACTATCAGTGTCCCTACTGCGGTGCGGCCCATCCGGTTGTGACCGCGCTATTGGACGAGCGGGCTTCCGCGTTGTTTTTCGCGTTTCGTCATTTTCCGCTGACCAACGTGCACGAAAATGCGCAGTTCGCCGCCGAGTCAGCCGAAGCGGCTGGCGCACAGGGACACTACTGGGAGATGCACAACTGGCTTTTCGAGCACCAGAGGCAGTTGCAGCCTTCGGCGGTGATGGCCGCCGCTGCCGCGATAGGCCTGGACATCGACAGGTTCGCGCAGGATCTGGCCGCGCACGCCTTCCTCCCGAAGGTTCAGGAGGACTTCATGACCGGGCTGCGTAGCGGGGTCAACGGAACACCGACCTTCTTCATCAACGGCGCGCGATATGAAGGCCCCGCGACACTGGAGGCACTCACCGAGGCGGTCGACGAATTCCGTTGAGGTAGAAGGAGATTACGGTGTGGCTCTGGCGAACCGCGTGAACGGATTCAGTGGCACACCCGACAGCAGCAAACTTTCAAGCCCAGGGCGTCTAGCGCGTCGTGGTGCGCGGTGTGCCGCGCTCGTATTGTCTGTTGAGCTCTTGTGCTTCGGCGAGCTGGTCTTCCAGGATCACGATTCGGCAGGCGGCTTCAACACTGGTGCCCTGGTCGGCGATCTCGCGCACCCGGGCTGCCAGGCGAAGCTGGTAGCGGCTGTAGCGTCGGTGCCCGCCGCCGGAGCGCAGCGGGTCAAACAGTTTGGCTGCTTCGACCGAACGTAGGAACGCAGCGGAGGCGCCGATCATTTCCGCGGCACGGCCCATGGTGTAGGCCGGGTAATGCTCGTCGTCGAATCTGTCCGGCGACGGGGCCTGCTCAGCGGTCATACACATCCTTGTCTGCTTAACGCGGGTAAGGGTCCCGGCGCCATATCGGTGCCGGGACCCTGCGGATTGGGAAGTTATCTACCATCACCGGCCGTTAAGTTGCACCGGTTTTCGTCTTGCCCGCCTGCTTCCGCCGTGAGGCAGTGCTGCGGCCCTATGGCGTGGATATTGACCGGGGACCACCTTCCGTTCCTTGGGGTCTGCGGTTCCCACCGGCGCGTCACGCGGCCGAGGTGGGTAATCCGATGGCGTAACTCCTTTCTCCGCTGCTACCTACTGCTTTCACACCAACTTGACTGCTCTTACTTACCTACCTGCGGTGCCGGAACGGTCCGGTCACCTTGCCCAGTGAGCCATCCCGCAGCCCTGTTCACCTTCGTGGCCGCAAGACCCGCATCACACGAGCTCAACTGCTTGGTGCGCCAGTTCTCCTGCCGCACTAAATCGTCCTTCGCAACAACTAAGACCATACACACGCCCCATGCAGATGTCTACTATCGCGCCGACAGATTTTCGGCGGGTGCCGCCCAGGCCGTGGAGCAGGAGCAGCGGCTCACCGGAACCCGCAACGGTGACCGCCACCCGACGCCCGCACACGGCAATCGTCTGGCTATCGGACCCAACGCTGCTTGCGGAACTCAATGCCATGCATGTCTCGCTACGTACTTCATGGCGCAGCTTTACCCCAAGATGCCGCAGTTCAAATGCATCAATGTCAACACGTGGCGGCTGTCGCAATTACGTGACGGATTGCCTGGCTGCAAATCAGCTGCTGCGACCTGGCTGGCCCTCAATGATCTGGATCTTGTGGTTGTCGACGCGGTCGCCAGCACCAAATCGGCGAGGATGGTTTCTAGGCGAGTGATTACTCATGTCCGCTGGGCCGGTCAGCTGTAGCCGCCCGCACGGCGGCAAAGGCGTAGCTGTACTCCGTCGGTCCACGAGAGCGGGTGGCCATCAGAATGTCCGCAAAGTCGGAAGAATTTCCTCTTGAAATCTGTGCTGGCGGATATAGAATGTATGCGCAAGCTGAGCTAGAGTTCCTGTAACGGCGAGGGTAGTTGTTGAGGAGTGATTGCGGTGGCCTTGCTGGTACCGGCTCACTACGATCGGCGCAGGGCACGACGGAGTGCCCAGTGCCTGCGCCCTCCGAACCGGCGCAACTAGATCGGTTAACCAATTGCACATGCGGGCGTGCGACCGCGCCCGTCCATCACGACAAGCCGTTACACGGCAAACACTTTGGAGGTGTGTTGGTCATGCTCGTTCGTTTTGATCCTTTCCGTGATTTCGACCGGCTCGCCAGTGAGGTGTTCGGCGCGGCACGCACGCCCGCGCTGATGCCCATGGACTGCCTGCGCACGGGTGACCAGTTCGTAGTCCGTTTCGACTTGCCCGGTATCGACGCCGACTCGCTGGAGGTGTCGGCCGAAAACAACACGCTGACCGTCAAAGCCGAGCGCCGCCGCCGCGATCCACAGGACGCCGCCTATCTGGTTTCGGAGCGCCCGTCCGGCACCTACCGCCGTCAACTGGTCCTCGGCGACGGCCTGGCGACCGACGCGATCAAGGCCACATACCAGGACGGCGTGCTGTCGCTGACGATCCCAGTCGCCGAGCAGGCCAAGCCGCGCAGGATCGAGGTCAGCCGGGCGGGAGGTGACACCGCGATCGAAACCGGCGAAGGCCATAAGGTAATCACCGGCCAGACCGGAGGCGGCACCCAGGACGGCACCGACCGTCAGCTCACCGCCGTGGGCGCATAGCGGCACACTAAGCGACCTTGATCGCAGCCGCGGCCTGCCGAGCGCCCCGTCAAGGCAGGTCGCGGCCCTCATGCAGCGAGACGGCGTGACATTTCGCATCGCTTGTTCGGCATGCAGCTTCAGGGACGCGGAGCATTCTGGCCGTTGTCGTGTGCTCAGCGTTTCGATTGGTCGTGCTGTTTTGTGTCCTTTCCAGCAGACTGTCGCTACCGTGCGGGGTCAGCAGTATCTGGCTAAGCCATTGAGCGACTATCCCGGCGCTAGCCGGTCGGGCGACAGGAGTTTTGTTCAACAGGACCGAGACCACGCTGTCAATCGCCGGGGGTAGGTCCGGGCGGCGGCGGGCCAGGGGGACCGGCTCTTGGTGCAGCTGCCGCCAGGCAATCCCGGCTGGAGTGCCGCTGGCAAATGGCGGTTTACCCGCAGCCATCGCATACATGACACATCCGAGGCTGTAGAGATCGCTAACCGGGCCGACCGGCTCGCCCCTGACCTGTTCCGGTGACATGTACGGAGCGGTGCCCACCGCCGTGCCCGTGGCGGTCAGCTCGATGTCGCTGCCGGCCAGATGCGCTGCCCCGAAGTCGCTAATTTTGACGGTGTCCTCGTTGGTGCGCAAGATGTTGGCGGGTTTGAGGTCGCGGTGGATGATGCCGGCCCGATGGGCTGCGGACAAGCCTTGGCACACCTGCTGGGCAACCTTCACGATGTACTCGGCCGGCATCTGCCCGCCGGCGATCTGAGCGGCGAGAGTGCCCAACCGGGCCAGCTCCATCACCAGATACGCGCTGTTGTGGGTGGCGCCACTGTCATAGATCGTGATGACATGCGGATGCGACAACGCTGATGCCGCCTGGACCTCACGGGCGAACCTTTCGGCCGCGTGCGGGTCGCCGTCAGCCCGTGGCGCCAGCACCTTCAGCGCCACCTCACGACCCAGGCGCACGTCGCGTGCCTGCCACACCCGAGCCAGCGCACCGTCGGCGATCACCAAACGAAGCTGGTAACGGCCATCAAACATCACACCCGTCGCTGCCACAGACTCGCTCATGTTCCTGCGATGCCCTGACTAGCTCAAGCTACACGCGACAAGGCGCCAGCGATTTCCGCACCGAAAACGTCACTCACCCCGCGCCAGTTCATCGCGCTGGCCCAACAGCACCGTTTCGACCAGCCCGCCACCAAGGCGGGTGCCATCGTGGATTGGCTCAAGGAGGATTATGGCCTCGGGCGTGGCCACGCGATGGCCGTGGTGCACGTGATTAAGAACGGCCCGAGGATCAGCGCGAAACACGTCGGCACCACCGGCACGCATCGCCACGAATCCGACACGCTATGGCTGGACGGCAAAGACAACCGGCCGTGAGACGGCATACCTGCCAACGCCCAACGGGTGCGACGGTCGACCTCGTTGTGGCGCTGTGCCATTACCACGGCAATCGCCTCGGTCTGCTGTCCAATGAGGATGGCCGCGGCCCGCTCGCTCCCCGCGTAGCGAAGTGCGGCGCGGGCCCTTACCCGCATGGCGGCCTGCCGCGTGCGTTCCAGCTCTGCCTGCGCCCGGCGCACCGCTTCCTCGGCCCTGCGCACGGCGGCCTGGGTCGCAGCCGCCTCGGTCGCGTCGTCGGCCGTTAAGACGCGCAACGCCCAGTAGACCTCCCGCCGGTCTTGCGCGTGTTCGTAACGATCGGCTACCCGTTCCCTTTCGTCCGCCAGTGGAGCAGGTTTGCGATGACGTGTCCATGCGTGCGGCGGGTAATCGCACGGTAGTGCGGTTGTGGATGAAGTCTGGCTAGGCGCCGTCACGGCCGCATCGCCTTCTGCGCGTTGGATGATTTCAGAGTTGTGCCCTGGGCAGCCATCGGCGAAACGCTTTAATGGCAATGGAGTACGTGTCGTCGCTCAAGGCGTGGACTCTAGCGCGGCCAACCGTGACACTCGTTGCGCAACAAAAGGTCGGCATCGAACATCCGAGATACGCTTGGGCGCTGCGGCCTTGATGTGCTTGTACTGGCGCTCTCGTTTCGGTGACGATCCTGGGGCATCATTAACTCTTTTTCGTGGTACCAGATCAGAGGATCGGCTTTCCGCCGGTGACCGGAATCAGCCCACCCGACATGTAGCTCGCCTCATCGGAAGCCAGCAGCACGAACGCGGGAGCGACCTCCTTAGGCTCGCCCGGGCGGCCAAGCGGCGTGTTCTTGCCGAACTCGGCCACTTGCTCTGGCGGCATGGTCGACGGAATCAGAGGCGTCCATATCGGACCCGGCGCGACACTATTGACCCTGATGCCCTTCTCCCCCAGCAGCTGCGCCAGCCCGGCGGTAAAATTCGCAATCGCGCCCTTCGTGGTCGCGTAAGGCAGCAGCGTCGGACGGGGCATGTCGGAGTTGATGGAGCTCGTGTTGATGATCGACGCTCCACGGCCCATGTGCGGCAACGCCGCTTTCACCAACCGGAACATCGCCGTGATGTTGATGTCGAAGGTGCGCACCCACTCCTCGTCGCTGATCTCCTCCACGCTCTCATGGGTCATCTGATAAGCGGCATTGTTGACCAGAACGTCGACACGGCCGAACGCCTCCACCGCGCGGCGCACTACCTCTTCGCATTGGTCGCGGTCGGCCAGGTCACCGGGCACCAGCACACACTGCCGCCCGGCCCGCTCCACCAGTTTGGCGGTGTCCTGTGCGTCGTCTTGCTCGGACAGGTAGGCGATGAGCACATCGGCGCCTTCGCGGGCGAACGCAATCGCCACCGCACGGCCGATGCCGGAATCGCCGCCGGTGACGATGGCCTTCTTACCCTCCAGCCGACCCGAACCGCGGTAGGAGTCCTCGCCGTGGTCGGGTTTGCGGCGCATCGCCTCGGTGCTACCCGGTGGTTGCTGTGTCGGCTCGTTCATTAGCTTCCCTTCTCGTCAGCTCGGCGGATACGGGTGCTCGCGCAGCAGCCGGGCAAGATGCGCGGCATTGGCAGCCAAGGTTCTGGTAGCCGCGCCGGTGGCTTTTCGGCGGTTGGAGGATGGCTGCGTCTGGCCGCGGGAGCCGCTTCAGGGCCGGGTTCGGCGTGCTGCCAGCGGCGACCATTCCACCAACATCATGGTGGCGTCGTCGGCCGGCGGTGCTTGCCGGTGGTCGCGGATGCTCTGCGAGATTCTGCGTAGTGTCTCCGGTGCCGGCAGGTCCGCCGCCGCGTGACGTTCAGCCAGGTCGACCAGGCGCTGGAGACCGAATTGAGTGCCGTCACTGCTACGAGCCTCCACCACCCCGTCGGTATAAAAGAACAGGCTGTCGCCCGGTTGTAGGGCCAGTTCGGCCACGTCGACCTGCCCATCACCCAAACCGAGTGGCATTCGCCGGCCCTCATGCAGGTCAGCGATGACCTGGTGCTCACGCACCACTACCGGTGGCGGATGTCCCGCATTGATGTAGCGCAACGCGCCGGTGTTGACATCCAGCTCGGCCAGAACCGCGGTAACGAAGCGCAAATCACCGAAGTGCTCGGTCAGAACGGTGTCGGCCGCCGCCGCCATGGCGTAGAGCCCTTGCCCATCACGGCGGGCGGAGCGCATTGTCGCCAGCACGGTCGCCGTGGTCAACGCCGCCTGCAGTCCGTGGCCCATGGCATCGAGCACCAGGAATCGAGCCTTGTCCTGGTCCACGGCGTAGTCGAAGCCATCGCCGCCCACCTCGTAAGCCGGCTCAAGGATCGCCGAAATCGCCAGTTCGCGGCAGGCAAAGGTAGACGGTGGCAACATCGCGAGCAAGAGCTCACCAGAGGTTGCCATTGGCCGGGTGCGACGAACCCGGTGCAGCACATCCCCGTAGTCGACTTTGGTGGCCAGCAGGTGAGCCAGCAGGCTGGCGAAGACCTCCCCGTGCCCACCGAGATCCTCTCCATGCAGCACCGGACGATGACTGACGAACTCCACCACGCCAAGGCGTTCGGTGTCGTCTATCAGCGGCACCCACCAGTGCCCGGCCTGCATGCCGGATACCGTGTTGATGGTCGTAAAAGCCCTGCCTGCCACCGTCCCCTCAACGTCCAAAGACGTCGGCTCGGCGTGGGCGGGCGCTTGCGGCAATGGGCGCAACGTCCGCTGCTGGTGATCAACCAGGTAGACGGTAATGGTGACGCCGATTTGCATCAGCACCGCATTAGCCTGTCCTACAAGCTCATCAGGGCGCGCACGCGCGGCCCGAACCAGCAGCTCGGACTGAGCCCTGTCCCAGAGCCGGGCAAGCTTTCCCCCCACGCTGCCGCCCCCTTCGGCCCCATCCGATTCGGCTACAGCATCCCACCAATCGGCGGCAGAAAACTGGTTTTGGTCTCGGACAGCAGAACCGCGAAATCGGCGAACGCCCTGTCCCGATCGGCTTCGAAACGCTTCGCGGCGGGAAACGTCATGGTGAGCACATCGGTGAAGCCACGGTCGGCTGCTTGCATGGCGCAAACGTCTTTGACGTAGTCGCAAAACCCTGACCACGGATCAGGGTCGGCCAGCGCCTTGCGTACGGCACCGGCGTAGGAGGCCATCTTGGCTTCGAACGCGGCAGCGATCAGCCCCTCCCTGTTCGGGTAGCGGCGGTAGAGAGCGCCCACGCCCACTCCGGCACGGCGGGCGATTTCATCGACCGGGACGTCTAGGCCATGTTCGCAGAACGCGTCGCGGGCGGCGGCGACGATGCGCTCACGGTTGCGTTCGGCATCCACGCGCAAGCCCGACTACGGCCCACCCAGCCAGCAGCACCCTGGCCCGGCTTGCCACCGACCTGGCCGCCAGACGGTTGACCGTGCCAGTCGCGCGCACCTACGCCCTCGACGAGGTTCCATCGGCGTCCGCCGACTTCGGCAGCGGCAAGCTAGGCAAAATCGCCATCACCGTCGCCTGAACACTCACGTCCGCCCCTCAACTGTCGGAGATCTCTGACCCGGCGCCGTGCGGCTGATCGGTATCGCCGAGCTGTTGGGCGGGCTAGGACTGATCCTGCCCGCCACGCGCCGCTGGCCGGAAAAGCAGCCCTTGTCCGCAAGCATGACGCCATATGGCGACGCACGCTCGCAGCGCGGTCGCTGACGCGCCGGGTGAGGGCTGTTTGGCACCGGCCCGTTGCGGGCAAATTCCACCTCGAATCGCGTTCTTGAAGCACAATTGATCAAGGTTGAGGGGGCTCGCGTGGACGGCATCGTTCTGCTGAAGGAAGATCACAAGACGGTCAAGCGGCTGTTCCGCCAGTTCGAAAAGACCCACAAGAAGGCGTCACCACAAGAGAAGCGGGCCCTGGTGGACACCATCCTCAAGGAGCTGACCACTCACGCCTACATCGAGGAGACAATCTTTTATCCGGCAGCGCAGGAAGGCGTACCAGAAACAAAAGATCATGTTCTGGAGTCGGTGGAAGAACACCACGTCGTCGCATGGCTGCTTTCCGAGCTGCAAAACCTTGACCCGTCGCACGAGACCTTCGACGCCAAGGTCACCGTCCTGATCGAAAACGTGGAGCATCACGCCGACGAGGAAGAACAGGAATGGTTCCCACAGGTCCGCAAGGCGCTCGGCCGAAATCGCCTCATCGAGCTCGGCGAGCAGATGGCAGCGGCCAAAGCCAACGCACCGGCCGATCCCCTGTCCCTCATGTCGGCCAGGGCCTGACCCGGTGCGCGTCTGGCTGAAGCACCACGCCCTATCAGCGGTGCTGCTGACGGCGTTCGTAGTGTTCGTGGTTGGGCAGGCCTTCGCCGGCTGGCAGGTGCGCAACGAAGACCTGCTCACCGCGGGCCTGCCCGCCGACACCTTCTGGCACTACTTGGGCACGGGCCACTTCGGTGAAGCGCTGTTCGAAAACTGGGAATCAGAGTTCCTCCAAATGGGCGCCTACGTATTGCTCACAGCGTTTCTGGTGCAGCGTGGATCGCCGGAGTCGAAGCCGCTAGAACAAGACGACCGTGCAGAAGACGACCCGGACAACGCCGGCGCCGATTCGCCAGCGTGGTCAAAGACGCGTGGGTGGCGGCAATGGTTCTACCGCAACAGCCTGTCGCTAGGGTTGTTCGGCTTCTTCGTGCTTTCCTTCGCCGGGCACTTGCTCGCCGGTACAGCCGAATACAACGAACAGCAAGCCCTCGAGCAGGGCGCAGCACCGATCGGGATATGGCAGTTCTTCGGCAGCGCAGACTTCTGGTTCCAGTCCATGCAGAACTGGCAGTCCGAGTTCCTCGCCGTCGCCGCCCTCGTCCTGCTCAGCATCGTGCTACGCCAGCACGGCTCCCCACAGTCGAAACCGGTCAAAGCCCCACATACACAAACCGGCGCCGAATGAGGCGACGGCGAAACTCGCGACGGAGGTGGTCGTCTACCACATTGTCGAGGCGGCGTGATACCAGCACTAGTGACACATCGGGCCGATCCGTGGGAGGGGCGCGGGAGGCAACCACCCGGAACAGGCCACCCGAGGCCGGAACCGGCTGGGATTGAACCGAAATGATTCAGCTGGCCAGCGGCACTATCCGGCCCCGGGTGGGATGACCTGGGACAATAGCCGTGTAACTTCCAAACTGATTGCGCGGGTTCGATTCCCGTCGCCCGCTCTCTATATTCACAGCTCAGAGCGCTGATCAATGATCTATCTGATCGAGGCGTTCTGATTTGGGAAGGGAATTGGTAGGGATCTTCATCCGAAGACCTAAGCCAACATCGAATCCCGCAGCCATCCCAGCCAAGCGGCCATTCGTACGACGCTGACCTGCCAAATTGCACGGATGCCCGATTCAGGCATCGTCAAAACATTCCCGCGACAACCGATCTCGAATTGAAATCACCTCCGGAACTCCGTGAGGAAATCTGATTGCACCTAACCCCACTCGGCCAACCCGTCAACCCGCTGCCACTCCGCCTCGAGGTAGTTCTTGCGGCGCATATCCCAGGCCGCGTGAGCCTTCTGGAACTGCGCCGCCTGCGACCGGCGAACCCGCTCGAGGCGGCCGCTGGCGAACCCACGCCACACTCGCAACATAGCGATGAGCACCAGCAACACCCCGGTACCCTTAGCAGCCAAGATAATCGACGCTTCGTGCATCTCCGCGTTCGGCATGTCGCCGCTGCCCGGCTGGTCCGGGCCAAGCGAAAGCAGAAAAAACCAGCCCAACACAAATCACGAACAAAGACCCACAGGACGGCCGCGGCTACCGAACATTCGCCAAAGATTGGAGCCCGCGTCGTGTAGACGCGGGCTCCTCAGCTGTTCAGCCGGTCAGGAGGTGACGACCAGGTTGTTCTGCACGCTCGTGACGCCCGCCGCGTTCCACACGGTGTGCTCGGCCTCGCGGTATTCCGCGAAGGTGCGCACGTTGCCGCGAAGGACCAGATCATGGCCATTGACATCCACGTTGATCGACTGCGGATCCAGCTGCGCATTGCGCTGCAACGCTGCCACGATCGCGGTCTTTGCCGGAGTTGCCGCGGCCGCCTGATCGAGAACGATCTCGTTCCTGACCGCGGTGATCCCTCTGAGGTTCGTCATTGCCTTGAGCGCCGCATCGCGCTGGTAGCCCCAGGCGACGGTGCCAGACAGGGTTGCCTTGTGGTCATGAACGGCGACCTTGACCGATTTGGCCGGAACGTCGCTGCTCCAGTCGAGCATGTGACGGGCAGCTTGGGTGATGTCGGCATCGGTGGCGTCGCCGCTCACACCCGGGCTTCGCACTGTCATCTCATCGGATATGGCCTTCACACCTCGCACTCGCATGGCCGATCGCTTCGCTGCGAGTTTGTCGTGCAAGCTGGTGACCTCGCCGGACAGTTTCACGGTTCCGCCCTGGGAAGTCACCGTGAGATGTCGCGCCTGGCAGCTGGGGTCATACTGCAGTTCCTCTCTGACGTTGGCCTGAATGTCCTGATCAGTTTGGTGCGTTGTCTGCATCATGTGTCCGACCATGGACCTCATCCCGTTAGGCGCCAGGGGCAATTGATACAAACTAAAATAAATATTTAAAAAATTAAAAATTGCTCATATTTATTGTGAAATCGTCTCCCTGCCGCGTGTGCCAAACCATTGAGTTCGAGCTACGCCAGCATCGGAAAGTCGAGCGGGCGCAGCGCCTAACGCACGGATTTCGACAGGTCAACATTCTGCTCATTCGAGTCCCGCTCGGGCGCCGGGCACAGACCCGGCGCCCTTCCCGTCTAGGCGGCTACGGAGATCGCGATGTCGTCGATGACGACACTTCCGAAGTTCGAGCTGTTGGCGTAGTAGTCGATCTGCGCTACCGCAGGCAGCGCATTGCGGAAGGTGCTGTTGTCGAGTACCAGCACCCCATCGAGGTAGAGGTCAAACGTTTGGCCAACCGTGCTGATCACCGCACGCAGGTTGTACCAGCGCCCTGGTGTGTAGGAGCCGATGGTGACCAGCGTGGTACCGGAATAGGCCTGAATGTTGTTCTTCGTCATCGCCAGGCTGACGGCGTTGACACCGTTGGAGCCGCGAATGTATGGAATGGCGAAGTAGTCGTTGCCGGATACCCAGGCGGACTCGCGCATGACGTTGGTCTCGATGGTTACGGTTCCGGTCAGTGGTGTGCCGAAAGTCTGCGAGACGCTTGTGCTGCCGCTGTTGGTGGTGCGCGTGATCCGCACGCTTTTGTCGGCTGCGCTTGGCACGGCCACCACCGCGACCGAGCCGCCCGCGCTGTTGACTGTCAGGCCGTCGGTTCCGCTGGCGAGTGTTCCAGTCGCGAGGGCGTCGAACGTGTGCCGCATTACGTCCGGCGTGGGGGGAACTGGCGTGCCCCCGGGCTGTTCAAAGGCACCGATGTCAGCGGTCCCGTTGTAGAGCGTGTTGCCCACGTAGTCACGGCCCCCGTTGCTGGTGACGTTGACGCCGGCGTTGACGGCCGGCGAGTTGGATGGCACCTGCAGTTCGTGGGCGGCGGCGAGGGCCGGCCCGGTGGCTGCGGTGCCAGATGGCGCGTTGATGGGAGCGGATACGAACTGTGGGTTAGCGACAACAGGTCCCGGCTCACCACTTGGCCTTGTGAGGGTCGCGCCGCCGTAGAGGTTATGGCTGTATGCAATCGACGAACTCGTCGAGATCGTGGCATTGGCCCTGGTCGAATACAGGATGTTGTTGGAGATCGCGTAGCTGCTTGACAGGTAGGTCCCGTAGCCGTAGATGAGGTAATTGCTCGCGTCGTTATATAGCGTGTTGTTGTAAATCTTCGCGCTGGCCGCGGAATCCGAGTGCAGGTAGATCTGGTAGCGCGTGTTGCTTGTGATGACGTTGTACCGTAACACGACGTTGCCGAAGGCGAACTGGCACAACAGAATACCGTCGCCATTGCCGTGAACGTAGTTGTATTGAATGGTCTGGGCGGTGGTTGCCTTGTCTGCGTCGATACCGTTGGAATCGGCTCCACCCGCTTTCTGCGAGGTACCAAAGACTTCGTTGAACTGGATCGTGACATTGTCAGCGAAGTAGGTCTCGATGCCAGAGGTCCCGGTCTTGTCGACGACGTTGCGTTCGACCGTGGCACCCCGGACGTCGGTGAGGTAGATGCCGTTGCAGCCGTATGCGGTACCAGCCTGGGTGATGTAGTTGTTGCGGATCACGAAGTTGGTGTGGGGCTTAAAGTTGGTGTCGCCGGCGTTGGCGCGTGTTCCCCAGCCGACGGAGACCGCACCTGAGTTGGATCCGGTGTACTGCTTCACGACGATTCCGGCGAATGAGGTGTTGGAGATCGTCGAGTTCTGGATGACGACGTTGTTGAGGATCGTCGGATTGGCTGGCGGGGCGCCGATATTGGGGACGGTTGTGTCGAAGACAATGCCACCGGTCCTCTTCGACGCGTCCCAGCCTGTCTGGAAGGTGATGCCGGGTGCGTTGTCAGCGCGGTCGCCGCCGATCCAGTTGACCTGACCGCTGACGTCATGCACGTTCACGGTATCGATGATGAACCCGTCAAGAGTTTGGCTGTTGTCGCCGCTGACATGGATACCCCGGAAGTCACCCAGGTTCGCGCCGGGGGTGCCGCTCGCGGGGACGGTGTTGGTCACCTCGATGTTACGGATCGTCCAGTACTCCTGATTAAACAGCCGCACAGCGTCGGCGACTCCGCCGGCACCGTTGATGCGTGGTTTGTTTCCGGTGCTGTAGGAATCGATGACGATCGGCGAGCCGCTGACACCCGAGCCTTTCGGCCAGAGCTGTCCGGTCCAGACGCTGCCGGCCTTCAGCAAAATCCTGTCTCCGCTGCCGAAAGTTGTTGAGTTGATTTTGCCGAGACTCTTCCAGGGGTGTGCTTGGTCGAGACCGGTGTTGGTGTCGGCGCCGGCTACAGCGTCCACATAGTAGGTGGTGTTGGCTGCCAGGACCGGTGTTACGGCAAACAGGGCCATGCCACCGACGATCAACGCGGCAACTGGCGCGACGAGATGGCGCAGGGCGGGGGGTCGTGAGGGCACTGGGGACATTGGTGCGCTCCTTTGTGGGTGGACCGATGCACAGGACTGAGCACTCGTTCGTCGCCGGCTGAACCAGGACGACGAACATCGAGGGCCCGCGAACCCGGGCGGCTCGCGCAAGCCATCGGAAAACGTATTCCATCATACGGATACGCGACATTCAACGACGACTTTGCTTGACGCGTAACGATGTCGAGGCGAGGACATGCCTCATTGCCGCGACAGTCCATTTAGGACCTTCGCGGCGAGTGTCCCGTTTGGCTATTGAGAGTGGGCTGACTGTGGACGCGCCGGGGCCGACAGTCCGGCCAGGACGAGGGGGTGGGCGACATCGTGGGTGTACAAGCGCCCACACATGCCCCAACGGGCTGTATCACTCGGCGGGGCCGCGAGTAGAACGGATTGGCTCAGGTGCTGGCCATCACCGCGTTCGAGGGCGGCGAAGACCTCCTCGGTGCGGCGGGTCTCTCGCTCAACGGTCTCCTGCCAAGTCGCTCGCCAATCGGCTAGCCGGGGACGCACCAGTGCGGCGGCGCTGTCATACAGGTTCTGCAGTGGCGAGAAGTCCCCGCCTGCCGCACTAGCCACCAGTCGCTGAAAGCCATCTACGGCAAGATCACGCCGCAGCCGGACTGCCTCGTCCAGCACGTCCGGGGAGACGTCTGCCGGCAGAGCAGCGGCAGCCGCGTAGCGGGCAGGGTCGGCGAGGATCTCGGGCGGGAACGTCATGATCGCATCGCCGGCTTCGGGCAGCCCGGCGTTCTGCATCACGACGACGATCTGCAGGTCACGGTAGTTGATGGCCCGATGGATGGTGCCCGGAGTGAACCATACGGCCGAACCGGCACGCAGCACAGTTTCGTGGAATCCGGAGGCATCAAGGGTCTGCAGCGCGCCTTCGCCTCCGGTCACGACATACGCCTCGGCGGAGGCGGTGTGCAGATGCGGGGTGCCACCGGCTAAGCCGTCTGCGCACTGCCCCGAGTAGACAGAAAGTCTGGTCACCGATGTCCCGCCGGGAAACGAAGGCAGGCTGCTCATTCTCGCTCCAGGACGAGGCGGCCTTTGCCGGCCAATGCCGCCGTGCCTTCCGTACCGTGGTCACCGGTGGCGACGACGACGGCGTATCGGAACCTGACCGTCTGACCCTGCTCAAGCGGGAGTTCCTCACTGAAGAACGGCGCCGGGCACAGGCAGGCGAACTCTTCGCTCCGGGTAAACCACTGCGGCGGATGCTGCGGGTTGGCCGAATCGTCAATCATGACGATGGTCGACGATCGCCCATTCTCGTCATGGCGGCCGCGAAAGGCGAACCAATCCGCGCGGGTACCGCGAAGGTCGTCGGCACCCGTGCCTGCCGGTGACTGGACCGTGCCGCCGGTGAACGACCGTGGCCCACGCCAGAAAAGACCACCATAACCGGCATTCTCACGACCTTTGGTGGTGGGCGATCCGATGTTCAACGTCGCACCGGACACATTGGACATGGCGGTCTCGAAGATGAGCACCCAGCTGGCGGCATCGAGGACCGCGGCTGCCAGCCTGCGGTGTTCGTCGATAACCTTTTGCCCATCCTGTGAGATCCAGTCGAGACTGTGCGAGACGTCCGCGCGATCTGAAGCGGCCGACAGTCCGGTCATCTCACGATGTACGGCGCTGCCGTTGTTCTCCAGCTGCACGTAGCTGCTGCCGTGAACGTAGGTTGGCCCGCCCCAGAAGTTGTGCTCACCAACATGTGGCAGAGACCAGGCAATCCCCTTGTGCCAGACGTGGTCGTGCGGGCGGAACAACGACACGACGTCACCGGCGAGGGTGCGTATCGGGTGCAGGTAGGGCTTCGGTGACTCCAGGCGTGCGGTTTCAGGGGCGTACACATAGGTGAATAGCGGAACATCGCCAGCTCGGACGTCAACCGACCTGCCTAGTGCATGATCGACATGAATAGTCATCGGGTGGTCACTGCTTGCCATGGGGTTCCTGTTCCGTTCATGCGCTGAGCAAAGGGGCTGTCCGGGCCGATCTGTCCACTTTGGATACGTTCCCCGGTGAACGCGGATGCGTATAGGGCAGCAATAAACTCCAGTGTGCGGCGCGTGTCGACGAGCGTCACCGGTGGTGGCACCCCCTCGTCGAGCGCGTCAAAGACGGCGGCGAGCTGTCCAGCGTGCCCGCTCATGGTTTCGGTAAGCGACGCAGCCCATCTGGACTCCACCACGGAGTGCCCAGGAGCCGCTGTCACGGTCCAATTCGCATCGGTGTAGCCGTAAAGATGTTCGAGCTCGATCGTGGCGTACTCGAAATCGAAGCGCAGCACGGAGGTCTGCCGTGGGGACACCACCGAGTTGACGACTGACGCCACGGTGCCGTCGGCGAATGTCACCAATGCCATCGACACATCTTCGGTCTCAACGTGACGAGCTCGCCTGGCGGCGACGGCCGCTACCGACTCCCACGGCCCGAGTACCGATAGCAGCAGGTCGAACTGGTGTATGCCATGGCCCATGGTGGGGCCACCGCCCTCGGTCTCCCAGCGCCCGCGCCATGGCACGTCGAAATAGGCGTCATCGCGGTACCACTGCGTGGCACAGGTCGCCAGCAATGACCGTCCGAGGTGACCCGCAGCGGCCATCTCTCGCAACCGGACCGCGCCCGCACCAAACCGGTGCTGCAGAACGGTGGCAAGATGCGCCCCGGTTTCCCGCGAGGCGGCAGCGAGCATGTCGAGTTCAGCGAGCGACAGTGTCGGCGGCTTCTCCACCAGAACCGTGACTCCGGCCCGAAGACACTCGAGCGCCAGCGGGGCGTGTGAGGAGGGCGGGGTGCACAGATGAACCACGTCCACCTGCGCATCCTGCAAGAGCTCCGTCACATTTGGATATACCCACGGCACCTCCCATGTCTTGGCGAATGCGCGAACCCGATCGGGGTCCACATCGACCGCTGCGACCAGCAAAGCACGCCCGTTGTGCTCACGCAGTGCCTGCGCGTGGGCAGTGGCGATGCCTCCGGTGCCGACGATCGCCATCCGGTATTTAGGCTCAGGCATGACTTACTACTGCTCCTTTGTATCTCTGTACGGCTCGGGTGCGCCCGCCGGACAACAATGGCGAACGCACCGGTCGCACACGAAGAGGTTAGGCGGCGGCGTTGATCTCGGCCTGAAGTTCAGCGATAAACTTTTCGGCCGCCTGCTGTGGTGTGGCCCGCCCGAACAGCACGTCTTCGGTGTGGCGCTTGAGGATCGCCTCGACGTTACTGGCTCCCTTCGGCGTAACCCGTGGCGGCTTGCCAACCTTGATCGCGTCAAGATAGTCGGCTGCGGCTTTGTCCGTACCGGTGAGTTTCGCCGCGATCCCGGCCCGGATCTTCTTGTTGGCCGGTACGCCACGGTCGGTCAGGAGAATGTCGGCGGCTTCCTGACTGTTGGCAAGGAAGTCGACGAAGAGCGCTGCTTCAGCAGGGTGCTTGGACCGGGACGAGACCGACCAGAACATGGACGGCTTGAAATACGCGCCCGGCGACGCGGCCTGGGCATCGCCCGGCAGCTTGAGCAGCTTGAGGTTCTTGCCACTTGCCTTGGTCAGGGAGGTGAGCTGGGTGTTCCACCATGTGCCGAAGACTGAGTTGTTGGTGGCTGTACCGGACTTGTCGAGGCCGGCGCTGGCGCGCTCGATAGTCACCGAGGGGGCAGGCGCGATGCCGTCCTTCGCAAGGTCGGCCAGGTACTGCCAGTACGCGGCGAGCGCTTGCGGTGGGACGACGACCTTGCCGTTGTCGTCGTAGAGCGACGCGCCGGCCTGCCGAGCCCAGATGTTGACGCCACCGACGTCAAAGCCCCACGACTGCACGCCAGTTACCTTGCCCCCACTGGCTTTGGAGATCTGTGCGCCCAGGTTCTTGAGATCGTCCCAGGTCCATTTGGAGTCGTCCGGCAACGCGATGTTGTACTGCGCGAGCAGGTCAGTGTTGACAACGACTGAGTAGGCGGCCAGGCCAACGGGAAGGGCGTATTGCTTACCCTTGACCACCCCCGTGGCCAGCGCGTTGGGATCGAAATCACCGGTGGTGAGGTATTTGCTGGCGGTGCCGAGGTCGAGCAGGGCGCCGCGTTCGGCGTACGAGGCTAGGTAAAGCTCGTCCATCTGAATGAGGTCCGGCGCATCGTTGGCTGCAACCGTCGTGGCGAGGCTGTCCCAGTAACCGTTCCAATCCTTGAACTCACCCTTCACCGTGATGGTGGGGTGCGCCTTCTGGAACAGGTCGATAACCTGCTGGGTGCGCTGGTGGCGGGCATCCGCACCCCACCAGGTGAACCGGAGGGTGACCGGGTCTTTGGACAGCTCCTCGTTGGCATTGCCGCCGTCTTTGCCGCACGCGGCGAGGGCGGCCGAAGCGGTCGATAAGACAGCCAGGGCGAGAGCTGACCGGCGTGTGTATCGCATCATGTGCCCTTTCAAAAGGTTGTGTTTAAGGGGAACTACTTGATTCCTGTCGTCGCGATGCCCCGGATCAGGTACCGCTGGCCGATAAGGAAGGCAAGGAAGATCGGTACCAGCGAAACGACGCTCATGGCGAACATCGATCCCCAGGAGGTGTCGACCGTGGCGTCCACAAAGGACCGCAGGGCGACGGGAACGGTGTACATATCAGGATCGGTGAGGTAAATCAGCTGGCTGAAAAAGTCGTTCCAGGTCCAGATGAAGGTGAAGATGGTGGTCGTGGCCAGCGCCGGCACCATCAGCGGCAGGATGATCCGCAAGAAGATCCGCGGATGCCCCGCGCCGTCAATGCGTGCCGCTTCGTCGAGTTCGCGGGGCAGCGCCCGGATGAACTGAACCATGAGGAAGACAAAGAACGCATCGGTGGCGAGCATCTTCGGGATGATCAATGGGAGGAACGTGTTCACCCAGCCGACCTGAGAGAACATGATGTACTGCGGCACGATGATCACATGGATCGGAAGCATTATTGTGCCGAGCATGATGGCAAACCAGATGCGCTTGCCGGTGAACTCGAGCCGCGCGAAGGCATAGGCCGCCATCGAGCAAGACACCAGGTTACCGATGATGGCGCCGAGCACAACGATCGCCGAGTTCACCATGTAGTGCCCGAAGGGCGCGGCCAGCGCATCCCAGCCCAAGGAGTAGTTCTGGACTTGAAGGCCGTCAAGCACGAGGCCCGGGGTTCGGAATATCTCGTTGCTGGGGCGAAGCGAGCTGACCACCATCCACAGCACCGGATAAAGCATGACCACGGCGAGCAGAAGGAGGAAGGCATGCCTGAGAACAGCGCGAAGGTTAGTCATCGTAGAAAACCCAACGCTTGGCGGCCCAGAAGTTGACCGCGGTGAATCCGGCGATAATGACGAGCAGCAGCCAGGCGAGCGCCGAGGCGTACCCCATGTCGAAGTTGTTGAATCCGCGCTGGTAGAGATAGAGCGTATAAAAAAGCGTCGAGTCGGACGGTCCGCCGCTACCGCCGGAGACCACGAATGCCTGGGTGAATGATTGAAACGCGTGGATCACCTGCAGCACCAGGTTGAAAAAGATGATGGGCGACAAGAGCGGAACGGTGATCTTGCGGAATTGCGTCCACCTGTTGGCCCCGTCGACTGCTGCGGCCTCGTAGTACATGACCGGGATCTGCCGTAGCCCGGCGAGGAAGATGACCATCGGCGCGCCGAATGTCCAGACGTTGAGCACGATCAGCGTCGACAGTGCCGTGCTCGGATCGGATATCCAGCCTCGGCCCTGCACACCGATCAGGCCGAGAACCTGGTTGACCATTCCCTCCGCGCCGAAGATCTGCTGCCACAGCACCGCAATCGCCACGCTAGAGCCAAGCAGCGACGGAAGGTAGAACGCCGAGCGATAGAACGACAGCCCGCGCAGCCCCCGGTCGAGCAGGAGCGCTAGACCCAGCGCACAGGCCAGCTGCAGTGGCACAGAAACCAAGACGTAGGTAAATGTGACGCGCAGCGCCGAGTGCAGACGTTCGTCGGACAGCATCCGGTTGAAGTTGTCCAGGCCGTTGAACTCCGGTGGCTGAATCAGGTTGTAGTCGGTGAATCCGAGCACAAGCGAGACAGCGATCGGGCCGGCGGTAATGAGCAGCAGCCCAGCGAACCAAGGCAGCAGGAACAAGAACGCGGCTTTGTTTTCTCGCTTCCGCGGCGGACCACCGCGAGAAGCGCGGAGCCGCTGAAGCTCGCCCAGAGCGGTCACACGACCCTCCCTCACATGCACATAAGAGCAAGACACCGGCCGGCGAACTGGTCGGGAAAACGTATTCCGCAGTCTGCATCCAGACGGGGAGCGACGTCAAGAGTTTCAGGCGTGTGACCGGAGGATCTCGCGGTGAAGTTGTCAACGAGTGGCCAACGGTACGACATTGGCACCGGGTATCCGGGTGCGCGACCTCAGCGCGAGCGAGACACCGTGCTGTCTCTCACAATGAGCGTGCCCTGGACCGTCTCACGCACCGGAGAATCGCCGGCGGGAGACGCCAATGCAAGGCGGATCGACTCTGCGCCGATCTCGGCCAGCGGCACCGCGATGGTGGTCAGCCGGGGTGTGACGTCCACCGCCAGCTGAATATCGTCAAAACCCGTCACCGACACATCCCAAGGCACATCGACCCCACCGGCACGGCAGGCAGCCAGCGCGCCGATCGCGATGACGTCGTTGGCGGCGATGATGGCGTCGGTATCGCCGATCCCTTCATCAAGCAACCGGATCGTCGCCTCGTAGCTGCCCTGCCGGCTGACCTCACAGTTGACGATGCGCACATCTTGGGCGTCCACGCCGCCGCCCAGCATGCCCTCGACAAAACCCGAGGCGCGGGCCGAAACGTTGGCCCTGTCACGCGTGCCGGCGAGGATGACCGCCCGTCGATGGCCAGTCGACGCCAGGTAAGTGCCCATGAGCCTGGCAGAGCCTCGATCGTCGACACTGATCGAGTCGAAGGGCATGTCTGTGTCGCCGAAAATGACGACGCGGCCGCCCTGCTGCTCGTAGGCCAGCAGCTCGTCGAGGAGCCGGCCATCCAGCACCTTGGCCTGGATCCGGCTGGAGGTCAGCACGAGAGCCCGCGGACGCAAAGCGCACAGGGTACGTACGGTTTCGTACTGCCGCTCCGGCACACCGCGGGTGGAGGAGACGCTGACGAAAGCACCGATGGTGCGCGCTTGCCGCTCCATCGCGGCCACCACGAGCCCGATCGATGGCGTGGTCAGGTCGTCTGCCACTAGGGCGATAGCGTCACTTTTGCGGCGCATCGCACGCGCCGACACGTCGGAGGTGTAGCGCAACGCCGCGGCCGCGGCAAGTACCTTGCGCTCAAGCTCCGGTGCCACCGCCCGCGAACTGCCGCCAAGCACCCGCGACGCAGTCGCCACCGATACGCCAGCGGCCGCGGCCACATCGCGCAACGTGACAGTCGGCCTCGATGAATGCGGCACGCCAGTGGTTTCCTCTCGAACCGCACAGCATTTGACTACCGAAAGAGGGCAGCGCCAAAAGGATAGCCTGCCGCAGTGGCACAATCGGCGCCATGGACAGTGCGCCCCGCGCGAGCACGAGCCGCAAGCCCGTGACGCTGCATGATGTGGCACGCGAGGCCGGCGTCTCGTACGCCACGGCTTCGCGCGCACTCAACGGCAGCGATCGCACGGTCCGCGCCGAAAATGTGACCCGCGTGCACGCCGCAGCCCAAAAGCTCGGCTACGCACCCCACCTGTCGGCCCAGGCCATCGCCAGAGGCTCCACGAGCACCGTCGCCCTAGTGGTCAGCGACGTCGATGACCCTTACTTCTCCTCCATCGCCGCCGGTGTCACCGAAGCCGCAGAAGCCGCGGGCCTCATCGTCACCATGGCGGTAGCCGACCGCTCCCCCGAACTCGAACTACAAATCGTCCGCAGCCTGCGTGGTCAGCACCCGCGCGCCATAGTCATTGCTGGAAGCCGCATTGACGGCACCGGCACCCGCGACGCGCTCATCGAAGAACTTGAGATGTACCACACCACAGGTGGCCGGATCGCCGTGATCAGCCAGAATGATCTGCCCTTCGGCACGCTCGATATAGACAACCATGGCGGCGCAAAACAGCTGGCGCTCGCACTGGCCGAACGGGGCTACCGGAAATTCACCATCATGCATGGTGACGACACCATCCGCACCTCGCACGACCGCCGCACCGGCTTCATCGACGGACTACGCCAGGCCGGCATCACCAGATGCGGCGCGATCGAGGTCGCCTTCACCCGCGACGGTGGCATAGAAGGAGCCCGAACTCTCGTCGCGCAAGGATTGGGCGAGATTGAGGTCATCTTCGCCGTCAACGACATGATGGCCATTGGTGCAATGACAGCCTTCCGCGATGCAGGGCTCACCCCAGGAAAGGACATCGCGGTAGCAGGATTCGACGACATCGGCTCGACGATGGACGTAGTGCCGGCCCTCACCACCGTCCGGGTGCCGCTGCGCGAGATAGGCCTGAGGGCCTTACAACTCGCCCTTTCCGGCGAAACCCCAAGGCTCGTCATCATTCCCACTGAAGTCGCCATCAGGGAAAGCACACCCACGCGATCCAGCGAGCGGATTCTATGAACTAACGAGCGGGAATGTCTGTGTTTCATGAGGCGGTTGTCGATATCTGTAGACCTCGGGCGCGCGGGAATTTCGCCCACCGTCTTGCCAATCCTTTAACAGCTACAGTGCCCAATTGCGACACGACATGCTAGGCGAAACCCTTTCCATCGATCCAGCCTGCGACGCTCCTCTAGGCGCGACACTGCCGCATACCCCAGCGGATTAGCCGCTGGCAGCACTATCGCGCCTGTTGCCCCGACCCCATTGGTCGACGTTTCTCCGTCACCGTGGCCGACGCAGCTGCGCAGCACCGGCAATTGATCGCACGGCACCGCCTCACCTCGATCGTTGATCTGGAGGGTTATCAAATCCGCCACATGTGCATTTCCCCCGGTCTCGCAATAGAAATAGGCCTATGGTCGAACCCTTTCCGTGGGCCGATCGTCGGAGGGTCGTGGGAGGGAACGGTCCGGAATAGACCGCTCGGGGCCAGAACCGACTGGGATAGAGCTGAAATGAATCAGCAGGCCAGCGGCACTATCCAATCCCGACCGGGATAGTCCAGGACAATAGCCGTGTAACTTCCAAACTGATTGCGCGGGTTCGATTCCCGTCGCCCGCTCCAAATGTGAAAGCCCTGGTGAAGGACCTAAATCCTTCCAATGCTTTCAATGTCCCTACCTCCTGAATTTGCCTTCGTGCGATTAGCGTGCGAATAGCTGACCGGAACCAGCGCTCCCGCCGATCCATTGTCGTCACTGTCGTCATCGTCCTCGGTCATCTGCTCAGCTAGCCGTTTGTCGATGCCCGCCGCGATCTCTTTGTCCCGCCTCTGTGTGGCGTGCTGATAGATCAGCGCCGCCCGCATGCTCGACTGTCCAAGCCGGTGCATCATTTCCTTAGTACTGGCTCCGGCATCGGCCGCTAGAGAGTTGCCGAAATGGCGAAGGTCGTGGAAGTGGAATCCTGCCGGAAGGCCGGCACTTTCGACCGCTTCCGCCCAACAGACCGCCCGATGGAAGCTGCTCGACCGCATCGGCGCGCCCTTGGTCCCCTTGAACAGCAGCTCTTCTCGGTCGTCACTGAGCATGTTGTGCGTGAGGTGGTGCCGCATGACCTCGGTCGCGGCCGAGGGCAGGTTCACCGTTCGCTTGCTGGCCTCTGACTTGGGCGGCCCGATCACCAGCTTGCCCCGCAACGCTAACCAGGTTGCGATGCACCTTCACCGTGCCCGCCGCCAGGTCGAGGTCACACCGTCGTAGCGCCGCCAGCTCACCCCACCGCAGACCTGAATAGGCCGCCAACATGATCAGTGCGTAGAACTGAGCAGGCATCTCCTCCGACAGCGCCCGGACCTCCATCAAGGTCGGAGTATGCCGCTCCGGAGTGTGGTATTTGTCGAACCCCTTGATGCGGCAGGGATTCGACCTCAGCAGCTCATCCTCTTTGACAGCCGTGTTGAACACCGCCCGCAGCAGCCGATACGCCTTGACCTGTGGGGCTCGTTAATCCGGATTCGTCGCTGTGACGTGCGGTTTTGTGCGCGGTCCAGGGCTAGCCTGCTGACCGTCCCACCAATCGCAGGTAGCTCGACCGGATTCGATTGCCAACCCAGGGCTCTAGCAGCCCCCTCACTCGCTGGAGTTGTCGATGGCGTCGTAGGCATCGCCTTTGGACACGAATCTGGGGTCCTCCCAAAAGACGTATTGCCCGCGCGATTTGACGAGCTGCTCAAGCAATTCCGTAAACGAGTTAGCGAGGACCGCACTGTTGCCAACTAGACCGTGAACCTCGACATCGCTGTCGTAGCACCAACCAAGACGACTCGCGCCTAGGTCAATGCTAATTAGAGCGTTGCTATCGCCGCGTTGTCTCGCTATTACAAACCACGTTGAGGTGATGTCATCTTCGACCTGTTCGCCGATGACTTCCAAGTTTGTTGGAATCATTTGGTGAGCGCCAACAATCACCCAAACGAATGGCGCGTCTTGAAATAGAACAAGGCCGCCGCAGGCCTCGTAGAATTGCCTAAGATCGTCTGGCAATGTGAGCGACGTCTTTCCCATCTGATCGACAGGTTGCGCGAAGACACAGGTCGGGTCCTCGCGCAACCCTGCGACAAGCTCATGCAACTGGCTCACTAGTCACTGCCCTAGGCCGTATATATATCTATTGAATTCAGCGTAGTAAGCATTTCGCGTTGTCTGCGAGACGCCTGCCGCATCAAACATCCGTTCGGACAAATTGAATGCATCCCGGGGACCTACGGTTGTCCAGTCCACCTTTCCGCCGACGCGCTTTCCTGTCATCCCTTCAAGCCAATCACGATAGACGACCTTGGTCGCCGCGTGCTCAGCCGGGGCCAACGCTACCGTCGTGCTTCCGGCGGCGCGGCTCGTGTATCCAGGTACGTTGTGTTTCGCCCATACATCGAGTACGCCGTGATGATTTTCAAGGCCCGCATGCGTGGGCCGATAGGGAACCACGTCACCACAATTGTGTACCAGGACGGGCGTACTGCCAGCGACGACGTAGTAGGTATGGAAATCTGCGACCGTGAGGTTGTTGGCTTGCACCGTGGCGGTACGGTTGGCGACCTTCTGGACGATGACCCGCTCGCCGTCGGCGGTGCGCAGGAGGTCGCCCACTTCGAGGTCCTCGGCGTCGACCCACGTTCCTTTGCCGGCGTCCCAGAACGGGTGCTCGGTGGTCGCCGTGATGGTCTCGCCGTGGATAGTGATGTCGACGAGTTTCTTGACGCCCTCGCCCTCGATCAAATCCGTGACGGCCCGGGCGCCACTCTCACCGGTCTGCGGGTCGGTGGCAAGCACCTGGTCACCCCACTTGATGTCCTCAATCGGCTTGGTGGTGCCGTCGGCCATGAGCACAGGCGTGTCGGAGGTGAAGCTGTTGCAGGGACGGGGGGTTCTGGCGATGTCGTCGATGAGCGCGAGTTCTGCACCCATTCCGGCGGTGATCACGTTGAGCGCGCCGCCTAGGAAGGCGTCGAAGCCCACCTGGCTCCAGTCGACCTTGCGACCGGACAGGCGCTGCATGCCGAAGCTCATCGCGCCGCCGATCAGCGCGCCCGAAATGAAGGAGATGGCGATCGGAATCAGCGCAGCCAGGAACGCGAAGGTGCCGTTCGGGTCGACGAGGTTGGTGGGATTGTTGGCGGTGTAGGCGTAGAGGTTGGCGCCGCCGGCATAGCCGAGGGGGTCCTGGCTGATGAACCGTTGCAGGCCCGGGTGGTAGTAGCGGGCCCGGTGGTAGGACAGGCCGGTGCCGTCGTTTTCCCGGCCGGTGTATTGGAACGGGTTGTCGTCGGCGGCGCCGCTGGTTTCGGTGGCGCCGAACGGCTCGTAGGTGTACTCGGTCGCGGGCGGGCCGGTATCGCCGGCGAGGCCGACGGTGCTGCCGAGTGCGTCGGTGAGGTAGCTGGTGGTGTTGCCGGTGTCGTCGGTGCGCGTGTAGAAGGCGTCGGTGCCGCCGGTCAGGAGGTTGGCGGTTGGGGTGGTGCCGTTCAGCTCCTGAACCGGGGTGTCACCGTCGTGCAGGTAGCCGACGGTGGTTCCGTTGACAGTCTTGGCGATCCGCCTTCCCAGAGCGTCATAGGCGAATGAGGCGGCGGTGCTAGGCCCGTTGAGGCCGGTGAGCTGTCCGCGGGCGTTCCAGGTGTAGGTGGTACTGCCGTCGCTGGTCAGGTTGCCGTCGGCGTCGTAGGTGTAACTGGCCGCGCCGAGGGTGGTGAGCTGGTCGGCGGCGTTGTAGAGGGATCCGGTGAACGGGTCGGGGATGGCGGTCCGCGCGTAGCTGCCGCCAGCGGTGGTGCGCCGGCCGAGGCGGTCGTAGCCGTAGGTGATTTCGCCCAGCGTGCTGGAGCCGCGCAGGTAGGTGATGCTCGTGAGCTGGCCGGCATCGTCATAGGCGTAGGCCTGGCTGACTCCGGTGGGGAGGCTGAGCGTGGTCGGCCGCCCGGCAGTGTCATAGGCGTAGCCGACCACCTGGTCACCCTTGGTGATCGAGGTTGGCTGGCCGGCGTGGTTATAGGCGTAGGTGACCACAGGTTGCCCAGCGATCTGCATCGACGTGCGACGGTTGTCGTCGTCGAAGCCGTAGGTGATGGTGCCCTGTGGTGTGACCTCCTGGACAATGCGGTCACGATCGTCGGGGGTCAGCACGATCGCGCCAGCCTGGGAATCGACGATCCCAACCAGACGGTTGCCGGCGTCGTAGGTGTTGGTCACGGAACTTTCGCTCCCGGCCCCGGTTACGCCGTAGCTGGTGGTGATGAGCCGGTCCAGCTCGTCGTAGCCGAAGGTGGTGACCGTGCCGCTGCGAGCGGTGAGCGTCGTGAGCCTGCCCGCCGGGTCGTAGCCGTACCGCGTGATGTGGCCCAACGGATCGGTGTAGGTGTCCATCCGGTCTTCGGCGTCGTATGTCCATATCGAGGTGTGTTCGTTTGCAGTGCGGCTCAACAGGTTGCCGTTGTCGTCGTACACAAATGTGGTGGTGTGTTCAAGCGGGTCGGTGACGGTGGTGGGCTGGTTTCGCTGGTCGTAGGTGAATCGGGTAGCCATCCCGAGGGGGTTCCTGCTCTCCAGCACCCGTCCGGCGGCGTCGCTGAACAGGTGGGTGGTGCGGCCGAGCGGGTCGGTCGTCGCGACCAGGTCGCCGAGCTGACAGTGGAAGGTGGTGGTATTGCCGAGCTGATCCGTCGTGGTGGCCACCTCGCCGGTCGGGGTGTGGGTGAAGGTCACCCCCCGGCCTTCCGGGTCAGTGATGGTGGTGAGGTTGCCGTCGACGTCGTAGGCGTAGGCAGTGGTGTGGCCCAACGGATCGGTGGCCTCCGTGATCTGGTTGAACGGCCCCCCGTACACGGTGGTGGAGGTCACCGGGTGATCGGTGCCGTCGAAGGCGGTGACGGAGGTGACGTTGCCGAATCCGTCATGGGCGTAGGCAGTTTCGCGGCCGAGCGAATCGATGCTGCGCGTGACGAGGTTGCTGCCTGGCTGGCGAACTAGCGTCTTGGTTTGCTCCTTGTCGGTGTCGACGGCGTAGGTATCGCTGATAGCGAAGCCGTTGGCGTTGTAAATCACTCGGCGCACATGGCCATTGGGGTCGGTGACGCGGGTCGAGACGACCCTGTCCGCGTCGAGGGTGTAGACAAACTCGATCACTGAGTTTCCGGGGAAGGTCTGGCGCTGCACCCGTCCGTTGCCGTCGTAAAGGTTCGTCAGGTAGGTGATGCCGCGCGGGTCGGTGATCGTGACGACCTGGTTGGCCTCGTTCCACCCGTATGCGGTGATCTTTCCGGCGGGGTCGGTGACGCTGACCAGCCGTGCCCGGCTGTCGTAGCCGTATTCGACCACCCTGCCGAGGCTGTCCTCGGCCCGGGTGACACGGCCGCCTCCGGTCAGCTTGATCCACTTTCCGTTGGGCGAGGTGATCCTCGTGATGGAGCCCGCGCTGGGGTTGCCGTTCGCGCCCGTACGGGTGATGGTGATCTGGTTGCCGTGGCGGTCGCGGATCGCCTGCAACGGGGTGGTGTCACCGAATACGTAGGTCATGCCGTCGCGTCGGGTCAGGTTCCACCCGTTGCCGTTCCAGCTGAGCGTGGAGTGGTACCACTCGTTCGGTGAAGTGGTGTTGAGGAAGACCGCGTCGGAGAAACTTTCCCCGGCCGAGATTCGCTCGTAGTGGACCTTGCCGCCGTCGGCGAGCACCAGGTCGGCCTCCTGATACTGCTCGGCCGACTGCAGGAAGATGCCGTAGTTGAAGTTCTGGCCGAAACCGAAGGCCCGGATCGAACCGTCGGCCTGCCGGTAGGTACGGCTCAGCGAGATCGGCATCACGTCGGGCAGGAACAGGTCGGTGTGGGTGTCGACGAACAGCCCTGTGCCCAGGTCGACGGGGTCGCCGCTGAGCCAGGCGAGGAAGTCCGGCAGCGGCCCGGTGCCAGGCCCGTTCAGCCCGGGAGTGTTGATCATGGCACCGGTGAACTCGTACACCCGAACGCCGGGGTCGGGGACGACCTGGCGGCCGTCGGCGGTGACCGAGCCGTGCCCGTAGACGTGCCAGCCGCGCCCCTCCGGGTCGTAGCTCCAGAACTCCACGCGGGTTCCTGGATCCAGATGGGTGTAGTTCGGGTACACGATCCGGGCGCCCTTGGGGAACACGTAAGACCCGCCCGGCTGCACCGTGAAGTAGATCGGCACGATGATGTGCTCGGGCAACGGGAACGGCGGCCGGTCGACCGGGATCGCGGTGATACCCAGCTCGGTCACGACACGACCGTTGGTGTCCTTGACGACCGAACCGGCCGGCAAATGGACTTCCAGCCCGGGAATCCGCGGGGTCGTGATCACTACTTCGGTGGTGGTGGGTGAGGGGAAATGGACGGTGTTGTGGACATCGATGCGGGTGAGCCAGATGGGATAGGGCAGCTCGGTGGTGCCCCCGGCGGCTATGTCGACGCCGATCTCATAGGTGCCGTAGCCGCCTCGCTGGCTGCCGGTGACATGGCCGTCCACGAGTAGCTCGTGGTGGCCGGCCGATAGCCCGGTGAGCAGGAACCGGCCGTCGGCATCGGTGCTTGCGGTGGTGTCATCGATGCGGACGCTTATGCCGTTCAGCGGCCGGCCGGCCAAAGTCTGGACGTGACCGGCCAAGGCCGTCACGCCGCGCGGTGTGCGCTGGGCCGGCGCCTGCAGGTCATCCGGGCTGGACAGGCGGGTCCGCCAGTCCTTCCCGGCGAGGTTGACCACGTCCGGGGTCCACGCGTCATCCGGGCTCGCAGCCAACTCGGCCGACGCCAATCGCCAGGCTCGCATCGCCAGCCACTCATCGTGCTCGGAGAACTCCTCGACGGCGGGCTGAGCTGACCGATCCTCGGTCGCGGTGCCGATGGCGTTGACAGTCGGCCTCAGCGCCACGGTGGTTGAGCCGGTCTGGCCCGCGACCGGGTCGACCAGAATCTCGTAGGTACCCGTCACCGCCAAGGCTGCCAGGGCAAGGGTTCCCGTTCCAGTCATGTTCCGGGTGATCATCGCCGTGCCGTCCGGCTTGAGCACACTGAGCGCGATGAAGCCGCCGAAGGTCGTGCCACTGAGCGCAACGGTCAACGATTGGCCCGCCGTGCCAGCAAATTGGAGCCGGGCGTTCTGCCCGGGACGTCCCAAGGCGACCACGACGCCGACGCCACCGATGGCGAGGACGCCTGCCTCCACATCGGCCGACAGCGTCACCGTCACCGAGCCGGTCTTCGCCAGCTGCGGGTCGATCAGCACCACGTAGGTCCCAGTCACCGGCAGCACCGGCGGGTCGACGTCAGGGACCGTGCTACTCAACAGCTTCGGCGTGACCAGCACCGTCCCGTCCGGCTTGAGCACGCTGAGGAAGTAGGAGCCGCCGAATGTCACAACGGTGCCCGCCAAGCTCAACCGCTGCCCGGCCGTCCCGTCAAACCGCACCCGTGCGTCCTGACCCGGACGTGCAACCGTAACCACGGTCCCCGCCCCGGCAGCATCGACGGTGCCGGCATCTGCCTCGGCCGAAAGCGTTACCGTCACCGAGCCGATCCGGGCACCGACCGGGTCGATTAGAACCTCATACGTTCCGCTCACCGGCAGGAGCGGAACGTCGATGTCGGCTGCGACACCGCTGACCGATGCCGGAGACATCAGCGACGTCCCGTCCGGCTTCAGCACGCTCACCCGGTAGCTGCTGATAGTCGCGGCGGTCAAGCCCATGCCCAGGCGCTGCCCGGCTGTTCCCTCGAACCGCAGCCGCGCGTTCTGACCCGGCCGGCTGATCGTGACCCCGATCCCGGGGTCGGTTGTGGACAGCAAGCCGCTGTCCAGATCGGTTGAGAGGGTGACCGTGGCTGTACCCGTGCGAACGCTCACCGGGCTGACGAGAACCTCGTAAGTCCCGGTCACCGGCAGGACCGGCAGATTGATGGAGCCCTCTCCAGAGAGGAATTCGACCTGTACCAAGGCCGTGCCATCGGCCTGGAAAACGTTGACCGAGGAGGAGCCGGTGAACCACACTCCCGTGAACCCCAGGCCCAACCGCTGCCCGGCTGTCCCGTCAAAGCGCAACCGCACGTTCTGCCCCGGCCGGGCAACCGTGACGACGGTTCCCGGGCCGGTCGTGGTCAGCGACCCGCCGTCCAGCTCCAGCGACAGCGTGATCGTGGCGACCCCGGTGCTGCCCGCGGCCGGGCTGAGGAACATCTCGTAGGTCCCGGTCAGCGGCAGCTCCGGTAGGAGCAGCGTGGTTGAGAAGGCCAGCGGGAAGTAGGTGAGAGGTTCACCATCCGGCTTGATTACGGTGGCACTGAGGCTGGAGCTGTAGGTGGAGGCCGTGATTCCGAGGGTGAGCAGCTGCCCCGCGGCGCCGTCGAAGCGCAGCAATGTGCTCTGCCCGGGCCTGGCCGACGAGACCGCGACCCCGGGGCCGGCCGGGCTGATCGATCCCAGGTCGGTCGGTGTGGAAAGGCTGACCGTGAATGACCGCAGGGTGATCCCCGAGTCGACGACCACCTGGAATCGGCCCGCCTGGGGCAGCGGATCCAGTGCCACCGTTCGGTTTCCGGTGAAGTTCGCCGACGAGAAGACTGCCTCGCCGTTGGGCCACAGGACGTTGAGCGTCACCGAGCCGCTCGCGGGGGTATTGCCCGACAACGCGACCGTGTAGCGCTCCCCGGCATTGCCGTCGAAGACCAAGCGGGCCCGCTGGCCCACCCGAGAGATGGCGACGGCGTTGCCAGGCGCAGTCGGCGTGAGCGTGCCGGCGTCCAGGTCTTGCGACAACGTCGCGACAATCGAGCCCGTCGCGGCCTGATCATCCGGGTCAACGACGACCTGGTAGGTCCCGGTCGCGGGCAGCGGCGGCAACGGCAGGCTGGCACTGCTGAAGACCGAGTAGGCCCCGCTGAATTCGACGCCGCTGAACTCGGCCCCAACCGGCTGGTAGAAGCGGACTTTCACATTGCCCGCAATGGTCTTACCGGTGAACGCCAGACTGAGCCGCTGCCCCACCTCGCCGTCAAAGCGAAGCACCGCAACCTTTCCAGGCGTGCTGACCGTCGCGGTCGCCGTCGCCCCGCCCACCACCACTCGGGTGGTCGTGCTCACCTCGGACAGGGCGTAGACACCGGGCGCGACGCTGAAGTCCTCAGCGCTGACAGCAACGCCTGCGCTGGTGCGCACCGCAATCGTTCCAGCGCCTACCTTCGGCACCTCGACCGTCAAGCTGGTTGAGGTGGCGGCCGTGACCTTCCCGCGGGCCGCCTGATTGAACAACACCGTGTTGCGGGTGGGATCCGGGTCGAATCCGGTGCCGCTAATGGTGACGACGGTCCCCTCGCCGCCGCTCGCCGGCGAGAACCCGCCGATGGTCGGCGCGCCGGCGGCCTGCTCCACCGTGAATGGCTGGATGCTGGCCGTATTGCCGGTGGGGGTCGCCACGGCGACCGTGCCAGACGCGGCCCCAGCCGGCACAGTCACCACCAACTGCGTCGGGCTGGCCGAGACGATCGCAGCGGCCGTGCCCGCGAACGTCACCGTGTTGTCGCTGGCGGTCGCGCTGAATCCGGTGCCGCTGACGACCACCTCAATGCCCACCGAACCTCGGCTTGGCGTAAGGCTCAGGACCGAAACCTGCGATGACGGGTACCGGTTGATGCTGGTCAGGTTCCCGGCCGCGTCGTAGGCGTAGGCCGCGGTGTCACCGGCCGGATCAGTAACGCCGACCAGGCGCGCGGCGTCGTCGTACGCGTACCGGATCGGCTCCGCTCCCGGCACGGCAACGGCCCGCACCATCGGGACGGGCAAACCGAGCACACCAACAGTCAAGACAAGCAGCACAGCGAGCGGCCTGCGAGTATGGCCAAAAGGCCGGCTGACATTCACGACAATCTCCCCCAGACAGTCGACTGCCCGCTGGCAGACACACCAATAGGTTCAGGGATCTGTTGCGGCTCAATGAACGTGTACCTGTCCACTGTGGATGCAGCAGCGAAGGTGTTGTACCCATACCAGCTGCCCTTGCCAATAAGCACACACTTCTGCCGGGCATGACCGATGCCGGTCACGCGACAGTCGACGTGCAGCTCAATCACGCCCAACAACCGGATATCAACAGTCATGCGCCCATTGGGGCGCTCCGCACGAGCGTCGTCTGCGTACTTCGACTCACAGCCGCCTGTCGGGTACCTGCCTATGGGTGTCAGACGCTCTGCCAGATAGGACTTTGCCATGACAGGACTCCTTCGGTCGGACTGTCCCGCGTAGGATCCTCAGCACCGTCATGGTCACGTCATGGCGGCATCACGGAAGACCGGAGCGCTCGCAGCGTGTCCGGCGTGGTCGCTCAGGCACGCCCCGCCCATCGGCTGACTGCCGATCTGACATCCCACCTGGGCGTCGGCATCGGGGCCGGTTCCGGCTGGAAGATCCTGAGCCAGGCCGGGGTCGACCCAGCACCCCGCCGGGCCGGACCTACCTGGCGGCAGTTCCTGACTGCCCAGGCACACACGATCCTGGCCTGTGATTTCTTCACGGTCGACACGGTGTTCCTCAAAAGGATCTACGTGCTGTTCTTCATCGAACTGGCTACCCGGCAGGTCCACGTCGCCGGTGTCACCGCACATCCCCCTGGCACGTGGGTGGCGCAGCAAGCCCGCAATCCGCTAATGGCTCTGGACCAACGCTTCGGCTGGCTGCGGTTCCTGCTGCGTGACCGGGACGCGAAGTTCACCGCGGCGTTCGACAGGGTGTTCACCGCCGCCGGTATCGACGTTCTCCGCACACCACCTCAGGCGCCAAGGGTGAACGCCTTCGCGGAACGCTGGGTCGGCACGGTGCGGCGCGAGTGCACCGACCGGATGCCTATCGTCGGCGAACAGCATCTGTCCAGCGTCCCGACCGAATACACCGCCCATTACAACGGCCACCGGCCACACCGATCGCTGGGCCAGCAACCACCAAACCCACCACCACAAGTCATCGACCTCACCGCCGCACGGATTCAGCGACGCCCGATCCTCGGCGGGCTGATTAACGAATACACGCAGGCCGCATAACCTAAACCCGGTTTTACGAGCCCGATAGGCAAGACCGCGAAAGGCGCGGCGCTGCTTGCGCTGTCTTGGATGGGTGTCAATGACCTGTACAACGACCTCCACGGTTATGGGAGGCAGTCCAAAATGGCTATATGGATACGGATACAGTGGAAGAGTGCGTAGGCGCGTCCGCTGATGCCTGACGCTCGCGCAAAGAACTGGGTCATCAGCATGGCGTCCGGGTTCTTCGTGGCATGGATATTCTACGCAAATCATCCTGATAACGTGGCTGCTCGAGTACTCGGTGGCGGCTTCATGGCCGCAACTGCGGTGATGTTGTTCCTGGAGTTGTGGCGCTGGCGCGAAAAGAGGCGAAACATGCCGAAGCATCGGTCCCATCCCGAAGACTAGACTGCGACGGCACTCACGGCTGGCTCGGCGCCAAACAACGCTCCACCGATACCCTCGGCGGCATCACGGAGCCACGTCGATCGTCCAACTGTCTTTGCCCGTCAATCCGATCCGGAGCTGACGCCGCCTATCCGATTGGCCGGCGTTGCTCGAAGAAGCAGGCGTGTCGCACGCCTTCCTCTACAACCACCCCGACTTGCGCAGCCGCATCGAGCACCTACGCGCACAAACCCAACCCGCACCTGGCCAACGTATCCAACCCAACGAGAACGACACCCTCGTCCTGGTGCTCACCACCCAGATCAGCCAGCTCAAAGCGCGGCATCGCCAAGAAAGTCCAAGCCCTCGAAGCCGCCCTGGCACAAACCCACGGCGAACACCTCGACCTCCGCCGCGAACTCCACCGGCGCGGCTGGACCAGACAAGATCATCCCGGCACCTCGCCAGGATGATTTTCTCTGGCATCAAACGGACGAAACTGAGCACGAATCACAGCGCCGAGCTGCGCCAGCCCAACAGGAGCCTCACATCAACCCGACGCTTTGCGCGTCAACTCCACGAACTTCGCACGGAGCTCCAACGCAGCCTCACCGAGCACGACATTGCTAAGCAGCAGTTCCAGGATCACACAGTCGTACTCCTCATCGTCATTTCGATAACGCTCCTGGTCGCGCTCCACCACGGCTTCAGTAATCCGCCAACTGCCTTCCTCCACCCGGGCGAAGGTCGCCTCGAATATCCCGTAACCGGTCCAGCTCCGATACAGAAAGACGACATTTCCCTCGACCAAGACGTCCCACTTGTCATCCATGTCCCGGGAGCAGTAACCCAGCTGGATGCGCGCCCAATCCTCGTCGGACCACCTCCGGCGCGGCACCGACGGCATCGGCCGACGAACCGAGATGGGCTGGAGCCGACCGGCAAACATTGACCGGATCACGCGTTCGTCATCGGGCATGCCGCGATCCTACGGACGCCGCGCTGCTCAACGTCCTAGCAAACCCTGTCACTGCCATATCAACACCGGCACAAGCTGGGCAAACGAACGCAGAAACTCGCTCCACCTCGGATAACAAGCGGAATCGGTAAAACCCACCTGGCCATCGGCCTGGGTGTCAAAGCCACTCAAGCCGGCTACTCGGTGCTGTTCGACACCGCCAGCAACTGGATCACCCGCCTCAGCACGGCACACAAGGCCAACGCCCTGGACGCCGAATTGAAGAAGATACGCCGCTACAAACTGATCATCATTGATGAAGTCGGATACATCCCGTTCGACCAGGATGCAGCGAACCTGTTCTTCCAGCTGATCGCGTCCAGATACGAGCAAGGCTCGATCATGGTCACCTCCAACCTGCCCTTCGGCCGCTGGGGCGAGGTCTTCGGAGACGAAGTAGTCGCCGCCGCGATGATCGACCGGCTCGTCCACCACGCCGAGGTGCTCACCCTCGCCGACGACTCCTACCGCACCAGGCAACGACGCGAGCTCCTCGCCAAAGAGAACCGCGCCAGCAACGCATGACCGCCCAGGGGGCAATTTTCAGGAATCCGTGAGTGATCAATTTTCGGGAAGCGTTGACATGTGTCCGTGGGCGTTATCTGCAGCTTCGGCGGATCTGGGCGCAGATGCTTGCGTCGCCGTTGAACGCACACTCGACCGCCTTGCATACGTTGTGGATCAAATGCCATCGGTCGGTACCTGGATCGCGTTTCCGCCGCCCGTGAGGCACCGTCAGCGAAGTAGGCAGCCCGGTCGCGGCAGATCCATGTCAACGCCGGGATGGGGCGGTCAGCCACGCGGCGAGCGTGTCAGCGTCGCGGTCCGGGAGCACATCCACCGGAAGCGAGGTCTCGATGTCGACCAGAAGGGTGTTGCAGGTGTGGCCCTTGCGGACGGCGAAGTCGTCGACGCCCAACACTCGCGGAGCTGGCTGCCGCGGTGCGGGGATCCTGTGGATCGGCCGGACGGGTGCACCGGCACCGCGAGCTTGTCGGCCAGCCGGGGACCTGCTGGCCCGTCCAAGCCACCGCAAGCCACTCGAGCGTCCCGCGTCGGCCAGTTGTCTGCACGTGACGCCATCCTCCACACGCGAGTGCCGGGCCTTCACGGCCGTTCCGATTCGGCCCGGATTCCCCCGCCGTATCCATCCACTCGGGATAGTCGGCGGCAGGCAGATAAGTACCCCACCTTAAGGAGGCGCGGCCAGTAGGCAAGTTGCCAGTCCATTTCGTCGTGTACGCGTTGCCGCCTCGCACGCTGAACGCGGCACATCGAACCACGTCTCTCAAAAGGGAGGCCTATGAGGAGAATGCTGGCCCACGGCACCAACTCTCTTCGCGGCAATAGTTCTGCCCGCCACGTCAGCGGCAGCTGTTAGCCGAGGTGGCTGCCGACCCAGTGAAAATGGTCCACATCCAAATGTGTGCATCAGCGAGCAGTCTGACAGACCGGATGTCAATTGCACTCGTGAGATTTGCATCAATCAATGCAAGCTTTCCGAAGGAGAAAATGTGACGATCTTGGGGTTGGCAAGTAGACAGACGCGTGGAAGGTTCTTTCGCGCGCTGGCGGTGACTGTCGTGACAGGGCTTATCGCGGTGGCCAGTCCGGCTGCCGCCAAGGTCGGTGAGACCGGTAAGGCACCGCGCGTCAATCTCGCCGAGCGGGCCGCCGCCACGATGGCTGCCACGAAGAGCGGGCAGCCCGACTGTAACCAGCGGAAGGCCAATGCCCTGGCTCAGGGATACACCAGTGCACTATGCGTATCCACCGATGCCAAGGGCACAGGAAAGACTGGCGAGCAAGGCCCCTCATTGAACTCGCTTCCCGCCGAATGTGTCGGGATGGCTGCTGGGTTCAAGGCTTTCAGATACGACATGTGTGGCTGGCTATCCGGCCAAGTAAACAAAATCGCGTGGGCATCGAACGGCGAACCGTACATCGTGGGAACGATGTTTTGGAAAATCGAGATGCACACCATGACGACAGCGACGAGCGCCTACATGCTCAATACCGCCAGCATCAAGAAGACCGGTCAGGCGGGCGACATCAGCGGCATCACGGTCGCCGGCTTCTGGTGGTGCGTGGATGCCACCTACGACTGTCAGATCATCGATGATCAGGGAATCCAGCCCTATCCCATCTCCATTACGAACACTCCGGCCGAGGGACAGCAGACCAACAAGAGCAACGTGCCGTACAACGGTGTGACTCACGTGGAGAACACCCTGATCTTCTGGTTCTCTATGCCGGGCGCGCCATCGACGGACCATTGGATAGCGCTCAGAGATATCCGATGCGACTGGATGTCCTACCTCGGTCCAAATGCGGGCTGCGTTTTTACCGACTTTCATCCGGTCCTGCAATACTCACAGAGCTTGTGGCCAGATTACGCCAACCATGTTACTTATGCCCAAACAGTACGGGGCCTGCCCGGTGCTCCAGGAACCACACCGTTGCACCGACTGACGGATGCGCCGTCAATTAACGCGAACACGCTGCTCGCCTGTCCACCGTCGGAGCCACGCCCGCCAGGTACACAGTGTGACGAGTATCCCTTCAAGTCGACCTATGAGGGCGCTTATATGTCGGGAGGCAACTTCAGCCGAGCAATGATACCGAGCTGGCAGAACGAACAGGCCGGCGTCAAACTCGGCACCTTCTACTGGAACAACCGGATCTTGGATGTCGGCGGCGTCGCTGACCCGTTCTACGTCGAGGTAATCCCGTAGAACAATGGGGTGGCCTTAGCCGGCTCGGTTTGGGTCACCCCGTCGGCCGTCACAGGAAGGCGCAAGTGGATCCGCGTCAGCTGACCAAAGATGATCAAACCATGTTGGGTCCAGCAACGCGTTGGTTCGTTGTAGACGTCGACGCCGCCGGACCATCCTGCTCCGTTACTTCGGCGTCGATCATTCACGCGGGCCGTCATTCGGCCGCTCGATGACGGCGTCCCGCTGTTCTGGCGGTTTGTGATCGAAAAGTTCGGCATCCAATCAACGCCTACCCCCGCCGCCGGAAATCTGGCCTGACCGCCCGGATGGCAGCGATGCTGCTGGTGAACCGCGCGGGGCACATTCTGGTGCGCCAGCGCACTCGCACCGCATCCGAGTAGCCGGGCGTGTGGCATGTCCCCGCCGCGCACATCGCCGTCGGCGAGACTGCTGAACAGACTGTCGCAGTCCAAGACGAGGCCGTCGCCGACGGGACCGACATCCTGTGCTTCATGCCGACGAGCGAGATCTTCGATGGACGCCAGGTCACTGGCGGCGTCGCTGACATGCTCGAACGGTTCAAAAATCCGGTTCGAGGGCGGCCGATCAGGTCGGCGATCTCGTCGAGCTCGAAGTAGGTCGTGGCCCGGCGAATGCGGCAATTTTCTCGGCGGTGCAGCGTCGCGGGGCAGACCGGCACGGTGGTTGGTCGGTAGCCTTAGCCGCGTCCGAGGTATTGATCCGAGGCTTTGGGGGAAGCCGTGCCGTCCTCACGGGAACCGGTCAACCCAGCGGTCGAAAGGTTTGCGGTGCCGCCTGATCCTGGCCAGGCCGGCACCCTGGATGACCTGGTGCAGCGGTTACGGCTGTTGAAGGTGTGGGCAGGCGACCCGTCCTACGAGCGGATCACTGACCGGATCAACGCGGTGTGGGGCGCGGCTGGCCGTCCGTCGGCTGAGCTGGCGAGCAAGACAACTGTGGTGCGTTGTTTTGAGATCGGTCGGCGGCGGTTGAACCCCCACCTGGTCGTCGCGGTGGTGCAGGCGCTGCATCCGGACGTGGGGTATGTGACCCAGTGGCGCCAGGCGCTGCGGGTCATCGGCGGCGAGATCGAGGCCGCGTCGCAAGTCCGAGTCCAGGACCGGCTTCCACAGGATCTGGCCGAATTCACCGGCCGCACCATCGAGCTGGAACAACTCCGCCAGGCCCTTCACCACGCGCGGCAGCACGGCGAGGCGGTGGTGATCACCGCGATAGCCGGGATGGCCGGGGTCGGCAAAACCCAGCTGGCCGTCCGCGCCGGGCATCTGTTCACCCGCAAGAAGGCATTTGATCGGGTGTTGTTTGTCAACCTGCGGGGGTTTTATCCCGACCCGGCACAGCCACCGGCCGACCCGGCCGCCGTCCTCGACGGGTTCCTGCGCCTGCTCGGGGTACCCGGGCAGCAGATCCCCCACGATCTGCCCGCCCGCACCGCGGCCTACCGTGACCGGTTGGCAGGCACCAGCACGCTGGTCGTGTTGGACAACGCCGCTGACGCCGAGCAGATCCGGCCCCTGCTCCCACAAACGCCGGGGTGTTTGACATTGGTCACCAGCCGGCGCAGCCTCACCGACCTGCCATCGGCGATCCACCTCACCGTGGACGTGTTCACCCCCGACGAGGCCATAGCGTTCCTCACCGCTGCCGTACCCGAGGTTCCCGTCGGCGCGCATCCGCAGGCTGCGGCCCGCATCGCCGGCCGCTGCGGCTACCTACCTTTGGCCCTGGGACTGGTCACCGGGCACATCCGGAACACACCGGGCTGGACATTGACAGATCACGCCGACCGGCTCGACGATCGCCACACCCGCCGCCGGTTGGAAAGCGGTGTGGAACTTGCCCTCAACCTGTCCTACCAACACTTGCCCACCGACCTGCAGCGCGTGCTGCGTATGGCGGCCCTGCACCCCGGTCAAGACTTCGACGCATATGCCGCCGCCGCCCTGACCGACACAGACCCGCCCACCGCCGGCACGATGCTCGAGCACCTGTGCCGCGATCACCTGCTGCAGCAGGCCACCCCAGGCCGATATAGCTTCCACGACCTGGTACGTGCCTATGCCGCGAGCCGGGCTGACGACCAAGACAATCCATCGCAACGCCGCGCAGCTCTGACCCGCCTGTTCGACTTCTACGTGGCCACCACCGCGACCGCCATGAACCTGGCCCGCCCCCACGCCCGGCACCGCGGCCCCACGATCCCAGCTGCCAACACCCCCACACCAGACCTGGCTGAGCAGAAGCAAGCCGAACTGTGGCTGGACACCGAATTGGCCAATCTGCTTACCGTCGCCGAGCATGGATGGCCCGAACACACCTGGCAGCTATCAGCCACCCTGGACCGCCATCTGCGTACGCGTGGGCCCTACCGCGATGCGGAAACACTGCACCAGCACGCCCTGCACCTGGCCCGTCACCACGGCAACCACCCAGCCGAGATGAACGCACTGAACAGCCTCGGCCAAGCCCACCGGATGCAGGGCAGCTATGACCTGGCCAGCGGCCACTATGGAAGGGCGTTGCAGATCGCCGACGACATCGGCGACCGCGGCGGCGAACTCACCGCCCTGAACGGTCTCGGCTATGTCCACCGGATGCTGGGCCGCCACGAGCAGGCCGGCAACCATTACGGGCGGGCGCTGCAGATCGCCCACGACATCGGCGACCGCGACGGCGAACGGGCCGCGCTGCACGGTCTCGGCGAAGTCCACGCGATGTTGGGCCGCCATCAGCAGGCCGGCGACCGCTTCAGCCAGGCGCTGCAGATCGCCCACGACATCGGCGACCGCGGCGGCGAACTCTCCGCGCTGAACGGTCTCGGCCACATCCACTGGATGCTGGGCCACCATGAGCAGGCCGCGGACTACTTCGGCCGGGCGTTGCAGATCGCCCAGGACAACGGCAACCGCATCGGCGAACTGTCCGCGCTGAACGGTCTCGGCCACATCCACTGGACGCTAGGCCTGCATGAACTGGCCGGCGACTACTACGGGCGGGCGTTGCAGATCGCCCAAGCTATCGGCAACCGCAACGGCGAGCTGAACGCGCTGAACGGTCACGGCCTTGTCCACCGCATGCTGGGCCGTTACAGCGAAGCCGCCAACTGCTACCAGCAGGCATACAACCTCGCCCGTGAGCTCGGCAGCGACAACTGGCAATACGAAGCCCTACAGGGCCTTGGCCGCCTGCATCACGCCACCGGTCACCCCGACCTCGCACTTACCCACCACGAACAGGCGCTACGGTACGCGACCGACCTCAACCAGCCAGACGATCAAGCCCGCGCCCACGACGGCCTAGCCCACGCCCACCACGCCCTCAACGACCACGACCGAGCCCGCCGACACTGGCAACATGCCCTGGACATCCTCACCAGCCTCGGCACCGACCACACAGAAGACATCGAGACCAGTGTCCCCAACATCCGCGCCCAGCTCACCAAGCTCGATAAACAACATCCACCAACCGCCATTGAGTGAAAGCGGATGACCGCACCTGCCTGCTCGTGGGATACCACCTGCCTTGTTGTGGGACAACGAGTTCGCCGTCTTACAGCCCGGTCGTCGGCGCCTCAGCAAGGACGCTGGCGATGCCGGACGCTGCGCACACCGCACGCGCCAAGCCACGGCACCGCTGTGGCGTTGTGGACTTGCAACGGGCAGGCCAACCAGCGATGGTCACAAACCAGTGGGCCAACCCCCACACCGCGGCCTGGACCGCCTCGACTTCGACGCTAGTGGGTGGCTGCCAAGCGGTCTAGGTAGCTAGTTTCAAGATTGTTCACCGATAGATCCGCTGTGCCGTCCAAGTCGATCGCTTCGAGCACAGCCGGGCTGAAGTATTCGGGGTAGGCGACTTCCTGGTCGAAGTGTTGGCCGGCTTGCAGGCAGCGGTGAAGCTGGCCGAGCATCCGGTTGAACAGGTGTCGCACCGCGGCGACGTGACGATCGCCGTGGGCGCGCCGGCGCAGGTAGTGCTGTCGTTCCGGGCCGGGGTGAAGGATCGTGACGCTGGCCCACAGGATCCCTGCGGCGTTGAGCCTGTTGTTCTTGTTAGGCCGGTGGGTGATGGTCAGGGCCCGTCCTGATGCTTTCGTGATCGGCGCGGAACCGGCATAGGCTTTGAGCCCACGGGCGCTGCCGAACCGCTGCCGGTCATCGCCCATCTCGGCCAGGATTCTGGCACTGATGATGACTCCCAGCCCCGCGTAGGCCGCTGGAAGCATCCCCGAACGCCGCGACCGAGCTGAGGGGCGTCGATTGTATAAAGATCCCCAGGCGCCCTCCACGGAGTCCTCGCCCGCGTGCGCGACCTCGGCACCGCCCTCATCTCGGTCACGACCGGACGAGGCGCACGCCGGTCGCGAGCAGCCAGACGAGCCAGGCGACGAACCCTAGGAGCCCGACGAAGATCAGCGGCGAGCCGTCGGCGATCGCGAGGTTGCCCAGCCCCGCGGCGAGCAGCAGGCTCCCGCCCACCATGCCCAGCAGCCGCTGCCAAGCCGGAGTCAGCCCGCTCGCGTGCGCGGCGAGGGCCGTGCCGATGCAGGTGGTGCCGAGCATCGGCAGCGCCAGCGCGAACGCCGCCCCGTGAATCTGCCAGACGAGCCCGAACGCGGGCGTCGGCTCGGCGAGCCCGCCGGCGGACAGCGCGAGCCCGATCTGCAGGACGTTGACAAGCACGAAGATGGCCGACAGCGTCGCGCCAGCGGCCAAGGCAAGGCGCGACCAGTCGGCGCCCGCTCCGCCGCGCCGCTCCACGAGGCCGTGCAGGCCCGTCACGAACACGAGCAGCAGCGGCAGGTACAGGGCTACCAGACCGGACACGATCGCGACCGCGTCGCGGTTGGCCGCGTAGTAGGCCAGCACGTCCTCGATCGGAGCGTCGTAGCCCGGCGCGCCCGTTACCGCAAACAACACGTTCTCGATCACCACCAACACCGCGAACGCGATCGCCGCGGCACCGACGAGCCGGCCTCGAACGAGCCAACTGCGGGCTGGCGTGGTGGCGGTGTTCTCCGGTGAGCTCATCTCTTACTCCTTCGTTACGGTCGGATGACCGGCGGGTTGTCGAGCAGGTTCGGGGTTTTCGTTGAGATGGTCATCGGTTCTTTCTTTCGACAGGAGCGGTTCGTCCGCCGGGCTGGCGGCAGGTCTGGGCGTGCACACGCACCGGGTTGGGTCGTTCTCGTCGGTCCGGTCGTCAGACGGTGATCACGACCTTCCCTCGGGCATCCCAGGCGCACAGCCGCTACGAGCCCCACCACAACACGGCGGTTATGGATCGGTCGTGTCTTCCGACGCCCCGCGCCAATGCGCCTGACACCCGGCTTGCCCTGTCCCCAATACAAATCTGGCCTACAGACCACCACTCCCATAGGCCAGATTGTGTCAGGGTCATGTCAGGCAACGGCCCGGAACGACCCGCCCGGACCCGGTACCGACCGGGATTGGGCGGGGTGGTGCCTGCGGGCACCGTCTCCGCCCGACGCCGTTGCCTCAGCCAGAGCGGTGGGCGACGCTGGCGCTTTTTACGGGCGCCGAACAGGCTGTGCTAGCGAGTAGCACCAGGGCGAGGTATCCGGATAGCTTGCTGACCACGGCGATCATCATTGATCGAACGCGGCGCCGTCCGTCAAGTGATGGCGGCCCGGGGAAGCGGGCCGCCGGGCCGGGATTCCGGTAGGTATGTGGGGGCTCAGCCCAAGATGACGCTGAGGTGGTCGATGTCCAAGGTGGTCGTGATCGAGCCGGCGGTTGGAAACCGGGATAGCGACAGGTCGGTGACGTTCGTTCGGCCGGTGTAGCCCCAGTCGTTGAGGGCCAGCGATTCGTTCGGGTAGGCGTCAAAGGTGCGCGCGCCGGTGTCCACGACGAGCTCGACGTCCTACAAGGTCCTGGCGGCGATGACGCCCAGACCGTGGTGGACGCCGCAGCGAACACATCCTCGTCCATGAGCCGGAATTGTTCTGCTGCAAGCGCCGCACCCACCCGCGACCTTCGCCCGCCGCTCCACCGGCCGCGCACTCATCCATACCGGCTTGCCTCCGCGACCAACGTAAACAACCGCCTGAGAAACGCCGATATCCACATCGCACAGTCCACATACGCACTGGATCGGCCAGCACCCGGGGGGACACCCGTGCGATTCATGCTTGTGAGCCGGGCGGTCAGGGTACGCGATGGCCGGTTTGCCAACCTCACCGCGAGCCCGCCAGTAGTTACGCGGCGGGGGTTTAGTCGGTGCGTCGGGCGATGAGGGCGCAGGCGTCGTGTCCAGGGGCGGCGTGGAAGTCGAGCTGTTCGAGCAGAGCTGCGGGATCGTGGACGCCGACGAGGCGATCGGCAAGCTGGCGGACGCCCTCTTCGAGGGTCCCCCGCCCGATCATGCCGTCGGTGTAAAGCATGATTGATTCGCCTATGCGCAAGTGACGCGAGTGCTGTTCGTACGGCGGATGGGTGAACATGCCCAGTAGGGGGCCGCGTGGATGGGGTAGCTGGACCACGCGCCGGTGGTTCGACAGCAGCATCGGTGGATGCCCGGCCCGGGCCCACACCAGCCTGCCAAGGCTGGGCCGGTATCTGACTATGACAGCGGACGCTGAGATGGCGCCTGAGGCGTGCCGCAGCAGGGTGTTCAACCTCGACAGGATCATTGCCGGGGGCTCGCCCGCGGCCGCGTAGGAGGCTGCGGTGTAGCGCAGACCGACCATCGATTCGACAGTGCGCATGCCGCGGCCTTCAACGTCTCCGACGGCAAGGACCAGGTCCCCGTCAGGCAGCGGTGTGGCGAGGTACCAGTCACCTCCGATGTGGACCTGAGGGTCGGCGCTGTGGCAGCGCGCCGCGATCCTCAGCCCGCCCAGATTGGTCACCAGGCCGGGGGTGGGCTGAATCGCCTCTTGCAGAAGCTGGTTGATGCGACGCTGACGGGCCAGCCGGTGTCGCAGGCTCTGCGGCTTGCCGAGGCTGGGGGCGGCGACATCGATCACGTCATTCTCCTTGTCGTGAGGTGCGCGCGACTTTGATGCGCCCGCACGAAATGACCGCCGAGCGGAGCCGTCCCGTCAGGATGTGCTTTGTACAGTGACGGGACGGCTCCTGGTGGGCGATGGTCAGTTGGCTACATCGGCACAGATGGCGCCATCACCGGCCTCGCACGAGCCGCCATGTGGGTGATGCGCCTCAGGTTCATCGGGCGTGGCGTAAGGCCCAGTCGAGGGCGAAGTCGGCGATGTCCTCCCATCCCTTCTGCGCGGGTAGCAGGTGGGCGTAGCCGTCGTACTCGACATGTTCGGTGACAGTGCTCGACTTGTAGTGCTTGACGTTGGAGCGCTGCACCGCTGGGGGCATGATGTGGTCTTCGCTGCCAGAGATGAAAAGCAGTGGCGCTCGTTGGTCGTTACGGTAGTTCACCCAGGTGTCCTGGTGGCCGGGTTGGAAGTTGGCGAGGACGCTGCCCCATAGGATGCCGCCGTTGGCCGGGATGTGGTATCGCTCGTAAGCGCCTGGGACTCCTCATCGCTGAACGTGTTGGTGAAGGCGTACTTCCACTCCTCCAAGGTGAGCCCTATGGACTTGTGCCGGTTCGCCGGCGAGCGCAGCACCGGAAGCGTCGAGCGCACCTGGGAGAACGGCACGACGTGAACGCCTTCGGTCGGGGCGGAGTTGAGCGCGACCGCACTGGCCCCGTAGCCGTGGTCGAGCAGGATCTGGGTGAACGCGCCGCCGGCGGAGTGACCCATGATGATCGGCGGTTTGGGCAGCGGGCGGATGACCGCTTCGAGGTGTTCGATGATGGCCGGGACGGTGACGGCGGTGATGATGTCGGGGTTGGCGTTGAGGGCCTCGACCTCGACGTCGAAGCCTGGGTAGCCGGGCGCGAGGACGCGGAAGCCCTTGCGCTCGTAGTGGGTGATCCAGTGTTCCCAGCTGCGGGGGGTGACCCAGAAGCCGTGCACGAGCACGATGGTGTCGGGTTTGTCGGTCACGGTCAGACTCCGAACGTGTTAAGGAAGGCGAGCAGGTCGTGGCCGAGCTGCTGCTTGTGAGTGTCTGTAATGCCGTGCGGCGCTCCGGGGTACACGATCAGCTCGGCGCCTTTGATGAGCGCCGCGGAGGTCTTGCCGCCGACCTCGAAAGGCACGACCTGATCGTCGTCGCCGTGGATTATCAATGTCGGGACATCGAATCGGGCCAGGTCGCCGCGAAAGTCGGTGGCGGAGAACGCGGCGATGCATTCGTAGGCGTTGCGGTGCCCTGATGCCATCGACTGCAGCCAGAACGCGTCGCGGATGCCCTGTGAGACGTTGGCACCCGGCCTGTTGTGGCCGAAGAACGGCCCGTCGGCGAGGTCCTTGTACAGCTGGGAGCGGTCGGCCAGGGAGCCTGCGCGGATACCGTCGAACACCTCGACCGGTACGCCGCCGGGGTTGTCGGCGGTGCGCAGCATGTACGGCGGCACAGCGGCTACCAGGACGGCCTGCGCGACGCGGCCGGTGCCGTGCCGGCCGATGTAGCGGGCGACCTCGCCGCCGCCGGTGGAGAACCCGACGAGGGTGGCGTCGCTAAGGTCCAGCGTGTTAATGAGGGTGGCGAGGTCGTCGGCGTAAGTGTCCATGTCGTTGCCGTGCCAGGTTTGCGTCGAACGGCCGTGCCCGCGCCGATCGTGGGCGATGACCCGGTAGCCGTTGGCGGCAAGGAAAAGTGCCTGCGCCTCCCAGCTGTCGGCGTTGAGCGGCCAGCCGTGCGACAGCACGACCGGACGGCCCGTACCCCAGTCCTTGTAGAAGATCTGCGTGTCGTCCTCGGTGGTGACGTAGCCCATCGGAGCTGCTCCTTTCAGCGCGCGGCGCGCCTGATGAGGTCTGTGGTCAGGTCGGGGCGGGACATCATGGCGACATGGGAGGCATTGACCTCGACCGTTCGGGCGCCCGCACGGGTGGCCATGAAGCGCTGGGCGGCGGCGGGAATGAGGTTGTCGTTGCGGGCCACCAGGTAGTGCGACGGAATCGTCTTCCACGCCGGTGGGCCGGAAACCTGCTGCAGGGTGTTCGTATCGCCCGGACGCTGGGTGGCCCACATCAGGTCGGTGGTCGCCCGGGGCAGGTCGCCGGCGAAGACCTCACGGAACGCGTCCTTCTTGACGTACCCGTCAACTCCGGCGGCGCCGCCAGGCAACGAGTACGGCCGGAAGTCCAGCGCTGCTTCGCTGAGCTTGGAGCCGGGGAACATCGTCTGCAGCCCGAACACCGTTTCGCCCTCGTCTGGGGCGAACGCTGCGATGTAGACCAGCGCCTTGACGTTCGGGTTGCCGGTGGCGGCATTGGTGATGACCACCCCGCCGTATGAGTGTCCGACCAGGACGATCGGCCCCGTGATGGTGTGCAGGATCGATGCCAGGTACGCGGAATCGGACGCGACGCCGCGGATCGGGTTGGCCGGCGCCAGCACCGGGTAGCCGTCGCGGCGCAGCGCCTGGATGACATCGCCCCACCCGGAGGCGTCGGCGAACGCCCCGTGGACCAGCACCACGGTCGGACGTGCTTGCGCGGTCGAGGTCGGTGCGACCGAGGCGGAGGCGGCCGAGGTGAACAGCGTCGGCGTGAGCACGGCCGCCGTGGCGCCGAGCGCGCCGGTGAGCAAGGTTCGGCGGCGGTATTCGCCGCGCGATGTGTGGTGTGCCATGGGTTTCCTTCCGTCGGTGCCCGTGGCCGCGGCCACGGATCTCGGTGTGGCACCACGGTATGGACACGACGGATGGCGAGGTCTGAATGAAATCTGAACGGCAGGAAGCCACGCGCCCGCCACAGCGCGACGCGGGGTGACGGGCTAGCGCCTCAGCGGCGGTGCACGGTGACGTGATCGGCCTGAGCGGCCGCGCTGGAGGCGACCTTGCGCCGCAGCTCCTCAACGCCGGGGCCGCCCATCTCCTCCATGATGACGAGGGCTTGCTTCCAATGCTCCCGCGCCTTGTCGGATGCGCCTGCGGCAAGGTGGTTGTCGCCGAGGCGGTGCAGGATATCCGCCTCGAAGACGCGGCTTCGTTGCTTGCGGCGCAGGGACAGCGCAGCCAAATAGCAGTCCTCAGCGCGCGCGAAGTCGCCGAGCTTGTGGTGCGCATGACCCAGCGTGTCCCAGGAGCTGGCGACGCCAGGCTCGTTGCCGACCTCCTGGAAGATCGCTATCGCACGCTCGCCGTTGTCGATGGCCAGCGCGGGTTCGCCGGCAAGCACGTGGATCCAGGCGGCAAAGTTCAATGCCGAAGCTTCGCCGGCCCGGTACCCGGCGGCGATGGTATGCGCCAGCGCGTCGGCGGTATGCGCCAGCGCCTCGGCGAGGCTGTCGCGTTGCACGCACAGGTACGCCATCTGCCGGGAGACCCTGCCCTGATTCCTGCGATCGCCGAGCGTGCCGAAGATCTCACCGGCACGCACGAGATGCGTCTGGGCCTCCTCATGCAGACCCAGCTCAGTCGTGACGATGCCCAAATCCACGCAGATGTTTGCCACCGTCTGGGCGTCCGCCGTGTCCGAGCAGGCCGCCAGCGCCAGCTGCAGGCCGGTGCGCATGTCGTCCCACTGCCCGGTGAGGTGCAGGAAAGGGGCGGTGCTCCATGCGATGTGCCAGGCGTGGTCGGCCATCCCCAATGCCGCCGCTTGGCGTACCGCGTCCAGGAGGGTGAGCCGTTCCGCGGTCAACCACGCCTCGGCCGCATCGCGGTCGGTGGGGCCTTCGACCGGTGGCGCGGGCAGGTCCGGCTGGATCGGTTCTCGGACGGGCAGGTAGAGGCGCTCGGCGGCCAGCGCGGTGAGGCGGTAGTAGTCGAGCAACCGGTGCAGGGCCGCCTGACGTTCGCCGTCGCCAGTGGCAGTCTCGGCGGCGAACGCTGCGATCAGGTCGTGCAAGACGTACCGATCCACCGCGGACCGGCTGACGAGGCTGGCCTGGAGCAACTCAGACAGCAGCGGGCGAACCTGCGCGAGCGGCACCCCGGCCAGGCTTGCCGCCGCAGCAACGCCGATGTCCGGTCCGACCCGCGCCGTGCCCAGAAGCCGCAACAGCCGGGCGGCCTCAGCGCTGAGGGCCTGATACGACCAGGAGAACACCGCGCGCACGTCGGTCACCGCTTCGGTGGCGGCGAACGCGTCGAGGCGACCGTGCGTGGCCGCAAGGTCGGCGGCGATCGCCTCCAGGCTCAGCGCCGGGTCAGTGGCAGCCGCCGCAGCGACGACGGCCAGGGCCAGCGGCAGGCCGCCGCAGTACCGGATGATCGCGGTTGCTGCCTGCGCCTGCGCGTCGACCCGCTCGCGGCCGAGTCGGTGGGCCAGCAGGTCGAGGGCGTCCTGTGTGGACAACGCTTGCAGCGGCAGCGGATGCGCACCGTTGGTCACCGCCAGGCCTGACAGCGTGGTCCGGCTGGTGACGACAGTCAGACAGCCGCGGCTGCCGGGCAGAAGTGGACGGACCTGCTCGGCGTCGCGGGCGTTGTCGAGGACAACTAGGACCCGCCGCCCAGCCAGCAGGCTGCGGTACGAGGTAACCATCCCGTCGAGCGTGCGCGGCACCTTCGCCGCAGTGATCCCGAACGCTTCGAGGAACCCGTGCAGCGCGTCGGCCGGGTCGGTTGGCGCGCTGCCGGGGTCGAAGCCGCGCAGGTTGACGAACAGCTGGCCGTCGGGATAGCGGTCAGCCACCTCATGGGCCAGGCGCACCGCCAGCGCGGTCTTGCCCACACCGGCCATGCCGACCACGGTGATCAGCGGCCACACGGCGCCTCCGTCGGGCTTAAGCGCCGCCGCAGCGGCAAGCTCGGCGACGCGGCCGGTGAACGTCGGCAGATCGGGTGGCAGCTGCGCGGGTCCCGCGGCCGCGCTCGCCTGTCCCGTCGACGTCAGCGGTATGACCGCTGCCGGGCGCAGCACCTCGCGATGGGCGGCAGTCAACTCCTCGCCTGGGTCGACCCCCAGTTCGTCGGCCAATGTCCGGCGGACCAGCTCGAACCTTTCCAGGGCCTGCGCCTGGCGGCCCGCCGCGGCAAGCAGCAAGACCAGCCTGGCCTGCATCGACTCGTCGAGGATGTCACGTTCGGCGATGGTGTGGATGGCTTGCAACATGGCGGTGGCCTGCCCCGCAGCCAGCGCTGCGTCAGCGGCGGTGCGTGCCGCCTCCATACATTCGCGTTCGACCTCCTGGAACAGCGGATGCGAACGGACCGTGGCGTCAATGTTGCCGGCGATCGGGCCCGTCCACAGCTTCAGCGCGGACCGATAGCTTGTCACCACGGATGCGGTGTCCTGAGCCGACCTTGCCTGATCGATCAGCCCGCGGAACTCCAGCAGGTCGATCACGCCGTGAGTGCCGTCGATCTGGTATCCACCGCTGCCGCGCAGGAGCCACTCGCCGCCGTCACGAGCCACCAGCTCGGGTTCCAGCAACCGGCGAAGCGTCCGCACGTGGACATGAACGGCGTTCGCTGCAGCATCTGGCGCCTGCGGACCCCACACGACGTCCAACATGTCCGTCACACTGACCGGCCGGCCAACCCGGGCCAGCAGGACCGCCAGCACCGCGCGTGCCTGTGGCGGGCGAAGCGCAAACTCGACCCCGTTGCGCCAGCCGCGAATCGACCCCAGGACCGCCAGACGCACCTGCCCGCTCACCGGCAGACCGCCGTGTCGCACCGGATCGCACGCAGTGGCCAGTTCATGCGATGCCACACGCGCTTTCGGACCTCGACGAACAAGCCCACCTGAACACACCGCCCGAGAAGCAAGTTTCTTTATCGGGCAGCGCATCTTGCCGTCGAACCGCTCCGAGCCGCCCAATCGTTCTTCGACCAGGACTCGCGCCTTCGAGCGTCCCGGCCAGTAGTAGATCACATACTTCGACTCGCGCGGAACTGCGGCATCGCGCAGACCTGCCAGCCTTGGACCGATTCGCCTTACTTCCCTCGCAAACCGGCCAGATCGGCTTCGCGAGTGAGTTCCAGCAACCGCGCAAAAGGTTGAGTTGGCCAGCGATATCGCTGATGTCCGGAATACCCCTGAGCGTCCAAGGTAGGGCTCGGTCTGGCCCGCCGCCATCGTTCCCCGTTGGCGGGCATGGATCTGCTACGCCTCGATTGACCCAGCATCAGCCGGGATGGGGTGCGGGTCTTTGAATTCGCCGCATCTGGCTGCCGCGTATCGTCGTGACTACCGCCGCCAGCAACAGCGCGGTGCCTAGGATCGCTGATAGCGTCAGCCGCTCGCCCAGCAACCCGACCGCCATTGCCAGCGCGCTCACCGGCTCCAGCAGCACCAAGATCGCAGCCACGGAGGCGGTCACGGTCCTCAAACCCACAAAGAACAGGGTGTAAGCAACGGCGGTAGGCACGATTCCCAAAAACAATAGCCAGACAAAAGCCATTTCGGCGTGCGCGGTCGGGAAGATACCCTCGGCCACGGCGAAGGGCAGCAGACAGACGGCTGCGACAGCGAACGTTTTCAGCGTTGTTGCTATGTCGTCTTGTCCAATGTGGTACGCGTATTCGCGAGCTACGAGAGTGACCGTCGCATAGCCCGCGGCGGACCCGAGCGCCCAGAGCAACCCGGCGACCGGATGCGGACCCACAGCTCCTCCGCTGACCAGCAGAGCGAGACCCGCGACGGCGATCCCGATGGCCAGAACCGTACGCGCAGCGAGGCGTTCACGCAGAAAGAGCCGTCCGCCCAGGGCGACCATCACCGGGCAGGCGCCGAGGGTCGCGACGGTGCCGACGGCCACACCTGCCTGCGCGATGCTGAGGTAGTACGCGGACTGATAGACCGCCAAGCCGATCCCGATCACGACGATGACCTTGTGATTCTGCCGAACGCTCTTGCGCCGTGCGCTTTGGACGATCGCTAACACGGCGATGCCGAACGCCGCCCGCCAGAACGAAACCGCGAGTGGGCCGATTCCGCTTGTGCGATAGAGGACCGAGGCCACCACACCGCCCATGCCCCAGGCGATCGCGGCCACTGCCACATAGACAGCGCCCTGAAGTGCTTTGTGCATCCTTTAGCTCCATTGTGGAAAGTCGTCGGGCCGGATACGGCTGTGCGAACGACTCACCGGCCGGGCTTAATGCAGCCCGGCAAGCTCAGCAGGTGTCGCTCGCGCTCAGGCGACGACTGGTGGAGGAAGGAGGCAACGGCTCATGCGGCAGGACAGTAACGACCCTGCGGGTGTCGCGCCGGATCATTCCCGATCACTGGGACGCCGGCGAAGGTGAGCCGACCAGCCGATGTACCTTCCGGTGAGTACCTGGCCACACCGCGCTGGTGTCTTCAGCTGGCTGTGGGCACCTCTTCGGATGGTGCCGTGGCCGTGACCGGAACCGTCAGGGCGAGGATGGCGCCAATCGCGGTGTCCCACACCGATCGCGGCGGCATCTATTCGATTGCGTTCAGCGCAGGCATTGGATGAGGATCCAGCGATGCTGCTGCGACTTGCCGGTCTCCATGATCTGGATGCTCTGGTCGACCTTCAACACGTCGGGGCGGTGCGTGGGCTCGGACATATCTTTCCGCAAGAAGACTATCCGTTCCCGCGCGACCAGATCCATGCACGGTGGATCGCTGAGATCGCCCACCCGGATATCGACGTCTACGTTGTCGAGCACACCGGCGTCATCAGCGGATTCGCGGCCACCCGCGGCAACGAACTGCTGCATTTCGGTACAGCCGTGGACACGTGGGGAACCGGCCTGGCGGTAGCGGTCCACGACGAGATCCTGGTGCACCTGGCCGCCGCGGGGCACAGCCTGGTTCGGCTACGCGTCTTCGAGGAGAACCACCGGGCGATCAGCTTCTACAGAAAACTCGGCTGGCGTCCCACAGGAGCACGGTCCACCACCTCCTTTCCTCCGCATCCTGTGCTCGTGGAATATGAGCTGTCGCTTGGCGACCACGAACCGAATCCCAATCGATGAACGGTGCGAGCGGAAGGACGATGCGCGTATGTGGCCGACCGACTCTGAAGGGCTTATCGCCGCGCTTGTCCAACGCGGAGTCGATCGTGAACGCGGCTGGTATGGCGGGCTAATAGCAACTTCCAACCGGCTAGGCAACGTCGATGCTTCGGTCCTCGATAAGCACGGCCACCTTGACCTTGCTCTCCATTGCTCTGAGCCGGCGGTGAAGATCCTTATCTGGGGTCATGACGGTCTGAGCGCATGGGGCTGCACGACTGACCTGAACGTCGTCGCGAAAGTGGTGATGGCGTGGCAGGACGGGGCCGATGGATCAGCGCTGGCCGATAGCCAAACGTGTATCCATGTCGGCACCGAAGAAGAAGCCATTGCCGAGCAGTGGAACTTCATGCTGTCTCAAGGGTTCGACTATCTACAAGATATCGCCATCCCAATTAGCGAGGACCCTGTTCTGCGCCGACTGAGGCCGTGGGTCAGCCACGGCTCTCTTTGCCTGCTGCTAGGCAACAAGCCCATTGGCGAAGACGGGCGGCATCTGGCATTCCATGATCTCGGCAGGGGTCTGTGGTGGCTAAATGTGGGCGGATCGCTGGAGACCTACTCCGGCATGTCCAAGGAGGCAGCCATCGCACTGGCTTCGCGGCTGGCCAGCTCCTGGATCACCGAACGCTAAACCAGACCCACACCACCAATCGCGAACGGCTCCGCCAGCGTGTCATGCGTCTGGCCGCGGAGAACCTGACATGGGGCATCGGCGTGTGCAACGGGAATTGGCCTGTCTGGACTGTCCGATGGACTGGCTAGTGGGTGGCGGCCAGGGATTGATTGGCCGGCTGGTCGAACTGTGTTCGGTACAGCTGGGTGTAGCGCCCGCCGGCGGCAAGCAGGTCGGGATGGGTGCCTCGCTCCACCACCCGGCCTGCTTCGATGACCAGGATTTGGTCGGCGGCACGGATGGTGGAGAGCCGGTGGGCGATCACCACGCAGGTGCGGCCCACCAACGCCTCGGCCAGCGCCTCCTGCACCGCTACTTCGGAAGTGGAGTCGAGGTGGGCGGTGGCCTCGTCGAGGATTACCACCCGTGGGCGCGACAGCAGCACCCGGGCGATGGTGAGCCGCTGCCGCTCGCCGCCGGACAGCCGGTAACCACGCTCCCCCACCACTGTGTCGAGCCCGTCGGGCATCTCGGCGATCAGATCGGCCAGCCGCGCCCGGCGCAGCACATCCCATAGCTCGTCTTGGGTGGCGTCGGGCCGGGCCAGCAGCAGGTTGGACCGCACCGACTCGTGGAACAGATGACCGTCCTGGGTCACCATGCCCAGGGTGCTGCGCAGATCGGCCTGTGGCAGGTCGCGTACGTCCACTCCGGACAGCCGCACGGTGCCGCTGTCGGTGTCGTAGAGCCGGGGCAGCAACTGCGCGATGGTCGACTTGCCAGCGCCCGAGGAACCGACGAGCGCCACCAACTGCCCGGCTTCTGCGGTGAACGAAATGTCATGCAGCACCGGCACTCCGCCCCGGGTATCGAGCTGCGCGACCTCCTCCAGCGAGGCCAGCGAGACCTTCTCCGCCGTCGGATAGGCAAACCCCACCCCGTCGAACTGCACCGACACCGGCCCGTCTGGCACCTTCTTCGGCTCGGCCGGCTGCTGGATCAGCGGCTTGAGGTCGAGAATCTCGAACACGCGCTCGAAACTCACCAAGGCGCTCATCACCTCCACCCGGGCGCTGGCCAGTGCGGTCAGCGGGGCGTAGAGCCTGGCCAGCAGCAGCGCGAGCGCCACCACCGAGCCCGGCTCCAGGCTGCCCCGCAGCGCGAACACCCCGCCCAGTCCGTAGACCAGGGCCAGCGCCAGCGCCGACACCAGGGTGAGCGCGGTGACGAAGACCCATTGCACCATCGCTGTCCGCACGCCGATGTCACGCACCCGCGACGCCCGCGCCGCGAACTCCGCCGACTCGCGCTCGGGCTGCCCGAAAAGCTTGATCAGCGTGGCGCCCGGCGCGGAGAAACGCTCGGTCATGTTGGTGCTCATCGTCGAATTGTGATTGGCCGCCTCACGTTCGAGGCGGGCGAGTTTGTTGCCCATCCGCCGCGCAGGTAACACGAACACGGGCAGCAAAACCAGCGCCAGCAAGGTGATCTGCCACGACAGCTGGATCATGACGACCAAGGTCAGCAGCAGAGTGACTAGATTGCCCACCACTCCTGACAGGGTGTCGCTGAAGGCCCGCTGGGCACCGATCACATCATTGTTCAACCGGCTGACCAGTGCGCCCGTGCGGGTACGGGTGAAGAACGCCACCGGCATCTGCTGCACATGGTCGAACACAGCGGTGCGCAGGTCGAGGATCAGCCCCTCGCCAATGGTCGCCGACAGCCAACGGGCCAGCAGCCCGAGCCCGGCCTCGGCGACGGCCAGCACCGCGATCGCGATCGCCAGCGTCACCACCAGATCAGCCGAACCACCGCTGAAGATCGCGTCGATCACCCGGCCGGCCAGCACCGGCGTCGCCACCGCCAGCACCGCGCCGACGACGCTCAGCGCCAGGAAACCGGTCAGCCTGCCCCGATGCGGCGCGGCGAAGCCCAGGATGCGCCGCAACGTCACCCGCGAGAACGGCCTGCGTTCCTCATGAGCGTTCATCGCGTGATAAAGCGAATTCCACGCGGCCATTTCCATGCTCATTGCCGACCTCCACTGCCGTGAGCCAAGACTGTAAAACCTCAACCAAGGTCGAGGTCAATCAAATGACCCTCAGCACCTCTGCGCGTCAGCCCACCACAGCGGTACGACATTCGGTCCCACTGGCGTTCGGACCAATATCACAGGCGTGGCAGCCAGCTGCAGATAAAGTGCGGCGCGACCCGTAGAGCTGCCCACATAGCCAACCGGGTTTGCCTAGGGCACACCGGTTTCCACTTGGCACGAAGCTGTGTCGTTTCAGGTGCGGGCGCGAATGATGTAGTTGACGTATGCGTTGCCGGGGCGGGTTTCGGCGTCGCCGCCCTGAAGTATCTGATGGTAGTGCTCGCCGGCGTCGGCGGTGGCCACGCTGCCGCTGTTCCAGATGGAACGGTACGACCCTGCCACGGCCGTCGCCGACGAAGTGGTCGGGATGTTTGGCACCGTATGGCTGTGCGAGCCGTTTTCGCTCACCGTGAACCTGCCTGCGGTGGGCAGGGCGGTCGCGTGGCCTTGCATCGAGCCGACGGCGTCGCCGGTGGCGCCGCCAGGATTGGGCTGTTTGCGGCTGCCCGCGTCGGGGTCGCGTCCGGTGCCGTCGTCGACGCCGCGCAGCAGATATCCGCGATAGTCGGGCAGGTTGAAGGTCTGGCTATCGCCGCCGTGCGCCTTGCCTATCACCTCGAACAGGTCCGTGTAGTCGTTGATGCTCATAGCCCGCCCGTCGCAGTAGAACCATCCGAGGTCCTCCAGCAGGCTTCCAATCGGCCCGCTGAAAGGCACCACGGTGCCGATGACGAGGTCACCCACCGGCACCACAGGTTTGCTGGAATCCAGGGATGTCACCGCAAGTTCCTCTCAGGACGTCGAACCGTAGAAGATCAGATAATTGAGGTAGATGTTGACCGGGCAGGTGTCGGCGTCGCCGCCGGAAATGGTGTGGCCGTGACCCCCTGCGCTGCCGGTCCTTTGGGCGCTGCCGTTCCATTGGGCGTAGTGACTCCCCGGTGTGTCGGGGCGCGAATAGTCGACGGGCACGTTCGCCACCATGTGCTGGTGGCTACCCTGGCTGTCGGTGGTGATGCGGTATTGCGGCAGCGCGGTCGCCTTGCCCTGCACGGAGCCGACGGCGTCGCCGGTGGCGCCGCCAGGGTTGGCGGCCGTGCGGCTGGCCGTATCGGGGTCGCGTCCGGTGCCGTCGTCGACCCCGCGCTGGAACTGCCCGCGATAGTCGGGAAGGTTGAACGTCTGCGAGCCGTCACCGCCGCCGTGTGCGACGCCGATAACCCCGAAAAGATAGCTATATGTGGTACGGGAAATGGCGCTGCCGTCGCAAAGCAGCCATCCGTCCGGGACCTGGGTGCCGTCGGTGATGACACCGCCGAACCCGACGATCATGCCGATCGAGACGTCGTCGTTGCCCATCACCCCGGCCGGCCGGCCCTGGCGCGCCTCAGTCATCGCCGCCGTCCTCGAATTTGATGAGGAAATACACGTACTTGTTGACAGGGCGCGACTCGTCGTCGCCGCCTGTCACGTTGTGGGTGTGGTCGGCTGCCGTGTCGGTCTGCGCGGAGCTGTCGGACCACAACGCGTAGTGGCTTCCGGCGGCCGCCAGCCCGATAGCGCTGTATGGCACGTGCGGCACAATGTGCAAATGGTCGTCGGCGTCGAAGGGGAGGAACGGATTGGCGGGCACCGCAGTGTGGGAACCCTGCAACGAGCCGGGACTGTCGCCGGACTGGCCGCCGTTCTGGCAGGCGCCCCGCGTCTGCGCGTACGGGTCGCGGCCCGCGCCGAGGTCGGCCCCACGGGTGAACCTGCCCCGCAGATCGGGCAGGAAGAACGTGCCGTCGCCGGCGCCATAGTTACCGCCGATCACCGAATACAGCGCGGCATACTGCGCCTGTTCCAGCACTGTCCCATCGCAGTAGAGCCAGCCCTGGCTTTCCAGCCACGGCTCGTCGAGCCCGCCCGCGAAGGCGACGATGCTGCCGACCGGCACCGTGGGTGGGGCTTCCATCGCTCCTCCTAACGGTGGGCGCCGTCCAGGTCAGGTTTCGCCTCCATCGGTAGCCTAAGCAAATACGCCGTCAGCCAGGCGCGATTGCGTATTTCTCGCCGAAATAGTCACCGTCCACTGTGGAGCATCTCCGCGTCCGGCATGCGTTGCTATCAAGGCCGGCCACACCGCGGCGGTGGAGTTCGCCTGCCACGCGGCCGCCGTCGACTACGTCCGCACCGGGTCGCGCTCCGCCCGGCTCATATGGCCGGTCATGGTGTGCTCAAATCAACTTCGTCACGCGCACACGTGGTACTAGCAGGGACGATGACGAGCGCACACATCGTGGGCAACCACGAGGCCTGGCGGCGTGATTGGATCCCAGCGTGATCAGTGACCCGAATGAGATCGCGGCGGTTTTCGCTCACTCGCCGCTGGCAGGCCTTCGCGTTGAAGCAGAAGACAATGGCTGCTTTGCCGTAAGGGGAATCGACCCGGCGAACATATTGCCCGCATGGCAGGCCGCCCGCGACACCGTGCCACTGCACGGCCGATGGCCGCTGTGCCGTGTAGGCGGCGCATGGGACCACACGCGTGATATCTCTGCCGAAACGCTCGCGGACTTCGATACAGCGGCTCGATCGCTGAATCCCTGGTACGGCGACTTCCGCCTAGACCGGGAAGACGTCGAGCTCGATGACGACGAAGTAGCCCTATGGACGCCGGACTTCCACGGCGCTGACCTCCTCACCGCAGCGGGCCAGCAGCTTGAAGCGCCTACGCTCGAAACTCTCAACCGGTGGATCTTCGAACGGATTCTCACCGATCCAGGCCTGCTCGCGCAGGCGCACCAGGTGGCCGACGGGTACGTAGGCACCCAGTGGTGGTACCAGCCGAGTCAGGCAGACCTATGGCTTCTCCCCACTCCGCTGCCTCATATGGCACCGGTCTGGACCACCCTGTTCGATGCCGATCAGCTTCAGCTTGGTGCGGTGCTGTGGCAATGGCATCAGCAGTGGGGAGCCGAACTCGTGGCTAACTGGGGCACGATGCTGCAGCTCGTGGTGCGCCGGCAACCTACGCTAGGCGACGCGGCGTGGGACCTCGCGCTTCAGCACAAGGCGGCCGCTACCCACCAGGAGGCCGATACGTGGGCATTGGCATTGGCATTGACGCGCAGTGATGCCTGGTTCCTCCACCGGCGCCCTTGAAATTCAGATCCATCCAAGCTGACTGGCGCATCGGCATCGCAACGAACTGGCCGCCGTAGAGCAGTGGATCATGCGCTCGCGAAGGATTCGCGTCTCATTGCGGGTGCTGGTAACCCGTCTGCGGCGCCAGCCCTTGCCGCCACCAGTCGCACCAGGCACGGGCAATCTCGTGCTCCTGCACGTCGCTGTCGGGCATCGGCAGGTGCAAAGCAGTCATGAGATCGAAGCGGTGAAGATCAAAGGCGACCTGGATCGCCTGTCCCGACATCACCGCCGCGCGCACGGCGGCCAGATAGGCCAGCCGTGCCAGCGTCAGCGGGACCAGCGTCAACAGCAGCCACCAGCCCGATCTGGCCAGTAGCAGCCCTGACAGCACGGACGCCGCCGCGGCGGTCATCGATACCCGCGCGGCTGTGTCCATCAGATTGCGGTCATCGTTGACGAGAATCTTTACCGGCTCGCTCAGTATCGGGTAAAGGCGTGGCCAGGCCGTGGCGGTGTCCCAGCCGTAGCGCTGTGCGTCCCAAGCGGCCGCGAGGGCGTTGCCAAGTGCGGTGGCCTGTATACGGTCGGCGCGTGGATAACGCTGCCGAAGTGTGGCACCCGCTACGCCCAGCTCCTGCAGTTGCGCGTCGCTGATCTGCTGTGGGTCGTCGGGCAGCTCCGCGCGCTTGGCCAGCCGCCGGTAGCGGCGTGTCTGCAGCCGACCCGAAAGCCGTGCCAGCGGGCCGAGCCACGACGGCCACCGGCCAGCCAGTATTCCCACCATGAGCGGCTGGAACGGATGCAGCAGCAAGGCGGCCAGCAGCAGACCCAACCCCAGCAGGACCAACTGGCCCGGTTTGAGGGCGGCGGCGACGGTCCAGGCCTGCGCGAAGTTGACTTTCTCGCTGGGGGCGCCGGCCCACACCAGAACGATGACGAACAGCGCTAACGCACTGGTCGGCAGGTAGCTGACCAGGAAGAAGCGACCTGAAAACGCGCCATCTTGGGTGGCGGCCAAGCCGTCGAGCTTCATCGGTCAAGCTCCATCGGGCCATGTCCGTTGGGGCATTGGGGTGCAGCGCCCCCGTCCAGGTGCACGCGATATGTTCTCACGCCATCTACGGCGCAACGGAAAAACAGCATGACGTAACCGGAAGAACCCCTCGGCGGTGAGGCGTTGTCTGCGTCGCCTGTGCCTCGCAGGTCCGTTGCGCGAAGCCATTGGATGCGCGTGCGGCTCGTGACTCCCGCCCGCTGCTGCCCGACGATCAGCAGTACAGATTGCACAGACGGTTGCTGCTTAAGCAGCGCATCCACCTCGCGCAGCGCCTCGGCGAGTGTGATCCCTTCGGCCAGCGTCAGCTCAACCGCGTTGTCGAGGTCAGCTGACGAGTCGAACAAGCGCTGCAGGGGATGTGAGGCCATCTTTTGATCTCCTTGTCAGAAGTCATGGTCCGATGTGGATGTACGGCGCCCAAATCGCCGGATCGCCTTCGTACTCGCTACGCAGTCGATGCATCTGCTGATGCAGAAGACCGGCCAGACCGGCGACGCCGGTGGTGCTCAACCGGGTGTAAAGCTCCTCGGTCAGGCCAGCTGTCGCCGAGTCGACGACCGGCCACAGCGAACCCACCACATGCTGGTAGCCGGCAAGCTGGAACGCCGCGGCCAGATGCACGGCTTCGTCGGGCAGCAATTGCGCATCGCCCGACACCGCTGTGCCACACGAAGCTAGAAAAGCGAGCTCGCCCGCGCCGTGACGTGCCCCGAAAACTTCGGCTGCGGAAAGTTCGCCGTCGTGCAGCCGCATGGCACCACCGAGAAAGCTGCGTCCAGTGTGGACAGTATGCGCAACTGCGTGTATCCACGTTCTTTCCGGCAACGCGGTCAGGACAGCGTCGCGGGAGGCTTGCCTGTCGCGCAGGATGATGGCATCGGGAAACAACCGGCCGATCAGGTCCGCTTCCTCGACGGCGCCGGGAAGGCTGCGCATACCAGGCGTCTGCGCCATCGCCGCAACCAGAATCGACCGCGGCCCAACCGCCCGGCCGCGCGCCGCCACCAGTGCACGGGTGTTCGGTGTGTAGGACGACACCACGCGATCCAGGACTGTCTCATCGGTGCCCGCGATGCCGGCCGCGTGCAGGGGCAGCCTGCCAAGTGCGCCGGTGGCTGACCACCACACCCTCGGCCCGTCGGTCCGGCTGCCTATCGGGTCGGTGAGTTCCAGGTGGTTCAGGACCGGCGATGCCACTGTCTCCCAAAGCCATTGCAGGACTTCGTTTCTGCGCGGATTCTCGTCCCAGTCACGCAGCGCGCACGCTACCGCGTCGGGTGTCAGCCCCGCGAGATGGATGGCTGTCACGCCGTTCTCGCGCAGGATGAAGGCATCCGACCGGTGCCGGCTGACGTTGATGGTGACCACAGGCCCGCCACACGCGGCAGAGGTCAGATCCCCAATACGCATTGGCCGCAGGAACCCGGGGAGCCCTGCGTCACGGATCTGAGCCACCAATGCGTCCCACTGCCGGACAAGCTCGTGGCGCTGGTCTGGCTCGCCGGAATCGGGTGGCCGGTCAAGCAGTCGTGCCAATCGTTCGAATCGTTCAGCCAGCTCGGGCGCGACATGCATGACGTGGCTGAGATCAGCGCGGATGTCCAGCACCTGCCCCATCATGACGCCGCGGCCGTGTTCGAGAACCTCATATGCTTGCGCCCAGTGTGATGGCCCTGCCTGAAGCATGGCCGCGGCAGCCTCGCAGCCGATTCCGGAGAGCCGGACCAGCGAGAGTTCCTGGTGCATTCGGTCCAGATACGGCCGCGTGAGCATGGGCAGCAGGTTGACCGCGTGCGCTCCCGCCCTTGCCGCCGCCGGCCAATCGCCCATCGATGCGGCAGTCTCGTGTGCGGCAACGGCTGCGTGCACTCGGTGTCGCGTCGGCAGCAGCGGGTCGGCCATCGCCCGCTCCAGCTGCGCCAATGCCTCGGTGCCGATGTCTGCCCGCCCGGTCAGTCGTGCCATGAGCTGCAGGGCGAACGCCAGGTTGACATGCGCCGCGGACTGCGCGGCGTCGTGGGGCGGCATTGATTCAAGAGCCCGCCGTAACCGATCGATCAGGTCCAGCAGGGCGCTGACGTCTCCCGTCACCTCGGCGTGCGCAAGCGTTGCCCCGCACAGGTTGCTCAGGAAACTCAATTCCCGCCAGCCCTCGACACGGTCGCACAAGGCCCGGAAAACAGCGACGGACTCGGACAAGAGCTCGGCGTCGCCGTTCTTTCGGCCCAGCCGCATCAATGCCGCGCCGTAGACGGTCTGCACCGCCGGGTAGTCAGGATGGCCCTCGGGGGTGGCGCGGACCGCGTCCACGGCGACGCTGACCGCTTCCTCCAATGCGCTGGCGTCGCCGGTGGATTCCCCGAAGTGACACAGCATTTTGGCGAGCAGGCTGAGGCGCGGCCCACGCCCCATATAGTCACCGGGACCGTAGGCGATCGTCCGGATCGTGCCGATCGCTGACCTCAGCGCGTCGAGGTCGCCGCTTTCTTCGAACCGGCTCTCCAAGAGCCTGGCCAGCGTGGCCTCGTGGCGGCCGCGGTTGGGATAGCGCTCGGGCAGACGCCGCAAAGCTTCCCGCGCCCGTGCGATGGCAAGGTCGAGGCGCGCGATGTCCTTGGTCAGCGCGAACTCTTCGTGCATGGCGTTGACGAGGCCGATTAGGGTGCGGGCACGCACGAGGTCGTCGTGCACCTCCAACGCGATCGCCGCTTCACCGACCTCGATCGCTTCACGAAGCATGGCGATGTCGCCGCCAGCCTCATAGCCGCGCAGGAGCACCACACACAGCTGGGAAAGCGGCCCCTCATCGGGTTCGCCAAGGGTGGCCAGACGCAGGCAGTCGATCGCCTCGGCCAGGGCTGCCCGGTCGTCCGCGACTTCGAAACGCAGCAGCAAACCCACGCCCAGCGAACCCGCACACGAACGGCGCTCGCGGCTTGTCGAGGCCAGGCTCAGCGCCTGCCTGCCGACATCGATTGCCTCGGCCAGCAGGCTGGGCTGGGCGACCTGCTCGAAGAGTATCTGCAGTACCAGCCCGAGACTTTCCAGGTGCCTGCTTTGACCGGGAAGCCTGCGACGAACGGCTTCACGACCGACTTTGACCGCCTCCCATAGCTCATCCACATTCCCGTAGTTCTCGAAGGAGGTACGCAGCACGCCTCGCAGAAGCCTGAACACGTCGCCTTCTAGTGGGTCCCCGCTCCGCACAATTCGCACCGCCTCCCTGAGGTGGTTTACGGAGATGGCCAGATGCTCGCGCAGGCGGGTGCGCCAAAACAGGCCTAGATATGCTTCGCCATTGACGTAGAGAATTCTGACCTCGTCGAACACGCCCTCACCCGCTCGCCAGCGCTATCCGGCACAGCTCGGCCAGCCGGTTATCCAAGCCGCCAGGCGGAATGGGAAACCGCTCAACCAACTCGACAAAACGAATCCACTCGCTGGTCTGGACGAGGCCTGCCACCGTCGCTGACAAGAGCTGTCCGCGGCGGGCCAATGCCTGAACTGTGACGGGATCCTCTGCCAGACAGAGGATCGCCGTGTCACGGTAAAACTCTCGGCCCGTCTGCTCGGCGAGCATCGCCGCGGCCAGGCCGTGTCCTACAGCCTCGTCCCTCATGCCCAGCCGCCTCAGATAAAGCATCTGGTTGACGTGATTCAACACGGCGTCAAACGGATTCTGCGCCATGTAGGCGTGGCTCAATGCCTGCCGGGTCAGATCCGCTGCCCTTTCCGCGTCATCGCGTTTGAACGCGACCTGCGCCTGCGCCGCGAGGATGCGGCCGAGCATCGCCGCGTCGCCGTCCGCGCTGAAAACCGAATGGCATTCGTGCAGCAGCGCATCGACCTCGTCAAGACGCTCCAGATGCAGCAGCGGCCCGTAGGCGTTGAACCGGGCTTGTGCCAGCGCGACGGATGGCGCGTGGCGCTGCTCTTTAGCGGCGACCTCCAAGCCGTTGAAGTGAAGCGCGAGCGTCCAATGTGAGGAGGCCGCAGCCGAGCTGCTGGCGATGCTGACAATCATTTCGTAGGCGTCCCACCAGCCATCCTCGTCTTCCAGCCCCGACAGCTGAGGCAACAGCCGCTGGGCGTGCGCGATCACCGCGACGTGCTGACCCATGCGGTGCATGATCTGCAATTGTCGGCCGTGCAGGTGCAGCGACACCAACGGGTTCTCGCTGCTTTGCGCGTCCCGCAGGGCATGCTCGATGACATTCCTCGCCTCGGCGAGATCTCCGAAATTTTGCAGGTACAGGGCCAGGCGTGAACGGGCGCTGGTCGCAACCTCCCTATCGCCTCGCGCGTCGGCCTGGCGCACCACGTCGCGCAGGCGCCGCACGCCCAGCTCGGCCACTAGTTGCTCCTCGGCCATCGCCAGGGTGCATTGCACCTCAAGATCGTCGGCTGTGCCTTCGGCGCCTTCGGCGGCCTTCTGCAGCCACGGCAACAGATCCGCGGCTGTTTCCTGGCTCTCGTCTCTGGCCATCAGCTCGCCGGCCATCCATGCCGCCACCCGCCATGCGCCCAGCCGTAGCAGGTATGGCATCGCCGTCAGCACCGCCCGCCGCAGCAGCTGCGGCGTCTGCGGCGACGGTCGATCGCAGGCCTGCCGCAGCACCTCCTGCCAATGCGTCGCCTGGTCTGCCCAGACGGAAAGGTGCACCGTCCGGTCCGGACGGACCTGCACGGCGGCCGGAGCGAGCTGGAATCCGGGCGCCCTGACCAATTCCGCGTCGGCAAGTTCCTGGCACGCGTCAGTCAGCGATGGAGGCTGCGGCACGCCAAGCTCGGTCCACACTCGGCGCCACGCTCGATCCACGACAGAGCTTTCGCGATCTTTCTCTTCCAGCGCGATCAGGATCTGCAGCAGCACCCGCGCGGAGTTGCCCAAACGAGGGACATGGGTCACCCAAACAGCCTTGCCGGTGTCCACGCGGCACACAATCAGCCACACGAGCTATATAGTCGGCTATATTAGCTAGTCATCCATGTTTGTCACCGGTCGCCCCTTTCGAACCTGTACTGAGAAACACCGACGGACACGCTATCTGAGAATTCCCAGCTCCTGCCGTCGACGGTTGAGTGGTGAGCGATCCGCGATGCCTGGAACGACTGCGCCGCAACGTTTCCCAAGTGCGCCGCCGCTGAGGTCACCCAAGGCCGCGTACCGGTTGGGAAACCGGATGCGTGGCCGGCCGGCAGGGGCGACAATGCGGCGATGGAGCGCTTCCGGTGTGCCTCATGCGACGCGGTGCTCAGCGTGCCGGTGCGGCTGGTGGCGATGCCGCCGCCGCCAGTGCAGAGGTGGCTCGTGTGTTGCTGTCACCAGGTCAATCCCCCGCTGATGCAGCCACTCACCTACACCATCGACCAGGCGCCGCACGGCCGTGACCGTATCGCGGGCACCTTCGTGCTCTCACCCGGCGACGTGCGGGGCACCCGGTTCGTGCACGAGCTCGTTGACGAGGGCTGCTGGCCGAACCAATACACACCGAGCATGGAATGCGCCAGGTGCGGCACCCTGGTCGCCTCGCGTGGCGACGACGAAGACTGCGACAAGGCCCAAGAAACCCGCTTCTACCCCCATTTAGTGGTACGGGAGTCGTGCGGTGAAAGTCCGGCGACGGCGCAACCGTTCGCCTTGATGAGCGACTGGGACACCGCGGCGCCGGACTCCCGCGAAGTCTCCTGGGCACCCGAGCCGTTCCGGCCCCGGCCCGAGCTGGTCGCGACGCGCTGGCGCGACCGGGGTCTACAGCAGCAGCTCCTGCGCGACGATCCGCCGGCCTGAGCCGACCATTCCACGCCTAATCGGACACCAGATCGGATGGCCCCGTCCTGTCCAAAAACGGCGGTTTTCGCCCGCTGAGTCGGCCGCATAGCGCACGCATACAACTCGTATAGAGCCGCCGCCTACCGTCGATCACGCAAGCGCCTCTCCTACCTCGTACCAAAGGAGAAATGATGGTCAAGGTGGTGGAACGACTGGCCGACCGGATGCTCGCCCAGGTCGTGCCGAACATCGTTGCCCAGGCAGATCCGTGCGAGTGCAGCGGTGTCTGGTCGCGAGAAATCCAGTGTTACTGCTACTGCGGAGCGGGCTGGGCCGGATGGAGCATCCGCCAGACGCAAAGCTGCAGCGGATGCCGGCTCAGTTACGGCCCGTGTCACGACACATGGGCCATGTGCATCTGCTGATCCAGCCCAGGTGAACAGACCGGGAGGACAACTCGTGTTGATCAGCTACCTGCCGTTGGGGGCACGCGCTCTGCTCGGGTTGATCCTCGCGGTCTCCCTCATCCACAAGCTGCGCGGCCCACGCGCGTTCGCCGCATCGCTCGCCGGTTTGCGGCTGCTGTCCAAGAAAAAGGCTCCGATGCTGGCAGCGGTGGTGATCGGTGCCGAGGCGGTCGTATGCGCGGCCCTGACCCACCCCGCGGGTTACCGGATCGGGTTGCCAGCCGCGGCTGCGCTGATGGCCGGCTATGCCGGTGCCATCGGTGTGGTGCTACGCCGTGGCACGCAAACGCCGTGCGCGTGCTTCGGCTCACCCAGCGACCGCCCGTTAAGCCGCCTGCAACTGGCCCGCAACCTCGTGCTGTTCGCGGCGGCTTGCGCGGGCACGCTTGCCGCCTTCGCGCCGGCGCAGACGGCCGTGCGCCTGGAAGGTGCCGCGTTGACCCTGCTCGCCGCCGCCCTGCTCACCGTCGTCGTGGTGCGCCTCGACGACATCGTGGAACTTTTCGCACCCTGGCCGGGACCGTCTCGGCACGGGCCACCATCCCAACGCTGAGGAGAATCGGCCATGCCCTACCTCATCGCCGCCGTCGCGCTGGTCGGCGCGCTCTGCGTGCTGGACCTCATCCTGACCTTCGGAGTGATCCGGCGTCTTCGTCACCACACGGAACTGCTCAACAAACGGGGACAGTCGTCAGGCCCGTCGGAGAAGGTCATGCTCGACGCGGGCGAGGAGCCCGGCGATTTCGTCGCCACCACCAATGTTGGCGAGCAGATCTCGAAGCAGGAATTGGTGGGCGACACTGTCGTCGGGTTCTTCACGGCGCATTGCGAGCCGTGCAAGGAACGCGTCCCGCAATACCTCGACCACGTGGCCACGCTGCCCGGCGGCAAGGACCGCACCCTGGCGGTCGTCATCGGCAACGACGCCGATTCGCTGAGCCTGGCCGAGCAGCTGGCCGCCGGCAGCAGGGTGGTCATGGAGCGACCGGGCGGGGACGTGGTGAAAGCGTTCCAGGTCACCGGATACCCCGCCCTTTGCGTGCTGGACGGCGACGGCAGGATCAAGGCATCCGGGTTCAAGCTCGACGAGATTCTCGAGAAAGTGCCGGCGTGACCGCAGTTCGCCGCCGCCCGCGAGCCATCGGGCTGTCGCCGCGCCACGCATGGCGCCACGCGCGGGTGGCGGCCCGTCTCGCCTTCGCCGCCGCACCGGTGACAACCGGTGTGCTGCTGGGCCTTTCGGTGCTCGAAGGAATGCTGCCGGTCGCCACGGCCTGGCTGACCAAACTGGTGCTCGACGGCATCGCCGGGTCGGCGGCCGCCGGCAGCCCCGCGGTCGGCTGGCTGGCCGCAGGGCTTGCCGCCACCGGCGCGTGCGTCGCCAGCCTGGGTCACCTCACCCGCTACCTCGACGCCGAGCTTTCCCGAGCTGTGGCGCTCACCTCGCAGGAGCGCCTGTACGAGGCGATCAACCGGCTCAACGGCTTGGCACGCCTGGAGAATCCCCAATTCCACGACCGGCTGCAGCTGGCCGTGCACGCCGGCCGGGAGGCACCGGCCCAGCTGATCCACGGCGTGCGCGGCACGGTCCAGTCGGGCATCATGACGCTGGGCTTCGTAGGCACCCTGATGGTGATCAACCCGTGGATGCTTGCCGTGGTGGCCGCGGCGGCGGTGCCGACTCTCGTGACCGAGCTGGCGCTGTCGCGGCGCCGCGCGGCGACAGCCACCGCGCTCGGGCCGACCGGGCGCCGGGAGATGTTCTTCGCGGGCCTGCTGACCCGCCTCGATGCCGCAAAGGAATCTCGGCTGCACGCCCTGGGCGAGTTCTTCCGCATCAGGATGTTTCGCGAACTGCGCACCGCCAACGCCGCCCACCGCGCCACCGACCGCCGTACTTTTTTCGCGCAGGGCTCGCTGGCGCTGCTGGGCGCCACCGTCACCGGCGCGGGCGTCGTCTGGGCGGTGCACGCCGCGGCGGCGGGTCGGCTCACCGTCGGCGACATATCCGCCTTCGCCGCGGCCGTGGCCGGAGTCCAGATCGGACTCGGTGCGGTAGCGGCCCGCGCTGCGATCGCCCACCATGCCTTGCTCCTGTTCGGGCAGTTCGACGAGATCACCACGGCAGAACCCGACCTTCCCGTGCCGGCCCAGCCCAAAGCTGTGCCAGCGCTGCGCCGCGGCATCGAGCTGCGCGATGTGTGGTTTCGCTACAGCCCTGACCATCCCTGGGTACTGCGAGGGGTGAACCTGTTCATCCAATGTGGACAATCAGTCGGGCTGGTCGGCATCAACGGAGCCGGAAAGAGCACCATCGTCAAGCTGCTGTGCCGGTTCTACGACCCGTCCCGCGGCGCTGTGCTCTGGGACGGAGTGGACCTGCGCGACCTGTCCATAGCCCAGCTGCGCGACCGCATCGGCGCCGTCTTCCAAGACTTCATGGAGTACGAATTGTCGGCGCTGGAAAACATCGGCGTCGGCGACCTCAGCGCCCTCACCGATCCGGCGCGCATCGTCGACGCCGCGCGCCGAGCCGACGTGCACGACACCATCACCGCGCTGCCCCGCCAATACGACACCATGCTCAGCCGCATCTTCGCCGGCCCGCGCGACGAAGAGGACACCGCTGCCGGGGTGCTGCTCTCGGGTGGGCAATGGCAGCGTGTCGCGCTGGCGCGCGCCTTCCTTCGCCGCGGCCGGGATCTGCTCATCCTCGACGAACCCAGCTCCGGCCTGGACGCCGCCGCCGAGGCGCTGATCCACCAGCGGCTGCGCGAACAGCGCCGAGGCACTACGAGCGTGCTCATCTCGCACCGGCTCAGCGCCGTACGTGACGCAGATCAGATCGCCGTGCTCGACGACGGGGTCGTCGCCGAACTGGGCTGCCACGCCGACCTGATGGCCGCCGACGGCCCCTACGCGCACCTGTTCACCTTGCAGGCCGCCGGATATCAGCCCGGCGACCGCGCTGTGACCGGGGTCGCCTGATGGGCCCCGCGATCGCCGTGATCGCCCTGGCGCTGGCCGCCACAGGGCTGCTTTGGCTGCGCCGCCGCCTGCTCGTCGTCACCGTCGACGGGCCGTCCATGGAACCCACCTACCACCAAGGCGATCGTGTCGTCGTGCGCCGCCGCCACGCCGCACAACTGCGCCTCGGAGACGTCGTGGTGATCGAGCGCCCCGACGATGACGGCACCTGGCCCGCGCACAGCCTCCCGCAGCGGTGGCTCGTCAAACGGGTTGCCGCGCTGCCCGGGGGCAAGGTTCCCGCCGATCTGGCCCCTGCCCTGGCCGAACAGGCCGGCGTCGACGTGCCACCCGGAAGCCTGGTGCTGCTCGGCGACAACGCCGCCAACAGCTACGACTCCCGCTACATCGGCTACTTCCCCGCCGACCGGTTGCTCGGCGTCGTACGGCGCCGCATGTCGCCGACCGCAGCCTGACGCCAGTCATTCATGTAAAACTGTAACGAGGCTATCGCGGGTGGAGGTGACCACGCAACACCTGCTGTCGGCCGTGATCTCGGCCAGCGAGCAGCTGGCCGAGGGCGGAGTCAGGCTCGAGCGCGATGACGGCCTGCGAGCGGTCCGCGATGTCACGGTTTCGCGCTGCCTGCGCGATCTGGCAGCGCATGCCCCCCGGCCCGGCGAGGAGAGCAGATCTCCAACCCGACGGCAGCGGCGTGTCAACCGCCGCAACCCGTGGTGGACGGTAAGCGCCGCGGCCGCAGCCGACAGCGTGGCCGCTTCGGGCAGTTCGGGCGGCGCCGTTCTCGGCCGGCTCGCCGGTGCGCTGCTCGACGAGACGGCGGGCGATCGCGACGCGCGCGCGATGCTGGAAAGGCTCCGCGGGCGGACGTCGACGACTCAGTAGCGGGCAGACCGGTGGGTGATGGTGATGGCCCGCCCGGATCTTTAACGAGCCGTTTGAGCATCCAAAGTGGATTGTCTGGCCACCGCGAATATCTTCGTGAAGATCGACATCCGGTCCGGTCAATAGGTCGTGAGTGCTGGCCCAGCCTACGAAGGGAGCCGGATGGAGACGGTGACGGTGACGGATGTTGATGACGCCGAGGTGGTGAAGCGGTCACGCGCCGATCCCGAATGCTTCTCGGTGCTGTTCGACCGTTACTTCGTGCCGCTGCACAGGTATGCGTCCCGGCGCCTTGGCGGAACCACGGGTGATGATGTGGCGGCCGAGACGTTCCTGGTGGCATTCCGCGAGCGTGGCCGGTTCGACCCGGCCCGCGGCTCGGTGCGCGCGTGGCTCTACGGGATCGCCACCAACCTGATCCGGGGGCACCATCGGGCGGAGGTGCGCGGATACCGGGCTTACGCCCGAGCGGCGGCGGAGCCGGTCTACTCCGCCGAGGAGGAACGGGTGGATGCCCGGCTCACCGCTGCGGCAGCCCGGGAGGTACTTGTCGCGGCACTTGCCGAGCTCTCGCCGGGCGACCGGGACGCGCTACTGCTCGTCGTCTGGGGCGAGCTCGGCCCACGAGGAGACGGCCGGGGCGCTCGGCATCCCAGCTGGCACGGTCGGCTCCCGGCTTTACCGGGCGCGTCGCCGGCTGCGGGCCGCACTCGATGATTTCGACCCTACAAAGCAGAGGTGAGCGACTGTCATGGATGAACTCGAACAGCTTGCCCGCGCCCGGCCGGTCGCCCCGCCCTCGGCGCAGACCATTGCACGCTCCAGGGCGGCGCTGATCCAGCTGGCCGGCGGCAGGCCCGCCCGGAATCGGCGGGTAATGAACCTGCGCGCGCGGATTCTGGTGCCGGTAGCGGCCACGGTACTGGCCGTCGCCACCGGCGTTGCGGTCACCATGCTGAAGGGCGGCACCGGCGCGCCGAACGCCTCACCGTCGGCGTCACCGTCGATGCCCGCGGCCGCCCGCGCATGGGACAGCGCGAACGCCCCCCAGTTGCTGCTTGTCGCGGCCGAGCAGGCGCAGCAGGAGGAGGCGCCGGGCACCGGAACCTACTGGGTGTCCACTATCGAGCACGGATGGCTTATCCCAACCGGCGCCGGCAACAACCAGTACACCCTCAGGCTCCGCCGCACGGAGATCACCTGGAAGCCGCTGGTGCCGGGCAAAGACGTCGTGCACATCTCCCGGTGGGCAGGCGCCGAGCCCTTGTCCGATGGGGACAAAGCCGCCTGGCGTGCCGCCGGCTCGCCGACAAGCTGGCCAATCGAACCACCGCCGGGTTGCCCGCCCGACCCGCGCAACGTCTACACCGCCGAACCGGGCGGCTCGGAACGAGTCGAACGCAGCGCGCCGGATGCGCGGTTGTTCATGATCGCCAACGGCGAAAGCCTGACCGCAGAACAGATTCGGGCCCTGCCATCCGATCCGGTTGCGCTGCGGACGTGGCTACTCAGCGTCATCGACCCGCGGGACTTGCGAAACCCGGTGGAGACCGGCAAGTCCCTCTTCGAGGCGCTGGTCGACCTGGTGCTGAACACGCCGATCACACCGGCCGTACGCAGCGCCGCCTTCCGGGTACTCGCTGGGGTTCCCGGGATCAGGTCGCTCGGTGCCGTGACGGATGCGAAGGGACGCTCGGGCGTCGCCGTGTCCATCGAACGCAACGACACCGTCCAGGAACGCAGGGCCGACCCAGGCGGCCCGCGGGAGGTGAGCCTGGTGCTCGATCCGAACACCGGCGCTGTGCTGGGACGGCAGGTTCGTGCCCTGCGACCCGCCGACTACCTGAGCTGGGTGCCGGCCGGAGCGATCCAGCAGTACGACCTCATCGAGCACCTCCGATGGACGAACGACGAGCCGCCCGCGACGCCGCGTATCACCGACGAGCCGCCCGCGACGCCTACCCCCGGCGGCCAGCCGACGACAGCATGCTGAGGCTTCGCTCGTCATCCGAGGGGCGCCAGCGCTTGTGGGTCTTGAGGGTGACCACGCACGGGCCTATCGTTCGCCGCACGGGAGTTACGGCGCGGGACCACGACGCAGCGGCGCAATGAAGGTTTTAGGTATTGAAATATGCCCGGGGCACAACGGGGGACTTTCGTCGGCGGGTGGTGGCAGGGCGTGTCGATGAGGCGGGTTGGCCCTGGGATTGCCACACTGAGTCTTTGGTGTTGGCAAGGCAATAGGAGCTGCCGGTATGCGAGTAGCCGTGGCTGGGGCCACTGGGCGGATCGGGTCGCTGAGCGTCGCCGCGCTGCAACGCGACGGGCATGACGTCGTGCCAATCAGCCGGGCCCACGGCATCGACATCGTCGCCGGCACGGGCCTGGACCAAGCCTTGACTGGGGTCGATGTGGTGATCGATACGACCAGTATCAACGCCGCGACCGAAGCCGACGCCATCGCGTTCTTCACCACCGCCACAGCGAACCTGCTGGCCGCCGAAGGGCGCACCGGGGTCGGCCACCATGTCGTGCTGTCCATCGCCCAGGTGCGCAACGTCCCGGGCAACGCCCATCACGCGGGCAAGCGAGCGCAGGAAGCAGCCGTAGAAGCCGGTCCGATCCCTTACACCATCGTGCCCGCCACACAGTTTCACGACTTCCCTGTGACAGTCGCAGGCTGGGTAGAGCAAAACGGGGTCGCGAAGTTGCCGCCGCTATTGATGCAGCCGATCGCCCCGGCCGACGTCGCCAGCATCCTGGCCCGGGTCGCCGGTGGCGCCCCACAAGGCCGCCACCGCGACATCGCCGGACCTGAGCCGCAGGATCTCATCGACATGGCCCGCCGCACACTCGCCGCCCAGGGCAGGCACATCCGGCTTGTGCCGACCTGGCATGGCGGCATCTTCGATCAGACGATGGCCGGTGACGTTCTGCTGCCCGCGGCCGACGCCGAAATAGCACCTACCACGTTCGACGAGTGGCTGGCAGCTCAGCAACCATCAGCTGCTTGAGCGGTTTCGCTCGCTGAGTTGATCCGGGCTGCTTCGAATCAGAAGATCCCGGTGAAACAGCCCATCGCGACAGCGGAAATGACGATCGCTACCGACAATGCCTTGAGGGGTCTGCGAAGGTACATGAGAATCCTCCATAAAGTGCTTCGTATTCTCGGGTTCCGGCACCTGCCCGGCTGAACCAGAGGGTTCGGTCGCCTATTCCGCGCCGTGGAAGTCGTCACACCGCAGCGCGGGACCGGCCCGTGTTCGTCGGCGGAATAGCCGGCTCACGGTTGGTGTTGAGCCGAGTCCGCAAGTCAGGAGGCTTGAAAATGAAGGTCCGCAGCTCGCTACGTTCGCTGAAGAACCGCGCGAATTCGGTCGTGGTCCGCCGCCACGGGAAGATCCTTGTGGTCAACAAGGCGGATCCGCGGCAAAAGGCCCGCCAGGGCTGACTCACGACATAGTTCGGGCACGGTAAATATTGGCATCTTGGTACCGTGAGGTATGCAGGCTATCGCCATTGGTGACCGTGCAGCCGGGGCGGCTGGGGTTTCTCTGATGGAGTTGCCCCATCCGCACGCTGCGGAAAACGATGTCATCGTGAAGGTTCACGCAGCGGGGTTCACCCCCGGCGAGCTTGACTGGCCGGGGACGTGGTCCGATCGGGCCGGCCATGACCGCACGCCGAGCGTACTCGGAAACGAGCTTTCGGGTGTCGTGGCCGAATTGGGTTGCGGCACCACGGGTTTCACCGTCGGCCAGCGGGTGTTCGGCATGACCGACTGGGCCCGCAACGGGTCTCTGGCCGAGTACGCGGCGATGGAGACCCGGAATCTCGCTCCGCTGCCCGCTGAAATCGACCACACCGTGGCGGCCGCGCTGCCCATCTCCGGACTAACCGCGTGGCAGGGCCTCTTCGACCACGCTCGCCTCATGCCGGGCCAGACCGTTCTGATCCACGGTGCGGCAGGCGCCGTCGGGTCGATGGCGGTTCAGCTCGCACGTGAGGTGGGCGCGACGGTGATCGGCACGGGCCGGGCCGGCGACCGGGAAAGGGCACTCGGCTTCGGCGCGAACGCCTACCTCGACCTTCAGGCCGACCGGCTGGAAGACGTCGGTGAGGTCGACGTGGTGTTCGACGTGATCGGCGGTGAGGTGGTCGAACGCTCGGCAGCTTTGGTGCGCGCGGGCGGCACGCTCGTCACCATCGCCGCCCCGCCCAAGGCGCAGCCCAGCCACGCGCGGGCCGTCTTCTTCGTCGTCGAGCCAGACCGGGCCATGCTGGCAAAGCTGGCACAGCGGGTGCGCGCGGGCCGGCTGAAGACAAGCGTGGGAACCGTTCTGCCGCTTGCCGAAGCGCCCGTCGCATTCACCCGCCGCCCTTTGGTGCCGGGCAAGACGATCATCCGTGTAGTCGAGGGATGAGCTAGCCGCAGAACGCATTTCGGCCCTCGGTTCACCGGGCCGGTGGCAGAATCGGTAGATGTGCCAGCCCAGGCCGGCGCGTTGCGCCGGTGGTTTTCCTACCACGGCAGGTGGTGAATCATGCCTAACGACATTGAAATCCGTTCCTTCCGTTTCGATACGCCGGAAGGAGCAATCGAAGATTTACGTCGCCGGATAGCGGCAGTACGCTGGCCCACCCGAGAGCTGGTCAACGATCGTTCCCAGGGTGTACAGCTAGAGACGATTCAAGAAGTTGCCCGCTACTGGGCGACCGACCACGACTGGCGTGCGTTCGAGACGAAGCTGAATGCGCTGCCGCAGTTCATGACAACGATCGACGGCGTGGATATCCACTTCATCCACGTGCGGTCCAAGCATGAGAACGCGCTTCCGCTGATCATGACGCACGGCTGGCCGGGTTCGGTCGCCGAGTTGCTCGGCGTGGTCGAGCCGCTCACGGATCCGACCCGTCACGGCGGGACCGCCGAGGATGCCTTCCATCTGGTGCTGCCATCCTTGCCCGGCTATGGTTTTTCGGGCGAGCCAACCGAACTCGGCTGGGAGAACGGCCGCATCGCCAGCGCGTGGGCAGAGCTGATGAGTCGCCTCGGCTACACCCGTTACGTGGCACAGGGAGGCGACGTCGGCGCGGCTGTCACCGATGCGATGGGCCGCATCGGACCCGAAGGGCTACTTGGCATCCACGTCAATCTGCTCGCCGGAGCGATCGGCATCAAGGACATGCTGCCGGCCAGCACTGAGGAGGAACGCGCGTCGCACGTGAAGCTTGACGCCTTCACCATGGACGGCTTCGGCTACTTCCTCGAGCAGTCCACCCGGCCGCAGACGATCGGCTACGCGCTGACGGATTCACCCGTCGCGCTAGCGGCCTGGATGCTCGACCACGACACGGACAGCTACCACAAGATCTCCAGCGCGTTCGTCGAGGGCAAGCCCGTGGGAGGCCTCACCCAGGACAGCATCCTCGACAACATCACGCTTTACTGGATGACCGGCACCGGCGCCTCAGCCGCCCGCTGGTATTGGGAGTTCGGCCGGTTCCTGGCGCAAGCCCATGCGTCCGGTCAGCCACCGCCGCCGGTCAAGGTTCCGGTCGGCTTCTCCGTGTTCCCCGGCGAGCTCTGGGCCGCCCCGCGCAGCTGGGTAGAGACGGTCTACCCGGGCGTCGCCTACTTCAACGAGGTCGACCGAGGCGGCCACTTCGCCGCCTGGGAAGAGCCGGAACTCTTCACCACGGAGATGCGCGCCGCGTTCGGCCCGATCCGAAATTCCTGATATTGCCGCGACCGTCTGAGGTGACATGCGTCGAGGCCGCGTCGGCCTTGACGCATGTCGCCGTCACGACAATCTAAATTGGACCATCACCCGGGAAGGCTTTGCCATGTGGGAGACCCGCGAGAGCCCGCACATGCCGCCACTGGATGGGGCAGCCGAATGGCTCAACTCCGAGCCGCTTGATTCCGCCGATCTGCGCGGCCAGGTCGTCCTCGTCAATTTCTGGACGCTGACCTGCATCAACTGGCTACGTCAGGAACCCTATGTGCGTGCCTGGTGGCAGGCGTACCGAAACGACGGGCTTGTCGTCCTCGGGGCTCACACGCCGGAGTTCACGTTCGAGCACAACGTCGGAGGCGTAAGGCGGGCAACCGAGGACAGAGGTATCGACTACCCGGTAGCGATCGACAACGACTACAAAATCTGGAGCAGCTTCGACAACCACTACTGGCCGGCGCTCTATTTCATCGACAGGGAAGGGGTCATCCGCGACAGTCACTTCGGCGAGGGACGCTACGAGGAGTCGGATGCGGTCTTGCAGCGGCTGCTCGGCATCGAGCGTGAACCGGTTGCCGTGGAAGGGCTTGGCGTCGAAGCGGTTGCCGACTGGGACCACCTGGCCACACCGGAGACGTATCTGGGTTACGGCCGAGGCGAGAAATTCGCCTCGCCGAGCGGTGTCGCGATCGACCAGCGCGCCAGCTACGTGATACCCGAACGCTTGCTGCTCAACCACTGGGCGCTCGCCGGGGAGTGGACAATCGGGCGGGAGAAGGTCGTTGCCGACCGCGAAGGCGCCAGCATCGCCTGCCGATTCCACGCACGCGACGCACATCTGGTGCTGAATCGGGGAAACGCTGACCCCGTCCCGTTCCGTGTGCTTCTGGACGGCGAGGTGCCAGGCCCGTCCCATGGCGTGGACGTTGACGCCGAGGGCACCGGTCTACTCCGAGACGGCCGCCTCTACCAGCTTGTCCGCCAGAACGGCGCAGTGCGCGAGCGGACGGTGGAGATCACGTTCCTAGCTCCCGGTGCGGAGGTTTACGCGTTCACCTTCGGCTAGCGGAAGGCCGCGTTTGTGACGGCGTTGCGAAGATACGGTGCCGGTTGCGTGCAAATCGAAGCACAGTCACGGGATCGGCCCTACCGTCGCCGGTGTGAAGACAGTGGATGTGCTCGTCGTGGGCGCGGGCCTGGCCGGCCTGACCACTGCCCGCCTGATCGCGGAGCGTGGGCTGCGGGTGATGGTGGTCGATCGCCGTAGGACGCTGTCAACGGGGATTCGCACGACCGGGATCTTCGTGCGGCGTACCCTCGACGACTTCGACCTGCCCGACCACCTGCTCGGACCGGGGATCCGGGACGTGCTGCTGTATCCACCGTCGCGACACGACCCGGTCCGGCTCACCAGCGACCGGGACGAGTTTCGGGTGGCCGACATGGCGGCCGTCTACGAGCACGCCCAACACGCAGCCGAATCGGCCGGCGCCGAGGTGACACTAGGTGTCAAGTATGAGAATGTCCGAATGGGCGTGGCCCGGTTCGCCGATGCCGAGCCGGTGACCGCCCGGTTCATCGTCGGCGCGGACGGAGCCCGCTCGACCGTCGCTCGCGATCTCGGCCTTGGCGTCAACCGGCGCCTGCTCATCGGCGCCGAGTACAGCTACCCAGTGATGCCCACAACCTGCGTGCCCGCGTTTCATTGCGTGCTGGATCCCCGGATAGCACCCGGCTATCTGGGCTGGGTCATCAACGACGGCTGGCACAACCATGTTGGCGTCGCAGGATACCCGCACGCCATGCGGGGCGGGGTACGCCGGCTGCTGGACGCTTTCGCCACTGACGCGCCCGGCGTTGTGGCACCGGCCGGCCCGGTGCAGCGCCGGGGCGGGCCGATCCCGGTCGGTGGCGTGTTGCGGCGCCTGGCGTGCCCGGCCGGGCTGCTCGTCGGCGACGCGGCGGGGGCGGTGTCTCCCTTGACGGCCGGCGGTCTGGACCCATGCCTGCGCATGTCGGAACTGGCCGCGACGGTCGCCGTCGGGTACCTGCGCACCGGCGACCAGAGCGTGCTGAGCCGTTACGACGGGCAGGCGCTGCGAAACCGTTTCCGTGGCCGGCTGTTGCTGCGCCGTGTTCTGGCCGGTGTCCGGTCAACCACGGCGGCAGAAGCGGCCGTGGCGCTGCTGCGCGGGCGGGCAGGGCGCGCTTTCGCGGCGCGGATCCTCTTCGGAGACGGCTCATTTCCCGATGTCACCCCACGGCTTGCGGAGGTCTGAGCCGGGCGAGACGCGTGCGTGGTCGATTAGGTTAGGTCGGCTGATTCCGGCGGACCACGGACGCGCGGCGGGGCCGATCGCGGTAGTCGAGGTCGCATCCTGCCGGGCGGTCGACCGCAGCTAGCCTTCGAGAAGTCCGGTGCTCCCGCCACCGGCCAGAATCTCCCGCGCATAAGCCTCCTCCGCAGCGGGAACAAGCACTCTTACGCCTTGACGCTGCAACTGTGGCTCCTGTCCCCCGACGTCGTCGGCTGACACGACGGCGCTCACGCCGTGACTGCGCAGCAGACCAGCCATCAGCTCCGCTTCTATGCGGCTGTCGACGACTGCCAGCGTCACGATCTCGCGATCCACCACCTCGGCTACCTCTCCTACGTGATACTGGGGAAATCCGTCAATCCCCCGCCTTCCAATAACCTAACGCTTGCTGGCGCGCGGTTGTGCCAAGAAGCTGCTGAGCTGTTAACGCCGCGAACAAACACTTGTGAACCCATGTGGCGATGTTGCAACGCCACATGGGTTCCATTGTTCCTATTGTCAGGAAGGATTCAGCTCGCTGGCAACGCCGCCGGAACCGGGAGCGGAAAGAAGGACACACCGCTGTCGGTGGAAATCCACGCTGCCGGCATGACATCCAACGGGTCTTGGGGCATCTTGTCTATGGGCGTGAGGTCTACCGGACCCGCGAGGACGATCACGCCTCCGGTCAGATAGAAATCGTGGATGTCTGTGGGGACGCCGGGAATCAGCACCGGTGTGTTCGTTCCGGCGGCGATCCGGTGCACCTCACCATCGTTGGCGAAAGAAAGTGTCACCAGGTCCCCGTTGGGCAGAACGAGCCCGTTGTAGCAGTCTGGCATGGTGTCCGACACCAGCTGCCAGGTCACACCGCCATCGATGGAGCGCCGCAGCTTAAAGGCGCTGGAAGATTGGTCCACGCTGGTTATCGCGTAAACGGTCTGGCCGTCGACCGTGGCGATCCAGCGGGTGACCTCGTTCTCGTCTGGTATCAAGGTTTGCCACGTCGCGCCGAGATCCCGGGTGACCTTTATGCACGAGCCCTTCTCGCAGCCTGAAGTCCAGTAGCTGCCGTCGGAGGCCGGAACGAGCCGCGCTCCGCGGACAAACGGGTCCAAGGAGTCGGCGAGAAGAACGTGCCGATCGTAGAAGTCGAATTGCAGAACCTTCCCAGGCGGGTTCAGGTCGTATATTCCAGGCATCGGGTTCCAGGTTTCGCCGCCATCGGGGCTCGTCCAATAACGACCGTCATCGGCGGCCAGCGCCAGAGTGCCCGCTTCGGGCGCCCAAAGCGTCGGCGAGTGGTAGGCCGTCGGCGGCGATGTGTTCGGCGCTGGGATCGGCCGCTCCTGCCACGTCTTCCCAGCGTCGGCCGTCTTGATCAGGCTGAGAAGACACCTCGACGGCTGCTCTGGCATGGGTTTTTTGCGCGGCGACATCATGAGAATGGCATCCGGTTGGACGCAGCGTTGCTGTAACGCGTACCCATGAAAACGGTCATGAAAGACGACGTTGATCACATCAACGGAATGCAGCGCCCGCGCCATCGGCGGGTTGGCCACGTCGGAACCGGCGCGGCCGAGCATTGGCACGGCCACTACGACCGCCACGACCGCGAGCCCTGCCGCCGCCATGCTAATTCCCACTGTCCTGCGCCTGCGCGCTCTGACTACCCGCGCCAGCATGCTCTCGCGGCTGATGAGCAGCATGGGCTCTGTGCGACGCAGTTCAACACGCAATTGCTCCTCAAAATCTCGCATGGGACGCCTCCTGTGACTCGCGGGGTTCTAGCTGCCGCCGCAACGCTTGCAAGCCACGGTGGCGAAGAGACCGAACGGTGGCGGGCCGCCTTCCGAGGAGTTCAGCGATCTCCTCATCGGGCAGGTCGTCCAGATAGCCCAGGACAAGCACCGCCCGTTGCAACCGCGGCAACAAAGCCATCGCCCGACGCAGCGCGTCGCGCGAATCCACGCCGGCGAACTCATCGCTCAGCGCCGCTCGATCCCCCAAGGCCTCGAACGCCGGCTCCCGCCGCAACACCCGCCACCGGCTCAGGAACGTCCGGAACATCACCGTCCGGGCATAGGCCAGAGGGTTTCCGTCGCGCCTCACCCGGCGCCACGCTCCCGCCAGCTTGACCAGCGTGTCCTGGACAAGGTCCTCCGCCGCATGCACATTGCCAGTGAGCATGTAGGCGTAGCGGCCCAACGACGGCAGGCACTCGGTGACAAAGCCATCGAAGCTATGCACAGCACCCCCTCTCTTAGGTCTCGCCCTCCAATACGCTCGCGTCCCACCCGCTGTTGCACCCAGATTCGAGATCGACACTGTCAGCGGGTTTTCCCACGCATCGCCTCCATATCGGACCGCAGTGGCGCCTACCGGCTCACGGCATTGACGACCGCGGAGGCTTCGCCGCTTGTCACCACAGGCACAACCTCGAAGTCGATCAGATCGTCCCATCGGCCGATCCAGGTCATCAGCAAACTCAGATCGTCGCACTCCATGAGCTGAAAGCATCGGCTCAAGCTGGCTTCGACCCAGCTATCGACGTAGCGCAGCCCGTCGGGCATCATCCGTCCGTGCTCACGTGCCCGCTCGTATACAGCCCTCGCGCCGTGGTCACGGAAACGTTCCACCACCATGAACAGCATGACGGTCATGGTAGTTGTATAAGCGTGGGTCTTGAGAAGCAGAATGGTGTTGCGCCCGCTGCCCGAAGCTTTGCAGGATGACCACATGTCAACGTCGGAGCTCACCGTCGCGCAAGCCTTCGACCAAGCACTGCTTGCAGCTGCCGACGACGACGAGGATCGCCGGTGGGAGCTGGTCAGCTGGCTGCACGTGAACGGCGGCGGTCAAGCCTTGACGGTCGCGTCACGTCTGTCTGAGCACCCCGAGCCGGTGTATCGCGCGCTGGCCGCCGACGTCCTCGGCCAGCTTGGGGCCGGCCCGGGAGCGCCGGCGATCGATGGACCGTTCCGCGAGGGCGCGCTCGAGCTGCTGCTGGCCATGGCCCAGCGGGAGCATGACTCCGCGGTGCTCAACAGTATCGCCGTGGGTTTCGGGCACATCGGCGACGAGCGGTGCCTGGAAACGCTTGTCCAACTGCACACACACCACGATGCCAAGGTTCGCGCGGGTGTCGTTTTCGGACTGCTCGGACGTTCACAGGCGGTGGCCCTCAACGTGCTGATCACGCTATCTTCCGACGACGAGCCTTCGGTGCGCGACTGGGCGACCTTCGGCCTGGCCCGCCAGACGAAACAAGACTTCCCGCGACTACGAGACGCCCTAGCCCACCGCCTCACCGACGATGATCCAGACACCCTCGCCGAGGCGATCCACGGGCTCGCGCTGCGCGGCGACGAACGAGCGATCCAGCCGTTGCTCGACGCGCTGCAATCGCCGCTACCTGTCAGCGACCCCAACGTCCTCACCGAGGCGCTTTATGCGCTCGGTCCGTTGACTCGCGGTCGCATTGACGCGACATTATACTCATCGCTATGAATACTTCGATTCGTTCACTAGCGGTCGCCGTGACCTTGCTGCTCGGGGCGCTGGTCGTGCCCGCAGCCCCGGCGGCAGCCGCCGTACCGGCACCGCATTGCGAGTCGGGCGGCTCGCGCTTCTTCTGCCTCGGGTCAAGCACCGGGACAACCACGTGGCACGTGACCATCGTCTTCCCGCCAGCCACCGATGTGATCTACACGACGGCCGGCCCGAACCTCAGCACGAGATGCCCGAACCCCGGCCGAGGGTTGCAAGTGTTCTACACCTTCGTCTCGAACGGCGTTACCGAGATCAGCGGCAACACCAGTTTCTGGTGCAATCCGGGCCAGTGGACGTAACCCGGCGCACTTGAATCACCGGCGGTGGCCTGGCGCGCTTGAGTTACCGAGCGCGCAGGCCGTCGAGCACGACTTTGAGGATCATGCGAGATGCGGCTGGCTCCTCATCGCCAGGCGCGGTTTGCCGGTTGGCGTGTCAGCCTTTGAGTGCGCCGGTCATGAAGCCCCGCACGTAATGTCGTTGGAGCAGAAGGAAAAGCACCGTGCACGGCAGGGCAAGGACGACCACGCCTGCCTCGGTCGCCCCGTAGTCGACCACGCCCTGCACCTGGCCGCGCAGGTTGGCCACGGCCAGCGGCAGGGTCATCTGGTCGGAGTCGTTGATGAGGATGAGCGGTGCTATGAAGTCGTTCCACGCGGCCAGGAAAGCGAACAGCCCGACGGTGATGAGGCCGGGCTTCACGGAAGGGAGCAGAACCCTGCGCAGAAGGGCGAAGGATGAGCAGCCATCCACTTGCGCGGCTTCGTCCAGCTCGCGTGGTATGGCCTCGAACGATATCCGCATCATGAACGTCGCGAAGGGCAGCTGGAACATGGTGAGGACGAGGGCGACCCCGACCAGCGAGTTGGCCAGCCCGACGTTGTTGAGCAGCACGTAGAGCGGGATCAGCAGGGTCGCATAGGGCACCATGAGAATGGCCAGGGTGGCAAGGAAAAGCAGGTTCCTTCCCGGGAATTTGAAGCGGGCGAAGGCGTACCCGCCGAGTAGGGAGATCAGCAGCGTCAGCGTCACCGTGAGCAGAGACACGAAGGCGGAGTTGGCTAGGTATCGCCAGATGCCGGCCTGGTACCCGCCGAGCGTCACGTAGTTGCCGAATCCCCACCCGTGGACCTGGTTGGTGCCGGGTTGCGGAGCGACCGACCTGACGGCCGTCCAGCCGAGCGGGAAAAGGAAGATGGCGGCCAGGCCACCGGTGAACACCCAGTAAGGCATCCGCAACGCCACGCCCGCGACGGTGGTCCGCATGTCAGCTCCCCTCGGAACGGAAGGCGCGCAGCTGCGCCACGTTGATGACGATCAGGGCGAGCAGGCCGATGACCGACAGCGCCGCCGCCACACCGAGGTCGTTCTGGCCTTGGAACGCGACCGTGTAGATGAGCTGGACGACCGAGATGGTGCTGTTGTCCGGCCCGCCTTTGGTGAGGATGTAGAACTGCTCGAAAGCAAGCAGCGAGCCGGTCACGCACAGCACCGTGCTCAATGCCAGGGTTGGCCGCAGCAGCGGGAGGGTGACCCGGCGGAACTGCTGCCAGCGGCTCGCGCCGTCGATCAGGGCCGCCTCGTGCACCTGGGCCGGGATTCCCTGTAACCCCACCAGCATGAGCACCATGTAGAAGCCGGCGTAGCGCCACACGATGAGAAACAGGGTGGATCCGAGCGCCATGTTCGGCGTACCAAGAAAACTTAAACCAAGGCGTTGCATCACTGGCGCAAGCGGACCGGCAAGCGGCGAGTAAAGAACATAGAAAAGCAATGACGCGGAGGCGAGGCCGAGAGCGCTCGGGATGAGGAAAGAGGCCCGCAGCAGGTTGCGCCAGCGCGACGACTCCTGCACCAGGAGGGCCAGGCCGAGCCCCAGGCCGATCAGGAGAATCGTAGCTAAAATGGTGTATTTCAATGTAAAGATCAGGGAGTCTGCAAAAAAACGGTTCTGCACGGCTTTTGCGTAGTTGTCCGGGAAGTTCAGGCCCTTGTCGCCGCCCAGCAGCGGCCATCTCGACGCGGACATCTTGAGCACGAGCAGCAGCGGCAAAGCGAACAGCAACGCCACAAACACCGCGGTCGGGGTCGCGTAAAGCCAACCCATCAGGGCATTGCCGTCGCGCCGCGACCGTTTCTTGACCACATCTCCTCCTGATGCGATCGAGGGACTGGCTTGGCCGGCCAGTGAGGACAGGCTGGCCAAGCCAGCCGGTTTTACTGTGCGAGTACCGCTGTCACCTGATCGTTGTTCTTTTGCAGATCCGCGCCGTCGCCGAGCACATAGTTGCGCACAAGGGTCAGCCACGGGCTATTGGTGGCGTTATACGCCTGCTGGAAGTTGAGCGCCACCGGAGTCTTGCCGTTGCCGGCCACCTTGTTGATGGTGACCAGGCGTGGGTCCTTCGCCGCGAACGAGTTGTTCGCCAGGTCAGACCGGGACACCACGTCGTTGTTCTTCGCCAGCACGTCCACCTGGGCCTTCTCCGACATCATCCAGTTCAGGAAGTTCCATGCCTGGTTGGCCTTCTTGGAGTCCTTGGAGACACCGATGCCGTCACCGCCGACGAATGTCGATGCGCCACCGTTGACACCGGGAATGCCCGCCACTCCCACATCGAATGGGGTGGATGAGAGCAGTGTCGCGGGGTAGAACATAAGGCCCACCTTGCCCTGTGTGAAGCCGGCTGTCCACGTTGGACCGGCCTCGTCTTTGGACGACGGCAGCACCGCGCCCGACTTCCACAGGTCCTGCCACGTCCCGAGCACCTTCTTGGAGGTATCGGAGGTCAGCAGTGATTTCTTCCCGTCGGGGCTCATGACGTCCTGACTGTCCGCCCAGAACGACGGGAACCAGGTGAAGACCATGCAGCCACCGCAGTTGAGGCCGGTCGCGGTGCCGTAGACGCCGTCTTTGTGCAATCCCTGCACGGCCTTGGCGGCCGCGGCGAACTCGGCCAGAGTTGCCGGTGCCTTCTCCGGGTCGAGCCCCGCGTCCTTGAACAGAGCCTTGTTCCAGAACAGCATCGACAGGTCCAGCACGAAGGGCAGAACATAATTCTTGCCACCGTCGGTACCGGCGGCGAGGTGGCCCTTGTTGATGGAATCCTTGAACGACAGAGCGTTCACGTTGGCGCTGATGTCTTTGAACAGTCCTTGCTTCACCCAGTTGGGAACATACACGATATCGGCGGCGAAGAGGTCAGGCAGGCTGCCAGCTCCGGCTGCGGCACCGACTTTCGCTACATAATCATCATTTGGTACGACGGTCAGCTTCACTTTGTTCTTGTGGCTGGCGTTATACGCCTCGACGAGCAAGTTGGCTTGCTTCTCCAACGGTGCGCGGGTCCACAGCGTGAGCTCGCTGCCGTCGTCGACCCCATCCGGCCCGGCCTGTACCGTGTCGCTGGTACCGGCGTTGGAACCGCATGCCGCGAGGACGACGGCGAGCCCGGCGGCGAGGACGGCGGTGACTGCCCGCCGACCGCCCCGCAGGCTTGCAATGCCTTTCATGACTTCTCCTTTGGTCACAAAATGGCGGGACCCGCTCCGCCTTGCAACGGGCGGTCCCGGGTCGGTGCAAAAGCCGTCCGGACACACCGGGCTCGGTGGCCGTACGACGCGGCTATGGCGAGCTAGACGCGCTGGGTCATTGCTCGCCTTCGCCTTCGGCGGTGGGAATCCAGACCCGCATCGGCCCTGGTTCCCTGTTGCCCCAATAGAAGTAAGGGATCGCGGTCAGTGGGATGCGCGCTTGCGAACGCGGCGGCGACGGGTATTCGCCATACAGATCGGTGGGTCCTGGCGCCTCCGGCACGAGCCCGCTCGCCGACAGCATCACCCTTCCGTCACCGGAGTCGGTCGCGGTGAGGACGCCGGTGTCCAGGCGAACGTCCTCCAGAACAACACCTTCGGGTAGATCAGCCTGCTCGACGCTGTACACGAGAGGCCCGCGCATCAGAGCGACACACCCTCGTACGGCGTCGACCCGGGCATGAGCACTGACCAGCCTCGCGGGCATCGGCAGATCCAGCACGATGGTGGTGTCCTCGCCCCACACGCGGGTGAGCCGCAAATATCCGTCGTCCACAGCGACATCGACGGCGATCCCGTCGATCGCCACCGTCGCCTGCGCGCACCAGCCGGGTACCCGCAGTGCGAGCGTCCACGATTGCGTGCCGGCGGCGCGCACCCGCACCCGGACTTGGCCCTGCCACGGGTAGTGGGTGTCCATCTCCAATTCACCGTGTCCGGTGTGGACGTTTCCGGACGCGTAAAGGTGCAGCTGGACCCCATCGCCATCCGCGGTGGCCACATAGGACTGCAGCGATGCCATGAGCCGGGCCAGGTTGGGCGGGCAGCAGGCACAGGTGTACCAGGAAAGCCGCTGCGACGGGGCGTCCTCGTGGGATCCGTCGTGGCCTGTCCGCAGCTGGAGTGGATTGGAGTAGAAGAAATGCGTTCCGTCGGTTGAGGTGGCGACACCGATCGCGTTGTAGAGGGCGCGTTCCATCTCGTCGGCGTAGCGGCACGCGCCGGTGGCCAGCAGCAGCCGCCAGTTCCACTGAAAGCTGGCGATGGCGGCGCAGGTCTCCGCGTAGGCGCGGTCGGGCGGCAGCTCGTACGGGTCGCCGAAGGCCTCACCCCAGTGCCGGGAGCCGTGTCCGCCGGTAAGGTAGGTCTTGGTCTGGAACGCCGATTCCCACAGCCGTTCTGCGGTGTCGAGCAGCTGGCCGTCGCCGGTCTCGACCGCCACGTCGACAACGCCGGCCAGTAGGTAGAGCTGGCGCACGGCGTGGCCGGTCACCTCGGTGGCGTCGCGGACAGCGACATGGTCCTGGAAGTAGGCACGGCCGAACCGGTCGTCCTCGCCGAGCAAACCCTTGCCCCGCAAGTCAATGAAGCGCCGCGCCAGATCGAGGTAGTCTTGCCGGCCGGTGGTGCGGTGGAGCTCGACGAGAGCGGTCTCGATCTCCGGGTGGCCGCACACGGCTTCGCCATCCTCGGCCCCAAAGCGTTGCACCGCAAGGTCCGCCAACCGCTGAGCCACCGCGAACAGTTCCGCGCCCACGCCCGCCCGGGCGCAGGCTACCGCCGCCTGGATCAGATGCCCTGCGCAGTAAAGCTCGTGGCTGGTCTTCATCTCGTCCCACCGCGTGCGGCCGGCGTCCGACTGGACATACGAGTTGAGGTAACCGTCCGCCTCCTGCGCGCGGGCAAGCAGTGCGGATGTCGTGTCGATGAACGCCCGCAGCGCCACATTGGCCGGGTCGCGCCCGAGTTGCCAGGCCGCGGCCTCCAATGTCTTGTAGATGTCGGAGTCGCTGAACCACATCCCGACGTGTGGCCCGCTCACCTCCCCGAGGGCGCGGCGCACGTTGTCGATGGCGCCGCTCTCGTCGAGCTGCCGCACGCAATGCGGCAGGGTGGCCGTGGCGTTGCGCTCCTGCCAATGACCGAGCAGGCCCTGCGGGTCGAGGCGGACGGCGTCAAGCCCGACCGGCCGCAGTGCGGCCACCGCCCCACCGGTCGGGCTGGCCGGACCCTGCCGGGTGGCAGGCCCCGCCGTAGCGATGGCCAGGGCATCTGTCGGATGATCCGGCAGCGCGTGCAGCTCCGTCGTCATGCTTGTGCCGCCTTCTAGCTCTTGCAGTCGGATGATCCATTTCGGTCCGCACAGCCCGCGTTTCGGATGCCGACCAGGCAGGGGGCGCTTTGCCCTTTGATGGCAGGGCAACCTGGTACCGAAAACACTTTCGGGAATTTTGCGATGTGATCTCTCGGTTGTCAAGGAGCACCGTGGAGGACGGTCAAAGTGCCAGGTACAGTGCGCCATGAAGACAGGCGAAACGGCGGTGCGACCCGAAAGGCTTTCGGTGGCGAGGCAGGCAGCTAGGCAAAGTGAGCGTTCAGCGACCCTGACCGATGTGGCTCGGCAGGCGGGGGTCTCCATTGCCACCGCCTCGAAGGCGCTCAACGAGCGCGACGAGGTGGCGCCCGCGACCCGGCGACGGGTGCTCAAGGCCGCCGAAGAGCTGGCGTTTCGGCCCAACGCCATGGCGCGCGGACTGAGCTCGGGGCGCACCCGCACGATCGGGCTGCTCACCGACGAGCTGGGCGGAAGGTTCGCCATCCCGATCCTGCTCGGCGTGGAGAACACCGCCGGCAACGAGGAGATGTCGGTGCTGCTGTGCGATGCGCGCGGTGACGCCATCCGCCGCCAGCACTATCTGCGGACGCTGCTGGCGCGTTCGGTCGACGGCCTGATCGTGCTGGGCGAGACGAACGATGTGCGGGCTTCGCTCGCCGATCAGATCGCGGTGCCGGTGGTCTACGTCTACGGGGAGTCGGACAACCCGCAAGATCTGTCGATCGTCTCCGACGACCGCGGCGGGTCAAGGTTGGCCGCCGAACATCTGCTGGCGCAGGGCCGGCGGGCGATCGGGCACATCACGGGCGAGCCGACCTACCGCGCCGCCCGGGAGCGGGCCGAGTCGCTCGGCGAGACGCTGGCTGAGGCCAAGCAGCAGATCGTCGGCGGTCCCATGTTCGGTGACTGGACGCAGCAATGGGCCCGGCACGCCGCACGCACCCTGCTCGCCGCGCATCCGCACCTCGACGCCATCTTCTGCGGCAGCGACCAGCTCGCCGTGGGAGTGGCGGACACCCTGCATCAGATGGGCGTGCGCATCCCCGATGACGTTGCCTTGGTGGGGTACGACAACTGGGAGGTCTTCTCGGCGCAGAGCCGCCCGCCGCTTACCACCATCGATCTGAACCTGCAGGAAATCGGCGCCGCCGCCGCCAGATACCTGTTTCGCGCGCTGGCCGGTGAAGACCTCAGCGGAATCATCCGCCATCCCACGCGGCTGGTGGTCAGAGAGTCCACCGGACCCCGGACCACCAGCCGCACGGCATAGTCATCAGCTCATGGCGTCAGCGTGATGGCGTAGGCGTCGTTGGCGTTGGTCCAGTTGATGGTGACCAGGATGGAGTTGCCGCTGACGGTGAAGCGGCTGTTGGTGACCACCGTCGGGGCGCTGACGAACGCGTTGGTCGACGGCATCCGCTCCACGAGGACGTTGACCGAACCGTTGGTGGGCAACCATGACGGGATGTTGTTGTAACGGATGTCGATGGCGCCCTGCGCTCCCCCGGCCCGCGCCCCGTAGACGGCAAGGGACCGGCGGGCGCCCGAGTCCTGGAACACGATGCCGTCGTGCGACGAGCCCGGTGTGATGTTGGTGCGCTGGCCGGACTGGTCGGCGTAGCGTTTGTAGACCCACCACTGCCCCATGGTCTGGCCCACGTTGGAGGTGGTGAGCCAGCCGAGAGTGTCGTAAAGCGACGGAGTCTGGCCCACATTGCCCCAGTTGGCTCGGGCGCCGTCGCAGTTGCAGCGCTCCAGCCGGGAGATGTACCAGGCGGACGGGCCGGGCTGCTGCTCGGCGCCGAACGCGCCGTACTCGTTGACGGAGAAGCCCTGCACGCTCATGCCGCGGGCGGCGAGCAGGTTGTTGGCCGTGGCCGCGTCGGAGGCCGGGTCGCCCGGAAGAGCGTGCCAGCTAAGGATGTTCGGCACCACGTTGTTGGCTCGCACGTAGTCCAGGTACTGGGCGAACCAGCCGTTGGCAGGCCCGCAGGCGCAGCTGGGACCCATCACGACCACGCCGGGGAGCGCGGCGCGGACCAGCTGGGTACCGCGGCGGATCATTTCGAAATACTGGGCCTGACTGCGGCCCCAGAAGAAGATGTTCGGCTCGTTCCACATGTCCCAGCGCACGTTCGATCCGGTCATCCCGGCCGCACGCACGTCGGCGATGATGCGGTTGACGAAGTTGGTGTAGTCAGTCCAGTTGCCGTTGTCGCCCGGCCAGCGAGGCACGTTGCAAACCCCGTCGGACCCCCACAACCCCGACAGCAGCATCTCGACACGGGCGCCCGTGCGCTGTGCCCGGTTGTAGTAGGCGCGCATGAAGTTCCACCGTGCCGTGTAGCCGCCATTGACCCAGCCACCGTTGGGACAGCCGATCTGCGACCCGCCCGCGCGCATAATCTTGACCTTGATCTGGTCGGTGGTGGACAGCGGGGGCGAGGACGCGTTGGTCGAGGTGCCGTAGATGAAGCCGGAGGCGCGGTAGGTCGGCGTGCCGCCGAAGAGCGCGAAGTTGACGGTCATGCTGTCCACGGCGGCGAACGCCGGGGTGCTCGGCTGGACAAGCACAACCAGCGTCACGAGTGCGGCCAGCGCCGGGAGCAGGCGGGCCTTGCGGATGGATCGAGCTAACACGTTGAGTTTCCTTTCTGCAGGGACGCGTAGAAAGACGGCGCCTTCACCCGGCGCCCGGGACGGGCCACCCCACAAGACCAGCAATATATAGACAACTATCTATATATTGGCCCGGCTCAGGCCTAGGAGCGATCCGTATTCGGCACCGCGGACCCGGTGGGGCCCGGAGCACCTCCATGAATGACTCAGAACTAGCCACACGATGGCTGACGAAAGCGCTTTTGGCAAGATGCCTTCGGAGCTCCGTCGCAGGTTCCGAGTGCCGCGAGCCCTGTGACCTCCCGCCGGTTACCGAAAGCTTTCGGTACCTTTCGGCGCTCGGCGACGGGCGCGATGCGTGGCCGGCGCGGCAAGGTCAACGCTTTCCAGCGGGGGCTAGCGCCGCGATCTCCAGCTGGCGGAGGCTCTCCGGCTGGGCGACCACGTCGATCCCGCATCGATGGTGTGCCCAAGCGCAAGCAATGCTTTGACCTGTTCGTCAACGAAGATCCCGCGAAAGCTTCCGTTCTCCGGCCACAGGTTCGTCACCGCCAGCACTCGCAATCGATCTTCGAACCTGCCCAGGAACCTACGGTCGCAAGCTATGCCCCAACCGTGGGGAACATCAGGGTTGCCTTTGAATTCGCGCCGTCGTGCTCCAGAACCAAGAAGGTGGTTGGGCACCCGGCCGGGCACCCAACCACCGGGCCAATCACTCGACGAAGCCGCCGCGGTGCCGCGGTGAGGTTCGCTCACTGAGCTGGAACGCCCTCGGGATGACCTGTTCTACCCGATTGCCGTCGGCGTCCCAGGCCTCGGCCTTGATGCTGACCGTGTCCGAGGCGCGATGCTTGGCGGAGGGGTGCAGCACGGCCACTGCGTATTTGCCGTCGCCCTTGGGAACCACCAAGGCCTGGATCCATTTGGTACCACTGTCGTAGCTGACCCATACCTTCACGCCCTGAATCCGTGACGCGTTGGCCGAGGGCTGCCGGTAGGCGGTCACCTCGAATAGCTGCGCTCCTGGTGCCGGGGTGGTGTTGCCCAGGCTCAGGCCGAGGTCGTAGTTCAGGAAGATCAGCGGCTCGGCCCGGCAGCCCTGATAGTCGCCGGCAGGTGAGTCCTGCCGCACACACCTGTACTCGCCGGAGACCGTGTCGGTGTTCGCGGTCCCCTCGGATCGGAAGTCCCACACCGTCTTCGTGCCGTTGCGGTAGAACGAAGCGTCCATCTCCAGCCGGTAGCGGCCGCTGTCCGGCGGCAACCGGTAGGCGGGCAGGAATCCCTGGTACGGCGTCATCGGTATCTCGGTGCCATCGCGGGAGAGCTTGAGCCCCTTCCACATGTCGGGCGGCGGGCTCAGCAGGAACTCATAAGCCACGACCCCACCGGTGAAGGCCGGATCGCCGCCGGTCCAATACATCTGCGGCCAGAAGAGGTCACCGTCGCGGCAGCCCGCGCAGATGTCGGGCCGCGGGACGCCACGCAATGCCGCGCCGGGCACGATCGGTTCGACGTTCCAGTCCTCGGTTGTCCGCCGTGGCTTGGTGAAAACGTCGGCCCGGTTGACGAGGGTGGAGATGTCGCCCCCGAAAACCTCTCGCCATACCTCGGCTTGCGGATCGACCGACCAGTATTCGGTCATCGTGCTCGGCACGTTGAACTCGTTGGTCTGGTTGATCTGCATGGGCTCGCCCGAGTGCCAGACGAACTGCACCCGATTTACCGAGGCAGCCCGGCCGGAGTGGTAGCGGGCCTCGATGGTGGTGAGGTCCTTCGCCTCGAACCGCAGCACCGGCTTGGCCGGTATGGCCTTGCCGCGGGTGAAGTCGGTCAGGTAGAAGGAATACGGCGAGACGGGGGTCGAGGTGAGGCTGATGCGCACCGGCCCGGAAGACAGCAACGCGGTGAGCCGTTTCGCCTCCGCCGTGCCGATGGTGACATAGGGGATCTGCGGCTTGTCGGCGTTGGCCGGCATGGGGATCATGTAGATCGGCACCCCGCACAGATCGGAGTTCAATACCACCCCGGCCGCGCCCGCGTCCTTGAGCCGCTGCAATGTTTCCGGCGGCAGAACGCAGGACGGATCGATGCGCATCAGGGCAAGCTTGCCCGTGAGTCTGGCCTTTGCCGTGTCGGCGGCGGTCGCATATGCCACGTCGACCAGTTCCAGTGTCCTGCTGCCCTGCGGGAAGCGGACCGGGGTCGCGAAGTGTTGGTGCCCCTCGGGGTACATCCCCGGATACAGCGGGTTGAGGGCGAAGGACCCGCGCCCCTCCACCTTCATGGTGATGTCCGGGGCGGTGAATGCCCCGTTGAAAGCGGTCAGCACGGTGCCGTCCTTGACCGGCGCCGAGGGAAGGCTCCACATGTTGCCGTCCCCGTAGGCGTACACCGTCCCGGTGACCGCGCCGATGGAGCCATCGCCCATCAGACGGGTCGTCAGACGCGCGGCGGAACGGTTGGCGCCGATCGGCTTGGGTGCCTTGAACTCGTTCTTGATCGCCTGGTTGGAGTCCAGGCTCAGGTCGGTCGGACCGGTCACCAGCACCTCGGGTGCGAAGATCTCGGGATGCTGCCATTGGTTGTCGTCGGAAGCTATCCAGGTCGGCTGCCAGTGAATCATGTAGTTACCCGCGGCCACTTCGCCTTCGAAAACCATGGATTCGCCGGGGAAAGTGACCGGCCGCAACGCGATCCGGGTGGGCTGCGCCTGCCTGATTCCGGTTTTGGCGTCGGCGTCGCCGAGGCGGTACACAAACATCTGGTTGAACCAGAAGGCACTCTCCCCCGGGATGCACAAAACTCCGTTCTCACAGGTACGCGAGACCGCAGTGACCCTTAGCCGGTGCTTGAAGTCGCCGATGGTAAGCCCGACCGGGATGGTCAGGCGCAGGTCGGCGGCGGCGTTGGTGGCCACCACCGACCCGGTGTAGAGACCGGCGGCCAGCCCGTTGTGGGTCAGCGTCGCACCGATCGAGGCCGTTGCCCCGGCCGGGATCGTCACCGACTGGCTGTCGACGGTCAGTGTCCCCGCGGGAACGGCTGTGCCGTCGGCTTTGCGTATCGACGGGGTCAGGTCGAGGGTGACCGGTGCCGAAGTCGGGTTGCTGTAGGTCAGCGTGCGGGCCATCGTCCCGTCGCCCGGCACGGCCAGGAGCCCGAAGTCGGCTATCGGCGTGGTGACCAGAACCTGCTGGCGGCTGGCGCGTCCGGCGTCGACCCGCCCGGCGCCCTGCTCGTAGACGGTGTAACCGCCGTCGCGGGCGGTGGACATGAGCGCCGCCTTGAGCTGCGGGCCGGTCCATTCGGGATGCTGCTGCACCAGCAGCGCGGCCGCACCGGACACGTGTGGTGTGGCCATCGACGTCCCGCTGGCGGTCGTGTAGCTGGCCCCGACCGGCGTTCCCATCGAGGTTCCTGCCGCCCGTGCGGCGACGATGTCGACACCGGGCGCGGTGATCTCCGGCTTGATCGCGGAGTCGCCGCTGCGCGGCCCGCGGCTGGAGAAGCCGGCCAGCTGATCGGTCTTGGAGACCGCGCCAACGGTCAGCGCCGCGTCGGCTGCGCCGGGCGCGCCGATCGTGCCCGGCCCGGAGCCGTCGTTGCCCGCAGCAATCACGAACAGAGCGCCGGTCTGGGCGGTCAGCGTGTTGACCACCTGGCTCATCGGGTCGGTGCCGTCGCTGCAGCATCCGCCGAGGCTCAGGCTGATCACGTCTGCGCCCTGCTCGATGGCGGCCCACTCCATGCCGGCGATGATGTCGGAGTCGCGACATGACCCGCCGCTGTCGCAGACCTTGCCGATGATGAGGCTCGCATCCGGTGCGACCCCCTTGTACCTGCCCGTGGAGGCGGCGCCGGTGCCCGCGATCGTGCTCGCCACGTGGGTGCCGTGGCCGTGGTCGTCGATCGCCTCCGCGACGCCGTCCACGAAGCTGCGGCTGGCGATCACCTTGCCGGCCAGGTCGGGGTGGGTGGCGTCGATGCCTGAGTCCAGGATGGCGACCTTGGCCCCGGCGCCGGTGTAGCCGGCCTGCCACGCCTGCGGCGCATTGATCTGCGGCACGCTCTGGTCGAGGACGACTTTGGCGACCCGGTCGAGCCAGATCTTCTTGACTCCTTCGGCCAGCGGCGCTTCGGCGGCTGCAACACGGGCAGTGCTCTTCTTGGCCAGACCGTTCCAGAACTCCTTGGCGCGGCCCTTGTCCACCGTGACGGTGGCGGCTGCTTTCACACTCCTGAGCGGGGTGGTCGTGGCCGCGGCGGCCAGCGGCTTGACAGCCCCGCGGTACTCGACGATCAGCGGCAGCGCCCCCTCGTTGTGGTACTTGTTCTCCACCAAGTACTGCAGGTCGAACAGCTTCTCGTCCAGCTCCCCGTCGTCGATGCGTTCCTGGACGTCGGCCGGGATGGCGTGGATGCCCTCGCCAGTGGAGTACCAGGTGATCGAAGGGATGGAGCCATCGGCGCGGACGGCGGGCTCGAGCTTGACCTGGATCCGCCGGTCGATGCCGACGGACAGGGTCGCCTTGTCGCCGGTGATGAGGGTGATGGCGTACGAGCCGGGCGCGATCGAGGTGCGGATGATCGCCTGAGCGGCGGTTTGCGTCGCCTGAGCGGTGGTCTGCCCCGCCTGGGCGGCTTCGGGTTCGGCGACCGCCGGCCCGGTGAGGGCGAGCACTATGGCCAGCATGGCGGCGAGCGTCCGCAAAGGAGCACGCGGGCGGTCCGGCGTGGCCGCGCGACGTTTCGGGATCAACACGAGGGTCCTTTCGAGAGGGTCTGGACGCATCCTCGTTGCTGATCGTCACAACTGGCTTTCCACCTGCTTCACAAGCGCTTGACGGAATCCGGGCGGCTGCTCTGTCCACATAGTTCAATGCGGCGCTGGCCCCTTGCCGGGAGTTTGACAAGCGCTTGACAGCAAGCAAGATCGGGCTAGCGTTCGATCGTGGAGTTCTTGCTACTCGGACCGGTGGACTTCACCTCCGCCGGCTCGCCGGTCGCCCTCGGCCGGCCACAAGAGCGCTGCCTGCTGGCGATCCTCGCCGTGGAGCTGGGCCGGGTGGTGCCGGTTGGGCAGCTCGTCGAGCTGCTGTGGGAAAGGGATCCGCCCAAGCGCGCGCGTTCGGTGGTGCAGACGCATATTTCCCGCCTGCGCACGATTCTGCGCACGGCCGGCGCGGAGCGCCACGGGGTGCGGCTGCTCACCAAGGGCCAGGGATATGTGCTGGAGGCGCCCGCCGACTCGGTGGACGTGCACCGGTTCCGCCGCATGGTGAACCAGGCTAGGGAGGCCGGTGACCCCGCGACGGTGGCGCGCATCCTGGAGGCCGCATTGGCGCTGTGGCGCGGGCCGGCTCTGTCCGATGTGGCCACACAGCGGGTGCGGGAGCAGATCTGCGCCGGTCTTGACGAGATGCGGATGACCGCGACAGAGGACAGGATCGAGGCAGAGCTGGCGCTGGGCCGCCATCGGGAGGTGACGACCGAGCTGACAGTGCTGGCGGCGGCGCGCCCGCTGCGGGAAAGGTCGGTGGGCCTGCTCATGGTGGCGCTCTACCGAAGTGGGCAGCAGGCCCAAGCGCTGCAACGCTTCCGGGACGCGCGGCGCACGCTCATCGACGAGCTGGGTTTGGAGCCGGGGCCGGAGCTCTCCCGGTTGGAGCAGGCCATTTTGACCCACGATCCTTTGTTGGGTACGGGCACAACCGCCGGTGCGCGCACCGCTGCCCCCGACCTGGGCGATGACGGGCGTGACCGGAGCGTGTCGCGGCCAGTCCCGGCCGCACCGGCCTGGCGGGGGCCGCGATCGCACCTGACCAGCATCGTCGGCCGCGACCGGCAGCTGGCCGAGGTGGTAAGGCTGCTGGCCGACCACCGGTTGGTGACGGTGGTGGGACCGGGCGGGGTCGGCAAGACCACGCTGGCCCTGCACGCCGCCGAGTCCATAGTGGACGGACCACCGGTCATCGTTGCCGCGCTCGCCCCGGCCCGCGACCGCGACGACGTCATCCTGGCGCTGGCCGACGTGCTGGGTGTCGGCGGAAGCACCATGAACGAGGTGTGGGAGGCGGTCGAGCAGAGCGTGCAGGGATGGGCCGGCCTGCTCGTGCTGGACAACTGCGAGCATCTGGCCGCCGAATGCGCGGCACTGGTGCGGCGTCTGATGTCGGCCAGCCCGAAGCTGGTGGTGCTGGCCACCTCACGCCAGCCGCTGGGCCTGCCCGAGGAAACGGTGTGGCGGCTGGAGCCGCTGAGCACGGCCCCGGCGGCGCAGGGCGACCCGGTGCCGCCCGCGGTGGCGCTGTTTCTGCGCCGGGCCGCCAATGCCATGCCCGGCCTGGTGACCGATGAGCGGGAGCTGGCGGCGGTGGCACGCATCTGCCGAAGGGTCGACGGGCTGCCGCTGGCGCTCGAGCTGGCGGCGGGCAGGCTGCGCACCCTCACCGTCGAGCAGCTGGCCGAGCAGCTGGAGCAGGGGTTCGATGTGCTCGGTGCGGCTACGCCGCACGACCGCCCCGGCGACACCCTCACCGCCACCATCGAATGGTCCTACCGCCTTCTCAGCCCGCAGGAGCGGTGCTTGCTGGCGCGACTGGCCGTCTTCCGAGGCGGCTTCGGCGTCGAGGCGGCGACCGCGGCCGGCGGGGCCGCCCCGCTGACCGCCGATGACATGCCACGCATGCTGGCCTCGCTGGCGGACCGTTCTCTGGTACAGGCCTACCCTTCCGCTGACGGCCAGCGTTTCCGGCTGCTGGAGGTGGTCCGCGAATTCGCGGCGGCCCGCCTGGCCGAATCCGGCGAGCGCCACGACACCGCCGGGCGCCACCTCGACTACTGGCTGGCGCAGGCCCGCGATATCCATCAGCGGCCGCACGTCGATGAGCAGTTCGCCGCATGGCTGCGGCTGGCCGGGGATCTGGACAACCTGCGCGCCGCGGCCGACGACGGCTACGCCACCGGCCGCAGCCTCGACGCGGTGGAGCTGGCGTTGCTGATGCTGGATTGTCTGGCCGCCACCAACGCCTACGCCGAGCAGGAACGCTGGATCGACCAGATGACGCCCTACCTGTCGCAATGCCCGCCGAAGCTGCGCTGCTTCGCCCAGCTCAGCCGCTCGCACCTGCAGATGATGCGCGACGATCCGCTGGGGGCGCTGACCCTTTCCAAGCCGGTCTACCTCGATCTGGCCGTACACCACCATCTGACCTTTCTCGACGCTCAGATCTGCAACGTGCGCAACGCTTTGAACCTGCTCGACCCGGCGGCGCCCGGTGATGCGGCCGCGCTGCACGAGCAGCTGCGCACCGTCGACGACCGGCACACCCGCCTGCACAGCCTGGTGATGGCCGCCGACGCGCTCTCGCAACGCGGCCGTCACCGCGAGGCCCTGCAGCTGTGTGTGGCCGACTGCCCGCCGCGCGAGGAGCTCGACCAGGGCGACACGCTGCGCTACGACTCGATGCTGCTGCTGGCCCAGCTGGGCTGCGGGGAGCTGGACGACGCCGGGAGCACCGCGGCCCGGCTGCGCGCACGGATGGGCGAGCCCGGATACCTCACCATCAACACCCCGGCCTATTCGCTGGCCCTCTTCGCGCTGTGCAGCCAGCCGCCGGCCCTTGCCGCACAGACGATCGCAGACCTGGCGGCAACGCTGGCGGCCCGGTATCCGCTGTCGCTCTCACGCGGATACGCCCTGACCCTGCTGGAGGCCGAGGCGTTGCGGCGGGCCAGAAATCCGTTGGCCGCCATGGCCGCGCTGCGCCACGGCCTGGATCTGGGGCGCTCTCGCACCGCCTATTCGTGGCTGGTTCCCTCGGCCATCACCGCGGCCGCGGCCGCGCTAGATCTCGGCGACCGCGACGTCAGCCGCGAGCTGGCGCAGCGATGGCAGCGAATACGCCTGACGTCGGGTCTACCCGCTCCGCTGGGCTTCGCCGAGCAGGTCGAGCGACTGGGCCTGGACCCGGCCCCGCCCACCATTGCCGATCCCACTCGCATCTGGGAAGAGCAGCCGTTGCGGGAGCTGATTTCCTTCACCCACGGCTGGTCGGCACAGGGCCTCCCCCGCACCAGATAACGCCCCCAGCCCGTCACTTGACGAACATAGGGGCGTCATCACATCTGTCCGGGTGTTGGTACATGGATCCGTTACTGCGTAACAGGTATCGCGACAAAGGTGTCCTGCACACAGTCACGTGCCGAGGTCGGCGGCTGGCCCTGCGACGGATCGGTGATGCCCATACCGACTATGACGAAACCACCATTGGGCCGGTAAACGAACGTGTAGTTCTCGCGATTGTTCTTGCTGGCACGATCGACAAGGGCCTTCTGCTGCGCCTCACTGCCCTTGGGGAGTCTTCCGTATGTCGCATGGACTGTTCCGCCGTAGACGCAGCCGGATGCCGGCGCTTGCAGTTCGAGACGCTTTATCGCGCTCAAGGGCAGCACAACGGGTTCGGCTCCGAGGTCGGCGGCCTTGATCTGAAGCGAGGCCACGTCGTAGCGACCAGGCGCAAGTGGCAACGCGAAGGTGCCGTCCGCGTCGACGGGATAGGTGACGGTCGTCGTGCCGCCACGGGGCTGCACCAGCAGCGCGTAGGAAAGCGGTGGGTTCGGTATAACGGAATCCGGAGTGGTGAGCGCGATCAGCACGTCGAGCCTGCCGACCACTGTCGCCCCGCCCGGCGTCGGTCCGCGACTCTGTTCGGCCGTGGCGCCGATCGTGGGTGTGGATGGGGCCGGCTCGGCCTTGGGTGGGGTCGCGCTGCGACATGCCGTAAGTGCGAAGGCGAGGGTGAGACCGCTGGCCACCGCCGCGACAGTACGATGGGGAAACAGGCTGAGGGGGTTGTGTTTTGTCATGCCTCTACGGTCGCCGCACGCCGGGATCGACACATGAAGCGGCGTGCTCAATGTGTCGTAAGCACGTACCCACCTTTGACTGGTGTGGCGAACCACCTCGCGATCCTGGCCATCCAGGACCGCTGTCCCGGAGCGGTACCTGCGTCTCATGCCTCGAGGTGACGACGGCATCCAGCTTTCGCCTATGGTGACGTTGGGGGCGCAGCGGGACGGGCCGCTTGATGACCGCAATCGTCGACCTCAACGGCAACGATTCCGCGGCCGGTCCAGGGACCATCACGCAGGATGTCACCGTGACATCGGGGCATCGCTACCGCCTGTCCTTCCAGCTCGCCGGAAACCCGAACGGTGATCCTCCAATCAAGACCCGTGTCCACACCCTGTCGTCAGGGTTGGCTGGCCTCTTGCACCCAGCGTCACCAAGGCTGGGTCAGGAGCAGAGCCCACAGGTCGACGCCGTACCAGAGCTGGCCGACGCGCAGGTTTTCGTTGGCCGCGTGCTGGTTGTTGTCGGCGTTGGCGATCGGCAGGATCACGGTGGGCGCGGCGAGGACGTCGACGAGGTCATGCAGCGGCAGCGACCCGCCCAAGGTCGGCATTACCACGGCTTCGCGGCCAGCCGCCTCGGTGGCCGCCCTGGCGAGCCGGGCGACGATCGGCAGGTCGGCCGGGACCCGGACGGCCGGATAACCGGCTGTGGGCGTGAAACGCGCCAGCCGCCGGTGGCTACGCCGCTCCTGATCGGTCGGCTCGCGGTCCAGCACGTGGAATCCTTGGCGCGCAACATGTTCGCGGACCAGCCGCAGCATCCGATCAGGTTCATCGCCTGCGGCCAGGCGGATGTCCACCGAGGCCGTCGCATGCGCGGGCACGGCGTTGCGAGCGTGCGCGCCGACGTCGCCCGCGGACAGGCCACGCAGGTTGAACGAAGGTCTCATCATCTGGTCGGTGAGACGCCCGCCCGCAATCTCCGCCTCGGCCAGCCCCAGCCGCTGCAGCAGCGCCGGCTCGACCTCGGGCAGCGCCTGCAGCGCGGCCACGTCGGCGGGCGTGACCGGCCGGGTGGTGTCGTAGAAGCCGTCGACGGTTACCGTGCCGGCATCGTCCTTGCAGGTCGCGAGCAGGCGGACCAGGTCCAGTGCCGGGTTGGGCGCCCAGTTGCCGTAGTGCCCGCTGTGGATCTCGGTGAGCGGGCCGTAAACGGTGAGGTCGAAGCCGGTGAATCCGCGCACGCCCAGGACGATCTGCGGTGCGCCGCTGTGATGCACCGGGCCGTCGCAGACCAGCCAGGCGTCGGCACGCAGCTGGTCGCGCAGCGCTTGCAGATACCCACGCAGGTGCGCCGAGCCGGACTCCTCCTCGCCCTCGAAACAGAGGACGAGGTTGACGGCAAGGCGGGCCTCGGCGTCGTGCAACGCGTCGAGCGCTGTGAGCAGTGCGGCGAAAGGGGCTTTGTCGTCGGCGGCCGCGCGGGCGTAGATCCGCCAGTCGTCGTCGATCGGGTCGCCGTTGGCGGGAAACGGGATCGCGCGGCCGTCTGGTGTGCACAGCGTCGGCTCGAACGGCGGCGTGCGCCAGTCTCCGGTGCCGACCGGCTGGCCGTCATAGTGGACATAGACGCCTAGAGTCGGCCGGGCCGGATCGGTGCCAAGGCGGCCGACCACCACCGGCGCGACGCCATCGAGGGCGACGACCTGCATCCGTGCGCCGCGAGCGGTGAACGCCTCGGCGAGCGCGGCCGCGTTGCGGTGCAAGGCCGGCACGTCACCGGTGACGTTGTCCAGAGCCAGCAGCTCCGCGAAGTCCGCCAGCACTTTGGCGGCATGCCCGCGGCGGTAGGCCCGGACGCTGTCCAGCAGGGCACGGGTCATATCGGCACCCCCAACGCCAGCATGTCGAAGGCGGTTGATGCAACCTTTGGTGACGTTGCTGAGTATATGTCGTGAGGAGGACTGGTCTATGGGCTGGCAGTCGCAGTATGCGCAGTACTTCACCGCGCGATCGATGCCGTTACGCCAGCTCGCCTACGCGATGTGCGGGGACTGGCATCTGGCCGACGACCTCGTGCAGCATACGTTCCTTCAGCTCTATCGCCATTGGCGTCGCGTAGAACAGGCGACCTTGGACGCCTACGCGCGCAAGGTGCTGGTCAATGCCTACCTGTCGCACCGGCGAAAGTACTGGCGGGAATATGTTGTCGCCGATCCGCCCGACAGAGCCGCAGACGGCCCGGCGGACGATCACAGCGCTGCCATAGGCGCCGCGCTTGCCGCGCTGCCACCCCGCCAGCGCGCTCTTGTCGTGCTCAGGCACATGGAGGACATGTCTATTTCGGAGGCTGCGGAGCTGCTCGGCATTTCCGAAGGAACGGTGAAAAGCCAGACGGCCCGCGGCCTGGAGAAGCTGCGCGCGGCGCTCAAGCAACCGGCGTTGGAGGAGTTCCGTGGATGAGATCGACATCAAGGGTGCCCTGCGCCGTTACGTGACCACCGGTGCTCCGCCTTTTCCGTTGGCCGCCTCGGATCTGCTTGCCAAGGGACGCCAACGCCAGCTGCTGCGCGTCGGCCTGTCCTGCCTGGGCAGCGGAACGATGGTCATCGTCACCGCGCTCGTCACCTCCAGCGCTCTGACCAACCTGTCCGCACCGGTCCACCCCGGACTGCAGGTTCCCGGTTGCGAACGATCCCTGCCGGCTCAGGCACGGCCGACAGCCAGCCCGACCGAACCCATTGTCGGCTACACATCGGCACCACCTGTCGGTTCCACATCGGCACCACCTGTCGGTTTCACATCGACACCTACTGTCGGTACCACGTCGACGCCGGATTACGTTGAGCCGAGCCAGTACCCGACGGCCGAGAGCCCCTCGCAGTTTGTTGGTGAGCCGGACCTGGTGCCGACCCAGTGGCCCAGCGTCGCGCCAGAAGGTCCGCTGCCGCGCGATGTCGACCCGGCCAGGCTCGCGGCGATGGCCTGCTACGTCAAAGGCGCGGCTCTGATTCTGTTCCCCAACGCCAGCTTCGCCCCGGCGTCCGAGCCGCCGATGGAGATAGCCCGCTGGCCGGAGCTCAACTTCACCGCAGGCTGGCAACCCACCTACAGTGTCAGGGCGAGAGTCATCGATGGACGCCGCAACGGCATATTCCAGGTGAAAGTCGCACCGCTGATGCCGGGAACACCGCCGCCGCAGCTGCCACAGCTGGAAGTCCGGCGACTGGGCAACGGCCGGACCGCCTACCTTGACCGAGGACCATTTGGAGGCTTCGTGATCGTCGATACCGAACACTCGTCGATCGCCATCTTTTTCGACGATCTGCTGACCGATGACCAAGCCCTCGCCCTGGCCACCGCCCCCGAGCTCGACATCTTCAGATAACCCCGAAGGATCGTTGCGGCACGAGGCAGAAGACGTGGCCAACAGGGTCGGCCATGACCCGGACGGTGTCAGGACTGGGTTGGTCAGGAAAGGCCGTGGCGCCCAGGGCCAGCACTTTCCGCTCTGCCTCGTCGAGATCAGCGACCTTGACGTGCAGATGAAACTGCATCGACGAACCGGGGTCCGGCCAGACGGGGGGCTGATAGCCGGGCGAACGCTGGAACGACAGGTTCAGCGAGGCGTCACGGCTTTCAGCGATCGAGCACCAGTCCGGATCGGCATACACCACCTCCCACCCGGTCAGCTGCCGGTAGAAGTCGGCCAAGGCAGCTGGATCCGGGCACTCCAGCGCGATACTGCTAATCACTCCGATGGCGCTCATCGGTTACTCCCCTTGCGCCGAGCGAGAATCTGCATCGCCGGCGCTTGATTGCCGTTCATCGTGGCGACTGTCAACGTGTGTTCGCGAACCAGGTCGAAGCTGGCCAGAATCGCTGATGTAGAGCAGACCGCCCGGGCGCAACACCCTCGCGAGCTCGTCGATCAGCCGACGTTGATCGTCATCAGAAGGCACGCAGGTGAGAACGGCAAACAGCAACACGACATCGACGCTGTCTGTCGGCTCATGCAACGTCGGCGGGTCGGTCAGGGCGTAGAAGTGCAATGCGGGATTTTGTTGACGGGCCCGGCCGATCAGCGCTTGTGAGACATCCACGCCAGTGACATTGCTGAACCCGGCATCGGCAAGTTCGGCTGTCAGTCGCCCGTATCCACAGCCATAGTCCACCACCCGCGCACCTCGATCTACGCCACCGAGCCAACTGCGATCGAGAGGATGGGTGAAAACCTTCGCCGCACCCGCCGTGTTCCAGTAAGCGATCTGCCCCGCAAGATCGGTCATCGCGACACTGTACCCGCCACGCAGCTTCCCTGTGCTCGTCGGGGCGGCTCGCGACGAACCGGCGGTCGATTCACTCGATTTGCAGCTGGCCTTGGCGGCTCTTCGCCAGGCACTCGCGCAAAATATTGAGCGCGCCATGAAACTCGTTCATCGGCAACACAAGGCTTGGCCTCTCGGTGACCTTGAAACCCGCCTCGGTCCGCATCATACCCAGCGTCGGCAGGACATGGCTGCCCTTCAGGGGTGCTTCGATGCGCTCGCCGTCTTTGAGGATGACCCAGATCGCGGGGTCGGTTTCGTCCGCCACTTTGGATCGGCCCGACTTGATCTGGGCAATCTCCGCCCATCGCACGGTGCGCTTGCCTTCTATGCCTCGCATGCGTATTCCCTTTTCGCCGACGTACACACCCCGGCTGTAGTAGCTCCTGCCGACCAGCGGGGAGGCGAGGAAGGCCAGGCAGAGCACGACGAGAAAGCCAGAAGATTCGATGCGCTCCAGCGCCATCGCGGTGATCAAGGCAACGGCCACGAGCGACATGATGACGGTCGCGACGATGGAGAAGAGCTGGAATCCGGTGACGGAGTGAGGACGATGCCATCTGCGCATGCGAATCATGATGGACCAAACCCGCAACCGCCGCTGTACCCCCAAAGCGCCTCTGGGAGGGCCCAGCCCGAGCCGGCGCACCGAGGCCGCGGAATGCGACGGCTCGCGCGAGTATCCGTTTCGATCGCTTAGCCATAGACTCATGGCGATATCCCGAACACCCCTAGGGAGAACCCCATGTGGCAGAAACTCGCCAGAACCCTTGGCGCCCTTGTCCTTTGCTCCAGCGGCGTGGCGCTCGCGCCGAGCTCACCGGCCGCCGCCGAACCCGGCATCCAAGCGGCCAGCCTGGCGTCGACCATCGCTCTGAGCAACTGCTCCGCCTCGCTGGTTCGATTTCCGTCCTCTTTGGACACCGACCGTGGGCTGATGCTCACCAACGGGCATTGCTTCGAGGGCGGCTTCATCAACAATGGCGTGGTGATACAGAACCGGGCCAGCACCCGGTCCGGTACGCTGCTCAGCTCCACCGGCGCCAACCTCGGCACCGTCCGGGCCGACACGGTGCTCTACGGCACCATGACCGGCACCGATGTGCTGCTGTACCGGCTCACGACGACCTATGCGTCGATCCGGACCAGCTTCGGCACCACGGCGCTGACCCTGTCTGCCACTCACCCGGTCGCCGGGACGAGCATGTACATCCCGTCCAGCTTCCACAAGCGGATCTGGAACTGCTCGATCAACGGCTTCGTGCCGACGCTGCGCGAATCCCAGTGGACCTGGCACGACTCGATCCGGTACAACGTCGGCTGCGACACCATCCCCGGCACCTCGGGCACCCCGGTGGTCGACCTCAACAGCAACCAGGTCGTTGGCATCAACAACACGCTCAACGAGAACGGCCAGAACTGCACGCTGGACAACCCGTGCGAGGTCGACCCGGACGGCACCACCCACGTCTTCCCGGGCCAGGCCTACGGGCAGGAGACCTACTGGTTCAACACGTGCCTCAACTCGGCCAGGACGATCGACCTCACTGTCCCCGGATGCCTGCTCTTCGGGGCGAGCGGTGGCGGCGGCACGACCGTCTTCTCCGACAACTTCGAGACCAGCCTGGGCTGGACGACCAACCCGAACGGGACGGACACCGCGACGAGCGGGCTGTGGGAGCGCGGCGATCCTGAGGCCACGACCTCCGGTGTGACGCTTCAGGTCGGGACCACCCCGTCGGGCACCAACGATCTGGTGACGGCCCGGCTCGCCGGTGCCAGTGCGGGCGCCAACGACGTCGACGGTGGCGTGACCTCGGTTCAGTCGCCAGCTATCACCTTGCCCACCGGGACGCTGACGTTGAGTTTTGCTTGGTACCTGGCGCATCTGAACAATGCCACCAGCGATGACTTCTTCAGAGTCAGCGTGGTGGCGGGGACCATGTCGACAGTCGTGTTCACCCAGGCGGGCGCGGCGGCCAACCGGGCCGGATCGTTCGCCACTGCCTCGGTGAACCTATCCAGCTTCGCCGGCCAGACGATCCGCCTGCGGATCGAGGCGGCCGACAACGCCACAGGCAGCCTGGTCGAGGCCGGCGTCGATGACGTGCGGATCGTCCGCAGCTAGCCGGCACCTCTGTTGAATGCCCGCAGCGATTCCGGCGCACCGGAGTCGCTGCGGGTGCCGGTAGCTTCATCACGTTTTGCGGGTCAGGCCGATCTGCTGCGCGACCGTGGTCCAACCCATTGCCTGATAAAGCTCGCGCCCGTCGGAGCTGGCGTTGAGGGCGGCTCGTTGGGCTCCAGCCTCGGCGGCTAGGCCGAGCAACCGCCGCATGACAAACAGGCCAAGCCCGCGACGGCGGTAGGCCTCCTCGGTACGGATGCGGTCGGGCACTGCCCACTCGCCTGCCAAGCCGGCCCGGCCTGACGCGATCACCTCGCCATCGTGTCGGACCTCGATGCGGGCCACGCGGTCCTCGATCGTCGCTGTGATCAGGTCGCCCACTGGAGGGCTCAGGGGGAGGTCGCTTCCTCCCCGGCTGAGGTCGCAGGTCATGAACCACCCGGTGGGGTCAGCCTCCCACTCGGCGTCGGCCAGGAAGATCCACTCCTGGTGGTTACCGGCGAATTTGACGTAGGAGCCTGTGCTGGGCATGGCGTTCATCACTCGCCGGACGTCCTCAGCGGTGCCACGGGTCAGGACATGTCTCTCCGGCTCGGTCTCGGTTCCGGTAAGCACATGCCAGCCGTGCTTGACCGGCTGCGGTTGGGCAGTTCGCCGCGACAGCGCCCAGCCGGCGACGTAAGCATCAACATAGATGGCGACTGATGGGTCAATCTGCGGCACGAGCAGGCAGGCTAGCAGACTGAGCACATCCCGCCGTTGACCTGCTGGTTCGCCGATTTGGCCCAATAGGTGGGCTCGGCCGCCGACCGGACAGGTGCATAATGGGTAGATAATGAAGTCTTCCCGCGGCCCGAGCCGGCGATACCTGCCTAACAGTCCCTTCAATAAGCCGATGCCCGACCCACCGGCGGATCAGTTTGCTCTACAAGATCGGGTGAACCACGACAGGTACGGCCTCGGCAGGGTCATCGGGGTCGAGGATGATGTCGCGGTGCTCGTCGATTTCGGCACGGGGCGCAAACGCATCCTCACGCCGTGCGCCAAGCTCTTCAAGCTCTGAGTCCTTCCCAGTTCTGAGGCCTTCACCAGCGCCTGCTCCTACCCCTGTCCGGCTGTGACCACCGGCAGTTTCACTATGCGTTCGCCAACACAGTTACCCGGGAGGATCGGCCGCTTCTTCGAAGGCACCGAGCTGATGCACTAACTTGCTTCAGCCGCTGGGCGCAACTCGCCTGCGAGCCGCTGGTGCACCCGCGTCAGCACGAGGACAAGGGTGATCAGAATGGCGTCGAGCAGGGCGACCGAGGCCAGCGGCGGTAACCACAGCGCGGCAACGCCAGCGGCAGCACAAGCGAAGCAGGCGGCAATCCGCTGGCCCCAGGCGCGATGGGTGGTGACGCGGTAGAACCAGGCCTGGAAGGTCAGGTAAAGGATCGTGCCGCCGAACAGCAGCAAAGCGAGGGTGGCCGATCCGTGGCCCAGCGGGTGGGCGATGACCAGCTCGCTGCCGACCGCTACCGCGACAAGGCCGGCCAGGACGCCGTAGGTCACGTTGATCCCCCACCGCGCCGCCCGGATCGGGTCGGAGGTTGTCGTGACATAGGAGTGGACGACATCTTCGCCGCCACCGAAGTACGCGGCCCAGAGGCAGACGAGCGCGACGAACACGCCCACCGACGCCACAATGGTCGCCACATCGACGTGGACGTCGGAGATCGCACCGCCGACGGTGAGCACGGTCTCGCCCAGCAGGATGATGATGAACAGCCGCATTCGTTCCAGCATGTGGCCGGCGTCGAAGGCGATGTTCGCCGAACGCAGCACGTGTCCGGGCACCGGGTGGCCCAGCCAGGTACCGGTCATGTCGATGAGCGCCGCCGCGCCCCACCACCAAAGCCGCGCGCCGGGATCGGCCGCCGCACCCACCAGCCACAGCGGGATGTAGACCGCCATCCAGACCAGCACCCGCTGGGAGTGGCCCCGCATCACCGGATCAGGCGCCCTGATCAGCGACACGACAATGAGAATGAGCAGAATCAGCAGCAGTGGTACCACGAACAGCCAAGCGCTGTCTTCGAACGCGCGGGCAATCGCCGCGTTCATGAACAACCCCAGTCCCATCGCGACCACGACACTCCACCGCGTCGAGCTGCGCCTGATATCAAGCAGTGTCGCCTCGAAGGTGGTGTAAGCCCACGTGCCGCAGACCGCGATCAGCAAGACCAGGGTCTGCGCCGCGCCGCGCCAGGACAGGTGCTCCACCAGATGGTGCGAGAGCTGAGAGACCGCGAACACAAAAACGAGGTCATAGAACAGCTCCAGCGGGGAAACCTCACGCCGGATCGCCATACGGCCCACGATAGGCCGCCCGCCCTCCGGTACCCCGCCAACAGGCCGATCGTTGACTGCTTTGGCTCAGCAGTCGACGGCGTCCCAACTGGTCATTCCGAAAATTGTCCGCAGGCGCAGGCACTTTCCGCGGATGGCGACGTCCTCGGCGACCTGGAACTCGTGCTTTCCCTCAAGGTTCTGACCGATTTTCAAGGCGTTGTGCAAAGCCCACCCGCAGGCGACGCCCAGCCCTTCAGCGAGAGCACCCGCTGCTAGCACGCCGATCGCGACGGCGGCAGGCCCGGTCTCGGCGAGCAAGACGCCCACGGCCGCGCCCCCCGCCATCCCGGCCCAGGCCGATATCACCGCACATCCGCTTTCGCCCCAGGCATCAAGCCACTGATGGTGCTTAAGGCTTTGCAGGACATCGACAGCCGTGCAGATCACGCTCACCGCAACCGCCGCCCCCCTGATCATGTCCTTGCCCACCTTGGCCTTGGCGGCCACAGCCTCGGCGGTCACGGCCGCCATGGTGCCGAGGATCGCGCACTTGACGTCGGGCCGGTCGTAGCGCTTTGAATCGGGCGCGCCGAAGCCCTCACACACCGCGTTGAGGCTGGAGCTGCGGTCATACTTTCGCTCGGTCCCGCCAAAGACCGAACGGGTATTGGATTTGATAGCGCCGAAGGCCGCGATGCACGGGTCGGCGGTGGGCTGTTGCTTCGTAGGCGTGGCACTGGTCCGCGGCGATGTCGTGACGGAAGCTTTGGGCGAAGGCACCGGCGCTGAGGGCGACGGTTTGACCGACGGCGTGGTCGTAGGCGGCGGGTTGTCGGCGCACGCGGGCACGCCGGGAGTCCGTCCATTGACCTGGGTGTCGAGATAGGCGTTGGGGATGTAGCCGCCGGAGACGAGCTTGTCCCAGATGCTCAGTGTGTATCCCGCCGAGTCGGTGACCGAGTCACCATAGACCTCGCACGCGACGCTGACCACCAATCCGTCGGGCAGCGTGGCGGCGACCACCGCGTCGCCGGTGTGCGGGCCGGACCGAGGCGCGAAGCCGCCACCACCGGTCCACGCCACCGGATAACGACCAGTGCCGAACTGGGCCGAGGGACATGCCGGCACCACTGCGGTGTTGGAGCCGGTGTATATGAGGGCGTCGGGCACGAAGCCGCCCGAGTCGAGAGCGTCCCAGATGTCCTCGGTCCCGTAGGGACCTGTGATCCGCTGACCAGCGACGAAACAGCTGATCGAAACGGAGACCCCGTTGCCGAGGCTGCCCACCGCCCCATTGGAGTTCCCCGGTCCACTTCGGACGGTAATTGCGGCCAAGGTCTTGACGGCGACGAGCTGAGCCTGCGCTCCGAACCGGGTTACCGCGTCGCGGCCCTCGGCCAGCCCGGGAGCCACCACGTTCGGGAGAATTGGCTGCTGCTCCGCGGCCGGAACACCACACGACGACTCGAGATTCGCCCCGGCCGACACGACCGCGTCGTCGGCCACGAAGTTCAGGTCGTTGGCGTCGAGGGCCTTCTGTCCCGCGGCCATAACAATGTCGGCGTCGGCCCGCAGTTGCGTCGGCGCCGCCTGCGCCTGCTGCGTCAGCACTGGCATCTGCGCGCGTAGCAGGGCCAGGCCCATATCGACCGTATTCACCACGTACGCCTGGGCGTTGAGACCTGCGAGGAACCCGCAGAACGCAGACTTGCGAACGTCGTCCCGATCACTGCACGCGACGAGCGAAGTCGCCATTACCGCACCGATCGCCGCGAGAGTGGCCGCTTGCCACGCACGCCGGTAGCGACGATTCATCGAACCTCCAGAGAAGACCATCGAAGAAGTCTCGCGCGACCGGATGGCGCGACGAACCGTTGCTAATGAAGGGAAGCGCCATGGCTGGTGATCACGCTAGCTCAGCGCGGATCTGTTTTCTTCCAGGGAATCGCCAATCGATTGTGGCCGTCGCGACAACGTGCGGTAACCATCCGTCCAGGAGAACACGGCCTTAGTCCTGCGCATAAACGAAGCCGCCCGCGTATGGTCTGGTGCCCAACCTGACCCGATGCACGCCCGGCTTGGTGAAACACAGAACGCTCTGGGAAGTGGCGCCAACGTCACCAAATGGTGTCCGGTAACTGTTGGCGGATCGGTTATCGACCAAAATGCACTGTCCAACCCGGACACGCAACCACTCGGGCGTGAACCGGTCGTGCAGCACGACTGTCGCGGGCCGATCCCGCTTGCTCAGCGCGGCCGCCTCTCGCTCAACGCTTGTCTGCTCCCATGGCCGGTGCCAACCAGCGATCGCCACCACCGACACGATCAAGATGACGGCCACCGGGCGTTTGCCCAGCCAGCGCAGTGCGGCAACGGAACGATCAAAATTCTGAACAACCATGCCCACTGGGTACCCGTAGAAGACGTGCGCGCCATAGGCAATGGCAATCGGGACGATCTGCCCCGCGATCGCGTACCGGGCGGCAAAGGGGCTGAACACAGCGACGCTCTCCAGCAGCAGGCCCCAAAGCACACCCCACGGCCATGCTCGCCGAGCCATGAGAACGCAATAGGCGATGCCGAAGGTGACCCCGTTGGATAGGTGGTAGCACCAACCCAAGCCGGAGGTGAGCGCCGACGACGCATTGGCATCGGCGATCAGTAACCCATAAGACTCGATAGGGGCAAAGAGCCGTTGCCCGGCAATGGCAAACGGGACCCGCACGAGGTCATAGCCGATCGTGCCCAGCACTCCAGCGACTGCGCCCACCCGGATCCGGTCGCGTAGTTCCACCGGTGTTCTCGGCAGCACAGCCACGACAGCGAGCAGCACCATCGACGGCACTGACACCGCCCAGAACACCAGATGCATCGACGCGATGCCGAAGATGTCGGCCAGCAACGCAGCAATCGATCCACCTGAGAGCACGAACACGCCGATCCGGCCGGGCCACGACCCGGCTTGGTGCTCCTGGCTCACCGCTGAGCCGGCGGATTCTCGCCGTCCTTCCTGTCCTTCTTCTTGTCCGGCGCGTCCGGCAGGAAGTCCTCCACCGCCGGGGACGCCGCCTGCTGCGGCAAGATCGGCATCGTCGGCTGGTCCGGTGTCATCGGCTGCTCCTGTGCCACATTTTGCCAATTCACCTCGACCGTTGCCTCG
>NZ_BONY01000003.1 GCF_016862955.1 Rhizocola hellebori | reverse complement strand
CCGGCTGACGATTTCGGCGGCGGTGGCGAGCCCTTTCGGATGGCGCGCAATGAGATTGAGCCACTTGTAGTCGGTGGTGAGCACGACCGTTCCGGCCGGGCTTGGGATGTAGCTCGGGTTCAGGTTGGCCAGCTCCGGGCCGAGGATGTTGCCGTCCAGCGGCGCGGGCTCGATAGAGCGGCCGTTGGGCATTCCGCCGGAGAACTCCGGGAAGTAGTCGGAATACCCTTCCATCCAACGGAAACGCAGCGGGCTGTGCTGCAGCACAAAGGAGATCATGGCAGGCCCGGCGGCGAGGAAGGCGGCCTGTTTGTCGGCCGGGGAGGTTCCGTTGACCACGCGGGTGAGATAGGTCGCCGCCTTGGCCGGGGTGTCGGGCACACCCGCAGAGAGGATCACCTCGTTGTTCGGAATCCAGATGCCGGCACCGGATCTGGCGGTGGAACCGCCGAAGACGGGCGCTTTCTCGATCACCACGGTGGCCAAGCCGCGCTTCGCCGCGGCCAGGGCGCCGGTCATTCCGGCAGCCCCGCTCCCGACCACCACGACATCGAACTCCATCACAGCCGTCATTTAGAACACGTTACATTTGGATCTTTCTATATGCTAGAGGGGAGCCATAAATGGCCGTTACAACAGAGTTCATTTTTTTTGAAGGCCCGGCGCAGACCGTGGTCATGCGCCGGGCTCAATAGGCCGCTAGACGCTCAGCGTCCAGCTGTTGATGAAGCCGACGTCGCCGCCCGCCGCGTCCTGCACCCGCAGCCGCCACGTGCCGTTGCGGGTCTCGCTGGACAGGTTGACGGTGAACGTCTGGTCGACGTTGTCGGCGCTGCCGCCGTTGCGGTTGAGCATGACGTAGGCGGTGCCGTCGGGAGCGATCAGCGACACCACCAGATCCCCGCGATAGGTGTGCACGATGTGCACCTCAGCTGTGGACGTGCTCGACGCGTTGCCCGAGCAGCCCGCAATCGTGATGTCGCTAAAAACGGTGGTGTTGTCGGAGATCGTGACATCGGTGCCATTCGTCACGGCTGCACACGCGGGCGGGGCCGTCCCGGTCAGCGTGAGCGTCCACGAGTCGATGCGCCCGACGTCGTTGCTTGCGGCGTCCTGCACCCGCAGCCGCCACGTGCCGTTGGCGACTTCGGCGCTGAGGTTCACGGTGTAGGTCTGGTTGATGTTGTCCGCGCTGCCACCCGTCCGGTTGTGCAGCGCGTAGGCGCTGCCGTCGGGCGCCAGCAGGGACACCACAAGGTCACCGATATAGGTGTGCACGATGTGCACCTCTACCGTCGCCGCCGTGCCCGCGTTGCCTGCACAGCCCGTGATCGTGATGTCGCTGAAAACCGTGGTGTTGTCCGGGATCGTGACGTCGTTGCCGTTCGACTGCACACAGCCCGGCAGGGCGTTCACCGTGAGCCCGAAGGTGGTCGTGTGGGTGACCGCCGTACCCGTCCCGGTAATCGTCACGTTATAGGTTCCCGAAGCGGTAGCCGCAGTGGTGGCAATGGACAATGTGGACGATCCGCCGGAGGTGATCGACGACGGGCTGAAGGTGGCCGTCGCCCCGGCCGGCAGGCCACTGGCCGACAGCGCGACCGGCTGCCCGCTGCCCAGCGTGATCGTCGTGTTCACGGTGGTGGAGACCGAGCCGCCCGGGTTCAGCGCGCCCGACGCGGGTGCGGCCGCCATCGAGAAGTCGTCGGTGATAGGTGCGCCCACCGCCAGCGTCCACAGCGCGTAGGCCGCCGCGTCCCCGCTGCGGTCCAGCACGGTGTCACTGATGTTGCTCGGATTGGTGTCGCACGCGCGGTGATAGCAGGGGTCGAAAGCCGCTTGGGTGCCGCCCCACTTGGCGACCTGTGCCGCGGTCTTGACCTGGCTGGCCCCCGCGGCCACCCCACTGGTCTGCACGCCGATCGCGTTGAACGAGGCGTCGTCGGAGCGCCCCGCGCCCTCGGTGTTCTCCTCGGTCTGCACGCCGATCGAGTCGTAGTAGGTCTTCAGTACCAGCCCGGTGGCGCTGCTGATGCGGTTGATGAAATACCCGCCATTGGTCGAGGCGACCATGTCGAAGTTGTAGTACCCCTTGATCCTCGTGCGCTCGGCCGCGGGAAGCCCGTTGGCGTAGAACTCGGAGCCGTTGAGCCCCTGCTCTTCATCGGTCCACCAACCGAATCTCACATGATTGAGCATCGTCGGGTTTTGCGCAGCCAGCGTCAGCGCGATCTCGAGCAGGGTCGCCGATCCCGAGGCGTTGTCGTTGATCCCCGGCCCCGCCGTGACACTGTCCAAATGGGCGCCGAACATGTAAACGTTCTCGGCGTTTCCGCCCGGCCAGTCGGCGATCACATTGGGTCCGGCCCCTGACGTGCAGCCTGAGGTGCAGGGCTGCTTGGTCACCGAGAACCCGGCCGCGGTCAGCCGATCGAAGACGTAGTTCACCGAGGCCGTGTAGCCGGCCGTGGTCGATCGCCGGGTGCCGCCGTTGTTGGTGGCGATGGTCTGAAACTGAGCCAGGTGCGCTTTGACGTTGGTAAGCGAGATGTCCGGGGGAACCGCGGCAACGGACTGCCCGGCGGAGGGAGACGATGCAGTTAGGACAGTCGCTGCGATGAGGGTGGCGGCCACGACGCAACGCGTCAGCGAGTGAATACGCAAAAGGATCTCCTCACAGGGTTGGTGGGCCGAGGATAGTCAAGATGTCGAAGAGTGTGAATACATGTGGCCTGGGGATATGGGGTCAATGTAACGGCCTGGCATGCGATGTCCGGCCAAACGTTCGTTTAAATACGCCCGAGAGGTGGACAGTGGCCCCGCCTGCGACGACCATCGAAAGGAGGACATCAGTCGCGGAGGTGATTCATGAGCCGTGAGGCCTCTTTGACCGAACTTAAGTCAGCTGTGCTGGACCCGTCCCCAAGGATGCGGGAGGTCGTTGCCGACGCTCCGCGCCTGGCCAATGTAGTGGCCAGCCTTGAATCCGACCGGCACAACATTCTTGCCGCGTTCGATGTGCTGCTGGAGAATCTCGACTCCGCCAAGCACTTCGACCACACCCAGACCGATGTGTTGATGGAGCGGCTCACCGCCTACCGTCAGCGCGCGGCCGACCTTCTGTATCAGGCATACGGTGTCGACCTCGGCGGGGAAACCTAGAAGCCTCCCGCTGCGTCCAAGGGTTCATGAAACGTGCACTCCTCGGCGTCGCCATGGCGGCGGCGCTGGTGGCGGGATGCGCCCAGGAAACCGAGTCGGGCTCGCCATCGACCTCGTCCGCCTTCGACAAACGGGCGGAAAAGGTCGCTCAGTCTTGGCGAGCCGCCGGAGTCAACGACGCCTTCGCGCCCATGGGCGACCTCACCCAGGCGCCCCAGGAGGGCTTCCCCTCCGACGAGCTGAAGATCGCCTTCGCGGAGGGCCGATACACCCTGTCGACCACGCTTGCCTCCGAAGCGAGCAAGGGCACCATCAGGTTCGCCGACGGCAAACGCCTGGAGGTGCCCGTGCTCAGTGCGGATGCCGCCTATCGCGCCATCGACAAGGCAGACGCGGGCGATGGGCGGGCAGCTCTCGAGGTGACCTCGGCCCAGGCCGGAATCACACCCATCCAGACCAGCCGGGGCATGGCGGAAGTGCCCGCCTGGCGGTTCACGATCAAAGGCATTGACCATCCTGTGGTACGGGTGGCAGTTTCGCCGGAGGCGATAAAGCCCCTTCCCGTGCCGCCAGAAGAGCCGCTCGATCCCGGCACCCACCTGGTGAGCGCTCAAGACCTGACAGCCGTCTCCGCGAACAAGATCGATTATCGGCTCGGCGTCGGCGCCTGCGACAAAGACATCACCCCCCTGGCGTGGGAGTCGGCCGACATCGTCGTGATTGGAGGACGCATCGGCATGCCGCCCGAAGGCGCGTGCACAGCCCAGCTGATCCTCCACCCGGTGTCGGTCACCCTGTCCAAGCCCGTCGGCGACCGCGTCATCCTCGACATCTCCGGCAGCCCGCTACCGCGCACCCCCCAATGAACGTGATGGCGGGCGGATAGCCTCCCCTCTCCGCCCGCCATTACTCCCCCCTCAAATCCCTCCTCGCCGACCCCGCAGCGTCAGCGCACAGCCCGGAGCCCCCGGCCATCCCCGGCAGCCTCAGAGTCAACCTCCTCGGCCCCCGGCCTAGGGGGCCCCTGCCCGCCGGCCTCACGACCCCCGGATCCGGCTCCTCGGCCCGGCGTTCTGGGACCTTTGCCCGGTGGTCTCGCGGTGTCAGGGTCGGGCTCCTCGGCCCGGCGTTCTGGGACCTTTGCTCGGTGGTCTCGCGGTGTCAGGGTCGGGCTCCTCGGCTCAGGGTCCTGGGGCTCTCGCGCGGCGTCGGAGTTTGGATTCGGTGGCCCGGGTGTTGGGGGCTCTCTGTTGGTGGGCTCGCGCGATATGGCGGGCCGTCCGTGAAGGGCTTGGCCTAAACTTCCGGGGGTGCCCGAGCCTCTTGTCGTGGTCGCTCTCGAAGAAGAGGCGGCTCACCTTGACATCGACCTGCCGATCCTGATCACCGGGGTGGGGAAGGTCAACGCCGCCCTCGCCGTGACCCGCCGGCTCGCCTCCGCGCCCCGGCCCAGCATGATCATCAACTTGGGGACGGCTGGCGGGCTTCGGCCGGGCTTGTCCGGTACCCACGAAATAGGTTCTGTCATTCAGCACGACTTCGACAGCGTTTCGATCGAAGCGTTGACGGGGCGGCGCTACGGCGCGGCCATCGAGTTGGCTGCGCAGGGCCTGGTGCTGGCCACCGGCGACGTCTTCGTCTCCGACCCGGCGGTGCGCGACCGTCTCGCCGAAGACGCCCACCTGGTCGACATGGAGGGCTACGCGGTCGCTGCGGCCGCCGCGGCTTTCGACATACCAGTGCGCATGGTCAAACATGTCAGCGATGACGCCGACCACTCCGCCATCAAGAGTTGGACATCGACCATCGCCGAATCTTCCCGCGCTCTAGCCGCGTGGTTGGCTACGTCCTAGAAATTCTCGCCAGACCCGCTAGGGTGCGAAACATGCCGTCACGTGATCCGTGGATGACATCGAAAGACCTGGGGCGAGATGTGGTGAAGTCTTATACCGGCAACCTGCTGGTGGCCATGCCCACTTTGCGCGACCCGCACTTCGAGCGAACCGTCGTTTTCCTGCTCGCCCACGAGGCCGACGGCGCACTTGGCGTCGTGCTCAACCGGCCCACCGGCGTGTCGGTCAGCGAAGTTCTGCCCGGGTGGGAGCCGCTCGTAAGTGGGCCGCCGGTGCTGTTCGAAGGAGGTCCAGTCGGCGCCGACTCGGCCATCTGTGTCGCCCGTGCCCGCGCCGGCGTAGCCGGCTTCGTGGGCTTCAGCAGGGTCGTGGGCCAGATCGGCACCATCGACCTCTCCCGTGAGCCCGGCAAGGTCGCCGAGCGCCTGGAATATGTCCGGGTCTATCACGGATATGCCGGTTGGTCCGCAGGCCAGCTGGAAGCAGAGATCGAGGAAGGATCGTGGTTCGTCTTCAGCGCCCTCCCCAGCGACCCCTTCCTCAGCCAACCCGAAGACCTCTGGCAGCTAGTCCTGCGCCGTCAGGGCGGCATGACGGCCGCGGTCGCCAACTACCCACCCGACGTCCACCTCAACTGATGGCCCCTAATTTCGCGATCATCCGGGGCACGTGTACTATTTCGCAGGTTGCCTCGCACAGCGGGGCAGCTTCACCAGGTTAGGGGCTGTGGCGCAGCTGGTAGCGCACCACACTGGCAGTGTGGGGGTCAGGGGTTCGAGTCCCCTCAGCTCCACCCATCTAGCAGGCAAAACATCTCGGCTCCATTGATGGGGGTCGAGATGTTTGATTTTGGGGTCATTCTGGGGTCATGGCGGCGTGCCAACCATGAAATCGGCGTCGGTTCGGGCGTGTCGCACGGGTGGCGGGGTCGTGAGGGCAGTGGGTAGCGGACCTCGCAATGTCGTGACAGCCACTTGGTCTTTCTCCCAACGGGTCCGGCGAGGGCTCCGCTGGTCTGCGCGGCGACACGCCCCGTCTGCGCCGATTGCACCTGTCTCGATCTGTCGGGCATCGCGAATAGCCTCGCGGCATGGGCAAGAGCGCCCTCGCCATGCCTGTCCTGGAAGACAGGGCCATCGACTTCAACTACGGCTACGAGATGATGTGCGCGTGCGGCGGCGTTTTGGCGCTTTAGGTGGAGGACTACTACGCCGGAATTTAACGACACGCATATGCCATGCGAGCACTGTGCCAGGTCGATCCATTTCGGTCGAGCGGTCCGCGGCGCTCCGTGATGAGCATGATCCTGCGATGGACAATGCACGGTAAGGCCCTGCATGCCGGAACGTACGGGGGCGGCGATCGAGAACATGCTGCTGCGCGCTCGCAACCAGCGTGATGGCCCGGTGGCGTTTTACTGCATCGGGTCGCGGTCCAAGTCGTCCAGATCGAGTCAACGACGGCTGCCGTCTTCGAATCGATGGGTTCGATCTCGCTCGCGGTCCGTCCGGAGATCATCGCATGGTCCAGGCTCCGGGGCCTCCCGGCGAGCAGTCTCGCCCCGGCACACAGTCCGCTAGGCCCACATCTGCTCAAAAGGCGCTGCGCGGATTTGTGTTCGCTCGCCGCCCGATCGATTACGACCCGCGAGCTATTCCGTGTCCTCCTCCGCGGAGCCGACCAATTCCGCCGTCGCGTTCAAATCTAGCGCCCGCACAAACGGCACGATCATTTCGGCTAGGTAGTCACTTCTCTTGTTTACGAAACCTGATCCGTCTCCTTTGCTCAGGCGTTTCCACGCCGCCATCGGGATCCCATGGCTCTCCAGCAACCCGGGATCCTTAGACACCCCCATCGCGAGCACCGCTTGCCTTACCGATAGCCCGGCCGGAGTTGGCAGGATGACTCTGTTCGCCGGACGGTAGTCGCGGTCGATAATCTGCCGGAAAAGCGATGAGTCGCTCGTCGCCAGCAACCTCCCCAGATCGATCGGCTCCCCGGAAGGCGTCTTGCGCTCGGGGAATGCTGCCAGCTCCCAGATGAGATAGGCGCGCGTGCGGGCGCTGTTGAGGTTGAACTTCTCGGGGATAGGCTCAACTGGCAACTCCTTGTAAACCAGCTTCCCGTGACCGTTCGCGAAGCCGATCATGTCGTCGAGCGCTTTACGAACGGCCGTCGAGTTCGCGCTCGCGAACGCTTCCGTCCATGAAGTTGTCCAGAACCAGTGGCGCAGCGCGGCCAGCTGTGCCGATGACGGGTTGGCGCGGTGATGGAAGAACACCGTCAACAGCATGAGCTGATGAGCGTAGGGAAGGAATCGGAAGAGCGGCACCTTGATTTCAGTCTGCAGGAACGTAGCGGCAGCGCTCATTGCCTCGGCTGTGTCCTGTGCGGCCGTCGCGACCCTGCCATCCACTCGCCTCACCACCGCGTTCCAGTCAGGCGCCATCACATCAGACTCACCGGCTATGGCCAGCACCGTCCGGAAGACAGTCTCTCGCCGCGGCTCACCGAAGCCGAGCTCGGCGATCTGCGTGACGATGCGGTCGATCCTTTCCGCGAGAGTCACCTCCTCGCCGTGGCGGAACGTCAATGCCGACACCATCTGGTCCGACGTGATCTTCTGGCCGCTCTGGTTGATGCGCGAGAACACCTCGACAGCTTGGTTGAGATCCCCGCCCACAAGCCGGCTCAGGGCAATCTTGTAAGACTTGACCCGCTGGCTGATCTGTTCGGCCTCCTGGATCAAGTCATCAACGGCCTGCTCACCCTCCTGCTCGACAAGTTCACGGGAGAACCTCAAGAAGTCGAGCGTTCTTAACACCGAGCGCAACGGAAGGTAGTGCGCGGGAACCGTGTCGCTCTTCGGGTAGTGGCGGTAGCGGGCGTTCTTCTCCTTCGCCCGCAGATCCCGGTAAACCCACCACCGCCAGTCCCTATGGTCTTCCGTCTTGACCGCGCCCTCACGACGGATCAGGCACCCAAACAGGGTCGAGACCCGCTGATGGCCATCGAGGATATAGGCCACACTGGAGCCGGGCTCGGGATCCGGGATGTCAATATCGCCGATCTGGCTCAAGCTCTGCACCGGCTCGTCCGTCTGCCATACCAGCAGGCTCCCAATCGGATATCCACGCTCAATGCTGTCGAACAGCTCCAGCATCTGTTCGGGCCGCCACACAAACGGCCGGTTGAAGACCGGCACCCGCAGCTTGCCGGTGGATACGCGATCCAGCAGCTCGTCCATCATGACGATCTCAGACATCGTGCTGTTCAAGGCGGTCATCGGTTCCTCACACAAGTCGTCGAATCTTGCTCATCAGATGGCTCAGCTCTTGATGCACGTCTTCGCCCAGTCTGCGAAAGTCGTCAACGGTAAGCGAAACCTGCTCCGGCACAAGCGGTTTGGGAAAGTGCTTACCGAACCCTTTCCTCCAAACCTTCTGGGACTTGCTGTCCAAGTCCTGAAACAGCGGCTTCGGGCTGCTCTTCGGCAGGCCTTCCTTCATGTCGATGAAGCCCTGCTGCTTGGCAGTCATCTGCCTTAGCAACCGGATGAGGTCAGCCGCCTCCGGATGATCCGAGAGATATAGGACAGCATCGGGGAGGTAGTTCTCCACCTCGTGACGACGCCAGATATGCAGCACAGGTTCAACCGGCGGCCAATTCCCGGGGTCGTCGTCAAGTTCTTCCAGACGATCGTCGTTGTCTCTCACTACCAGCACCCGCACCACGTGCTTAAACTTCGCCGCAGCCTGACCTGCTACGAAATCCTGCTCACCTTTGCCGCCGCAGTGACCAAATTCAAGCCAATTGCTTTCTCTCGCTTTGCACAACTCCGGTGCGTAGGCCGCAAAAACTGCTTTCAGAAAGCTGCCATCGTTACGGCTATTCTCCACAACCACAACCGCCGGCAAGGCGAGGTCGTGTGCGACGTCATTCAAGTTGTTCGCGGTTATGGTCAGCTGTGCCTGGTCAGATTTCGAATGCCATGCCGACGCCTTACTCGCGTTGAGTAGGTACTCACGCCAGCTTGCGTGTTTAGGCAAGGTTGTCTCCAGGAAACCTATCGCGACCATCGCTAGGTCTGGCGAGGGAGTCCACGCATGTCTGCCTTGGATCGTGAACCTGATTATCTCCAGCAGGTGATCCAAGTTATCGCCGTCCTCAACCAGGAAGAGCTCGCCCTCTATATCAACCCACACGGCTGGCCGACCTCCGCATCTGCGCCTGGGTAAGCGCTCTTACCTCCTCGAAATCCTCCGTGAAGACGCCGTCTGGCCAGAAGCTGAGCATTCCCGATTCGTCGATGAAAATGCGCCGAGCGCTGGCAGTCCGCCCATCATGCTCCACGAAATACACGCCTACGTCGTCAGGCGACGCGAGTTCCTCGGCGATACGCCGCCGCAACCGCAATAGCAGCGACTCGCTGTGCGTTTCGATAAGGAACCGGTTGCCGGTAGTCTTCGCTGCCCGCAAGTACAGGTCGGCAAGCTGGGCGTGCGCGGCTGGATGCAGGTGCAACTCGGGCTCTTCCACGATGTAGAGCGTTGGCTCCTTCTGCCCTGACACATCATCAAGCGCTTGTTGCACAAGCATCGGCAGCAGCTGGACCACCCCTGAGCCAGTGTCAGCGATGTTCACCACTAGGTGCGGGTCTACCCGCGACTGCAACACGGTCGTGAAGAGCCGGCCGTCCGGCATCTCCTCCAGCGACCAGTCTGGCAACACCTCGTACATCAGCTCGTTGACCCGTTGCCGAACCCGGCCGCCACCGCGCACCTGGTCGTGGGCAAGTACGGCAGCGAAATGCTGGCCGTGATCTCCTACCGTCTCCGGTGTGCCGACCGGCAGGTAATGCTCACGGCGCACCGGCTCACGGAACGGCGAGAGGTATCTGATGCGGCCATAAGCCGATGTGCAATGCCGGGCAAGCTCGAAACTGCTTTCGCGTCCGGGCTGCAGCACCGGCGGCAGGTACTTCGGCACCAACCCTTGGAACTCCACTATCCCATGGTCGATCCTAGATCCACCGTCGTGCGCGGTCCACTTCTGCTGGTACTCGCTGCCTTTGTGACTCCAGACGAGTTCCCAGATGCCGAAGCTCAGCTCTAGCAACAGCTTCGACACGACCTGACGCCTCTCGCCATCAATGTTCTGGATCTGCGCCTCGATCGACCGCACCCTGTTGTCGTTTAGCAGAATTTGCACGTTAATGTGACCGTGAGGGCTGTGGCGATACACAAGGTCGGTGAATGAGGCAACGCTCTCGTGGCCAAGGCGGTCCAGGTCCATCGGCGCCCGCCTGGCTTCGGTCGTATCCGTGGCGAACCCGGTCTGGAACACCATTGCAGCGCGGGTAAAAGCACTCTTGCCAGAGTTGTTCTTCCCCAGCACCACCGTCACCGGACGCAGATCCAACTCCTGCCGATCCTTGAAGCATCTAAAGTTATTGAAGGCCAATCTCGTCAACATAAACGGCTCCGTCTACGGAAGATTGATCGGACACTTGGCCCACAGCGTTGAGATGCTGGCCCTCTCGAATATGGCGTCGGCAAGCGGGGGCACGATGAGCTCGCAGGTGTGTATAAGGGTCGCTGTGTGCTGCCGGATCGGCCGGTGGAAAACGGGCTCGTTGTGAGCGACCTGATTGCGGAGCCGATAAAGTAGATCGATGCGGTGGTCTATGTACCCGCGGTTCATTCCTTTCGGGTACGCGCGATGCAACGCCGGCACCCACAAGGACTTCTCGCGACGCTTCGACGTGAGATACCGCCAGAAGTCCAACGAGAGGTTTGCGATCACCTTGCCTATCGGGGCTTTCGGTCCCGCGCGCTTTACCGCTTTACTGATTGTCAGTCTGCTGCCTTCATTTATGTCCTCGTAGCGGTGCCATATTGGTTGTTGCACTGGACTCTTCGGGTCGAGCAGCCAATGCTTCTCGCCTTCCCACCACGACCGCATGGTCAGGTCGTAGGCGTTTCGCATGGCGATCTCCCATTCCCCCAACACCTTCTGCAACTCGCCGCGCATCTCCCGGTCCCACTCAACGAGCGCGATGGCCGTCGTGCGATTCTTCTCCGCTGCCACGAAGAACTTCTCAAAGCGCTCGTGTCCCAGGTAATCCTCATACCAAAAGTCGCCGCTAGTCATTGCGCCCTTCCCGGTTCGGGTGTTAGGTTTGAGCCAAAGCCCCGGAGTGACCGCTGGCCCTAGAGGTTAGGTCCCCGGGGCCTCACTACGTCTGCCGTCATGTAGTCCGCTCATTCACTGCAGCGGCTTGGCCGCGGCCGCTTGGCGTTGCTGGGTAATCAATCTGCACTGCTTCCACGCGCGCCGTCAACCGCGGATACAAACATTTCCTAACCTCGATCATCTTCGGACTGTACAAGATCTGACACCAGGGCCATCCAAGGGAGCTGATATGGTCGAGGGCTTTACACCGCCCAGCCTTGGAGCAGCGATGAGGGATCAGTCATGCCGCCATCAGTCACGACTCCATCCGAAAGCGCTGGCGCACATGCAAAGCCATGCATTGGTACAACAGTCCGATAAGGATAGACGTTCATGTGCGTCTTACAGCAACCAATCCGCCGAACGTCCCAGCTCGACTCACCAAGTAGGCACACCCGGCTCTCCAACAACAATTGACCGTCGACCATGTCGTCAGATCATTCTTCAGATGACCCACACACTCGGGGGATGGTCGGCGCGCACGTCGGGCCCGCAAGGCTGGTTCCGCTCGTTCCGAAACTACGTATGGTGATTCGTAAATTCTTTCGGCGTATCACCTCAGACACCCGGAGAACACAACTATGCCTGAAGCTTCCCTCGGCGCCCCCGCACGTCAGGCGCTCCTCGCCCTTCTCCTCTTCGGAGCTGAGGCCGCCACAAACACCGCACTTCACGAGCGCTTCGCGCTCAAAATTGCGAAAGATGCTCGTGAGCAGCTCGTGAGCACCAAATTGATCACAGCGCACCAGGGCAAAGGCGGCGCCTTCTTTCATACATTGACCGACAAAGGCCGGGATCGCGCAACCGAGGAGCTAGCTACGCAGGCACCCGCCGGGACTTCCGTCGGCGTGAGGCTTCTCTATGCGATGGCTAACGTGCTGAGCAACGTGATGGCTCAACACGGAATCAAGACGGATCAGGTGTTCGGCGATGAACCTGCTCCTGAGCCTGGGCCAGCGAAAACCGAGTACCCACAGTCGGTTGAACACCAGATCCAGTCCACTTACGCTCGACTGGCCAAGCGTCGCGGAGAACTTGTCAGCCTGGTGAAGCTTCGTGGGAATCTACCTATGGTTCCGCGTGACGTCTTGAACAAGACCCTGAAGGCGATGGACCGCCAGCGCACGATTCAGCTCGATCCCGATCCCAACACCAAGGCGCTTCCGCAGGAAGCGCACGACGCCGCCATCCGTGTTGGTGGTGAAGACAAGCACTTCATCTCGATGGGCGCGCAATGAGCGACCAGGAGCTGCGCGCGCTGAGCAACGTCCGATTCGAGTGGGCGCCGGCCCAGGAGGACGTGTGGCTCTCTCCGGTAAACCATGTTGAAGGACTTCACGGCTCAGCTGCACGAACTGTTCTGCAGGCGCTCGACCAAGCCGATGAGAAAGTCGTAGCCAACCCGCTCGGCGTGGTCATTGAGGGCCAGCATGGCTCTGGCAAAACTCATATGCTCAGCTGGATCCGCGAACAGGTGCAACGCCGGGGCGGCTACTTCTTCCTACTGGGGATGCCACACGGCGGCACGTTCGCCCCAATCGTCATTCAGGCCTTCGTTGAAGGCCTTGTTCGGCCTGCTGCCAAACATCGTGACCAGCTCACTATGCTACTGGATGGCTTGGCCCGCCGTGCCATGGTTTCGAGTGATCTTCGTGATCGAGTGACCGGCCTGTCTTCACTCACCAGCGATGCTCTCGAGGACTTCGTTGCACGGGTCTCCTTTTCAGACCGACGGATAAATCTAAGCCACAAATACACATTGCGTGCCCTGGTCATGATGGCCGCATGGGATGATCACCTGCGAGATCTCGGGGAAGGCTACTTGACCTCCAGTCTCGGTGAGGAGAGCGCGGAAGATTGCGCTAAGTGGCGCCTGCCGCCCAAGCCCCGGACGCCGGAGGACCTTGTAAGAGAGGTCTCCTACCTGCTCTCGCTGACCGGTCCAAGCCTCTTGGGCATCGATCAGATTGACCCCGCATTCTCGCAGATCATGCGATCGGTAAAGTCGCACCGGCTGGAGGACAACCTAGCGTCGGCACCAGAAATGGATCAACTTGCGGGCGCAATCGGCCAGGGACTGATGGCCACGCGAGAGCAGCTCAGCCGCACGGTGATCGTGGCCTCGTGCTTGACCTCAGCGTGGGACTTAATCTGCAACAACACCCTCATGTCCCTCCGGGCTCGTTTTAGACATGAAGCACGGCTGCATAGGATCCCATCACGTTCAGTGGGGATGGAACTTGTGGCGACTAGATTCGCCCCACGGTTTGCGGCAGCCGGCTTTAGCCCTCCATTCCCCACCTGGCCTATCGCTCCAACTGCCTTCGACGACGCGCCTGACTACACGCCACGCGCGCTGTTGCAAAGGGTCGACGCACACATTCGGCAGTGCTTGAAGGCTGGCACCGCGAGCATTCTGACCGACTTCGAGCAGCCAATAGTCGAGCTTCCGGAGGCGCCTAGCATAGACAGCACCGTCAGCGCTGGGGTTCTTGATACCTTCGACCGCCAACTTGAGACCTACCGTAATCATGCCTCGGTTTCTGGCGCGCTGGACCAGGACCTCGAGGACAAGATGATGCCGGACCTTCTCGTGGCGGGACTGCAGGCGTGGGTTCGGGAAAAGGATAGCCAAGAGCGCAAGCGTTTCTCTGTGTTCGCGGGGGCGGGCGGCAGCCCAACGGCGCATGCGACGCTGAAAGAGACATTCGACGCCGAAATGGATGACTACGGGCTCTGGTATTTCCGGGGGTTGGCCAAGCTTCACCACTCGGCCGTGCTGCCAAGGGTTGAACGGGTGATGCGGCTTGCTGCACTCGACCCAAAGGTTCCTCACCGGCGCGCGGTTCTGCTTCGGAACGTGCCGTGGCCGAACGGGCCTGCTAGCAAGTCCAAGCGTGAGAAGTTCGAGGCGCTGGGTGGCGTGATCAGTAAGGTGTCGCAAGACGACCTCCGCACGTTTCATGCGCTCGGCCGGATGCTCGATGAAGACGAGCCGTTCCTTGACGTCTGGCTAGCCGACAGGAAGCCAGCAAGTGGCACAACTCTGTTCGCGGAAATCTTCGGGCCGCCGCCCGAGGAGCAGGCATTTACGATTGAGCCCGACGTTACCCCGGATGATCCTGATGGCCAGCCGGCTGGCGCCAGCGAGGTGGCGACCGACGCTGTTCCGATCGGGTTCACGACCGAGAGTGGGGAGCCTGCTCATATTGAGCTGGCGGCACTACGCAAGCACGTGGCGATCTTCGCCGGGTCGGGTTCTGGGAAGACGGTGCTCATCAGGCGTCTGATCGAAGAGTGCGCGCTGCAGGGAGTGTCGACGATCGCGCTCGATCCGAACAACGATTTGGCGCGACTCGGGGATCCCTGGCCGAAGGCTCCGACGAGTTGGCGGCGTGGTGATGAGCAGGCGGCGACCGCGTACTTTGATCAAACGGAAGTGATGGTGTGGACGCCGCGGCGCGAATCAGGGCGTCCACTCAGTTTGCAGCCGCTTCCGGATTTCAAGGCCGTCCTCGGAGACCCGGACGAACTAGAGCTAGCTCTGGACAGCGCCGTGGCAGCACTGGCACCCAGAGCACGGGTGGGTGGCAACACGTCAAAAATGGATAGGGGCAGGGCCGTACTGCGAGAGGCGTTGGGCTATTACGCCCGCAAAGGTGGCTCACATCTGGCCGGGCTCGTGGACATGCTGGCGGAGCTGCCGGAAGGGGTCACCTCACTGGACAAGGCAAGCGAGCTCGCTTACGACATGGCCCAGACGCTGACGGCGGCAATGATTAATGATCCGCTTTTCGGTGGATCGGGGGTGCCGTTAGACCCGGGCGTGCTACTGACCCCGGGGCCAGGCAAGCGAGCGCGGATCTCGGTGATCAGCCTGATCGGGCTGCCGACGACCGAACAGCGGCAAAGTTTTGTCAACCAGCTTCAGATGGCGCTGTTCGCCTGGATAAAGGTCAACCCAGCGAACGACCGCCCGCTGGGTGGGCTGTTCGTCATGGACGAAGCGCAGACGCTGGCACCATCGGGCGCGATGACCGCGTGCACTGAAAGCACGCTCGCGCTGGCGAGCCAGGCGCGCAAGTACGGTCTGGGATTAGTGTTCGCAACCCAGGCACCGCGTGGCATCCACAACAGGATAGTGGGCAACGCGGCAACACAGTTCTACGGCTTCCTCAACAGCCCGGTGCAGATCACCGCCGCCAAGGAGATGGCGCAAGCGAAAGGAAGCGCTGTGATGGACATCGCCCGGCTCACGGCCGGGGAGTTTTACGCGATGGGCGAAGGTTTGCCCTTCCGCAAGCTCGCGATCTCCATGTGCTTGAGCCACCATCCGAGCGGCGCGCTGACCCCGGAGGAGATCCTCGACCGAGCGAGGGCTGGGGCCTGATATGGCCCAGCAGCGCGGCTGTCCAATCGAACCGGGGGTTTGAGCAGCCGCGCCTTGAGCGCGGTGCGGGTTTCTTGTCAGACCTGCGAATGATGCTTGATTGGCGCGGTGTTGGTTGGCGGCCTGGAACTCGACGGGTCCAGCGAAGAGAATTGATGCGCGGACGGGGCGACGGCGCATCAGGGTTGCGAGGTTGGCCAACCGTTGCGCGGGTTGAGGGCCTGCGGCGGCTGCGATTGCGTCAGCGATGGCGTGGAGCCTGGCGCTCAAAGGCTTGCCTGACGCCGAAGGACCAATGGTTGAGGCCTAGGACCGGCTGGAGGACCTGGTGGGCGCCAACGCCGATCGGAGCCGTTCGACCGGCTTCGAGTCGCTCGCCGCGGGCACCGGACCGGGCAAACAGCGATGCTCGGACCCCTTGTCCAAATCCGAGGTTGCTTTGCGGACCTTCGGCTGGTCGCTGACCGCAGACGGCCACGGCTTCCTCCAGCAGTACCCGCGCTTCCTGCCGGGGACCGCAGTCGGCAAACCGTAGCGAGGATCCCGCAGCCCGGATGGCGTGTGTGGTCAGCCACCCCGGGCTGGCTTTGGACATGCGGCGCAGCAGCGTGAGAGCCAGGTGTTCCACGTGGATGCTCGCATCGCATTGTCCGGCCAGATCAAGATAGATCGTCGAACCTAACAAGGACCACATGGCAAAGGACGACTCAGGCCAGCTGCCCCGCGCACTGGTCGCCCGGCAGCCGGCCACGATTTCCAGCTGCACGGCCGCAGCCTGCGCGAAGTGACCCTACCTCGGCCAGGCCGATCGCCAGGTCCATGAGGATCATCTGGTCGGCGTCCGCCAACGGCCCGGCGTCCTCGGCGGCCAGTCATTGCTCGGAAATGGCAGCGGTACACAAAATTGATCATCTGTGGTGGCTGCTGGCTGGAACTGACCCGTTCATGCCGCTGCTTGAGGCAGCTTAGGTATCGGGCTGGACGATATACCGAGGAAGGTATATCGTTGGTGGGTGCCGGATCGCTATGTGATCGAGCTGGAGCCCGAGGTCAGGGATTGGCTGGAGACACTGACGCTGAAGGATTACGCGAAGGTCGAGGCGATGGCGGACATCCTTGCCGATAGTGCGGAGACGTTGGGGGAGCCGTATTCGCGTCATCTGTCGGGTAAGACTCGGGAGTTGCGGTTCTATCTTGAGCGCAGCGCGGTGCGGATCAGTTATTGGCTGGCGCCGGGTGCTCGGGTGGTGTTGCTGACGGTGTTTCGCAAGACCAGGCAGGTGGAGCGGGCCGAGGTGGCGCGGGCGGTGGCTGCGCAGCAGACGTGCGCTGCGGGCCACGAAGAGCATGCACCGGCGCGTGAGGTGTATGAGCGTAAGTGGCTGTGAGGAGCACTAGGGAGAGGTGCGAGCGATGACGAGAAGACACGTTGTCTGGGAGCGGACCGGGGCGCAGGAGCATGCTGCAGCCTACGAGGAGGCGCGTGCGGCGTTGCTGCTTGGTCAGATGGTGCATGATCGGCGTGTCGAGCTCGGTTTGACGCAGGCTGAGCTCGCTGAGCGGGCGGGGATGACTCAGCCGCAGCTTTCCCGTCTGGAGTCTGGTGGGGCCACTCCGACCGTGCCGTTGCTGGCGAGGCTGGCTACAGCGCTAAACGCGGACCTTGACATCGCGTTTCGGCCGCATGCTTCGTTCGCGGCGTGAGCGGTGATTGCAGCAGGCACCCCTCATCGGCGCGGTGCGGCTGGTGCGTCAAGATTCCTAGACGTGCGGGCCAACGCAGCCTTAGTTGATCAAAAGGCGAAGGGGGGCCGAGCTGCCCGATCGAAGGCGCAGGTCCGGCGGCATCCAATGGGAGCAAAGCACCGAAAGGGACACTGGCGGTGTGGGGGTCAGGGTTCGAGTCCCCACATCTCCACCAACTTGTGCAGCACAAACGCCTCGATTCTATTGATGAGAGTCGAGGCATTCCCGTTGTGGCGGCACGCATTTAGTCAAATTCGTGGCGGATGAGCGGCGCAGTGTGGCTTGTTGTTTCGCAGCGTTGGCTTGCCGTTCGGTGCAGGGCGCAGCGGGTCGAGCATGTGCTAGCTGGCGACGGTGCTTGTCCCGCCTTCCGCTGCTGCCCGGTCGCGGTCTGGCGCCGGGTCGCAGCTAACAAGTCCAAGGCAGCAATCATGGCCACCCGAATCTAGCGCGTGAGCGCCAATCCGGGTGACCACGAAGGCCGCGGCTGGAGGCTATTGGCCGCGGCTTGTCGGATCGACCCGAGCGAATGTCAGCAGATCAATCATCTTGAACGTACCCGCCGTGCGGGCCGGCAGCGTGGGACGGAACCCGGGATTGTCGCGAAGGTACGACCCCGGGGCCAGCTGCAGCAGTCCGATGAAGACCTCACCGACGATGAGCGAGCCCAGCGGGCCGAGGCGAAGCCCCTGCTCGAGCAGTTCGGCTTCCTTGAGGACGTAGTACCACAGCGGGGTGCTGGAATCGAGCCCGATGTTGTAGTGCCGCCACTCGGGGAAGTTGCTCGCGCCAAGTACCGGCGCACCGACGGCCGCGGCGAGGGCTTGGCCGGACGGGATGCTCCAGGTGATGTGGCGCAACATGTTGCGTACGGGAAGCGCGATCGGCGGGTCGCCACTCGCGATGGCGGCCAGTGGTAGCCGGAACAGGGCCGACGAGATCTTGGTGTCGATGCGCTTGTTCGGCTTGACCGCGGGTGTGGTGGCACCCGGATCGGTGAACTGCGGGCCGAAGTCGAAGAACGTCTGCCAGCCGATGAAGCGCCGGGGGGCACGCCTGCCACCGCGCATGTCCATCGGATCGGCCTGGCCCTCGCCGCGAGGATCGAAAATCAGTGCGAAGAACGCTGTGTTGTTGACGTCGCCGGCGAGGTTCACGCGATACGACGGCCGCACCATGCTGTGGCCGAACCGGTACGCGGCACCCTGGAACTCGACAGGGATGAAGTATTCGTTGGCGGCCGGGCGGTAGAACCGCCGTCCCTGGCTGAGGATGTTGTTAACCCGGTCCTGACCGATGATCTGCGGGAGGAACTCGTTGATGATGATCCACTGGTAGTGCCAGGTGAGGATCTGGCGCGCCTGGTTGAAGACGGTGGTCGCGTCGGCGCCGGGATTGCCTGCGCGGACCTGGTCGACGAGCCGGTTGTGCGCGAGGATGAATGCGCACTGCAAGCCTGAGATGACGACGTTCTCGTCGTTGCGGGGATCGGCGATGATGGCGGTGCCGTTGGACTGGCGGGGGACGTCTTCGAACCTGCCACCGCTTTCGATGCGAAGCTTGGCGCGGTCGGACGGGTTGTAGAGTTCCGGGCTTCCGTTGGGACCGGTGCCGTAGACCGAGTCGAGGTCAAGGGCGGGGGTGCGGGTGTTCGGCGACGACTCGGGTGCCGTTGGGACAGCCAGGCGGGACTGCCTGTCGAACGTCATGTCGTGGTCGAGGAACTGGCCGAAGAATGTCGTACCAGCCGTGTGGTTGGGATTGTTCTGGTTGACGGTGTTGAGCGAGGCATCGGTGATGAGGCGTACCGGGCCTGCCTCAATGATGTCTTTGGCGTCCATGAAGTGCGTGAACTCGCCGATGTCGCGGATCGCGTCGATGCAGCGTTGCAGGTTGGGCTCCTGAAAGCTGGTGAACGGTGCGACACTGGGGAACATTCGGCCGAAGAACTGCGGTGAGGTGGCCGCGACCGCCGCCTCCTCGCGCAGCATTCCGGCGATAGCTTCGGTGCTGGTCAGCACGGATGCGCCCATTAGGCCCGCGCCTACCCCCATCCGAAGCACGCCGCGGCGGCTCAGGCCATGGCCTTCGCCTCCGCCGCGATGTTTACCTGTGGTCATGTGTGCTGCCTCCAATCGGATAACTTTGGGAGCGTTTCCATGATCTATAAATTGGCATCTTTCCATGTTTCGTTGGCTTGCACCACGAACAAAAACCCCTAAGACCGCGTGCCTCATGCAGATGCTCAGGAAGGTCCACAACTTGCCGGCAAATCGGCCTCCCCGCTCTGATGTTGGGCGAGCATCTGACGGGCGAAGTCCGGGTTGATGAGGTCTCCAGCCGCCGACGAACTCCGGATCTCGTGCGCCCAGTCGGCCAGCTTGCCGCGCAGCCATTGCGCTGTGGGCGTTGGCAAACCGAGCGTCGGGCGGTCCACGATGCACAGCGGCGCCAGATCGCGATCGCCGACGAGGCCTGTAAACGGTCCGGATCGAATATGGACTGTCGCGGTCGCGGCGGTGAGCGAGTCTCGTATAGGTCGTGGGTCGGGGACGTGGATTGCGGCGCCGCGTTGGGCGACGGACGTGTCGACAGGCAGGATCGGTCGGTGAATGCGGGCAGGACCTGTGTCTCCAGCCAGCGCCGCAGGATCGTGCCTTGGGCGGGGCCGCGTCGTTCGGCTCTCAGTGTCTGAGCTGGTGTGATGCGGTTCGGGCACCGCCACCACCGTGGGTCCGAGACCAAAGGTGGCAGAATCTGAACCGCAGTTGCTGGCTCCGGAAGCTCAGCGCTGCGGCGATTGTCCTGCTGTGGATCGGTGCGCAAACCCGCTTAGGTTAAGCATGACTACCATGTCAGCTATGGCTTCTGGTCGGCGTCTCCTCGTTGCAATGCTAGTGCTGTTCGCCCTCGACGTGATCGGCGGTTTCCTTGCCGTCGTCTCGGGCGTTGCCACGTGGGGTGAGGCGTGGGGCTTCGACACCAAGTTCACCGTGCCGCTGCCGGTGGCGGCTGTGCAACTTGGCCTGGCCTGGTTGGCCTCACGCAACACGCGGCCTCGGGCCGCTCTGATCGCGGCAATCCTCCTCGGCGTGTTCTGCCTGATCAGCCTGCTGTCTGGATTGTTCGACGGTGACCTCACCCACGAGGTCGTGCCGTCTGGCTACCCAGGCGGGGTTACCTGGGGGATCGTCCTGTTGGTGGCCACCGCCATTGTCGGTGTGCTCGCCTTCGCGCGGGCGAGGCGCCTGTACCAGCTTCGCTGACGTCCTTCGAAGTCGTGCCGCACCGAAAATCGGTGCGGCACAGCGTATTCGGCGCAAGCAGGTAGGTAAACGTAATGGTGTGCCCGTTTCGTGGTACCGGGATGGCATCCTTGCTGACTGTCGTTCAATCCACCGCTCCAATGCGGTCGGAAAATAGGCGAAAGACTTTCAGGGACTCACGGGAGTTCCCTAGGTTCTTCGACTTGCGTGCCGAGACGAGCCATTCCTTTTCGACGACGGTGAGCAGCAAGCCGCGCTGCTGGGCTTTCTGCGCCGGTACGCCGACGCCGCCAACCCGGTCTACGGCGAATGCGGCATACCGGGTTCATCGGCGACTGAACCCTTGATGGGGACAGGGTTTCGAATCAATCCTGAAGCGGGTCGGCGCACATTGCGTGGTTTCTCGTGGCTGACGGTGGTGCCGTCGGAGTTGGCTGTGCGGCTCGGTGGCGCATCGGCGGTCCGCGGCACCGGGGCATTCGCCGAGGTCGACGAACTTCGGTCGGGGGCACTGTGGCTGCTGGCCACACCACGTCCGCAGTTGTTCGACAAGGCTGCCGCGCGACGCGCATTCGAGGTGTTAGAGCCGACTCTGCCGACGGGTCTGTCTGACAATTACACGCACGTCGCGGCGACAATGGACTGGCGGAAGGCGATGCGGCGGGGGCACCCGCATCTGCTGTCGCCGTACTATCCTCCCTCATCAGTGACCATAAATACGGGAGGAAAGCGTGAAACGAACGGGGTTCATCGCTGCGGCTGTCATGGCAGCCATGTTCATGGTCGAACCCAGCCCAGCCGCAGCGGATCCCATACCGCTCAAGACGCTCGCGGCGGCGGCGCGCGCTGGCGATGGCATCATGTTCGGCTCCGCGATCCAATCGGCGCTGATCGACCCCGACTCCGACGGAGACGAAACCTACGAGCAGCGGGCCGCGGCCGAGTTCAGTCTGATCGCGCCGGAGAACGACCTCATATGGGAGGTCACCGAACCGACGGAGCCGACGCGTGAAGGCGGTGAATGGGTGCACAACTACGCCTGGAACCGCGCGGAGGAGGTTGTCGACTTCGCAGACCGCAACGGCCAAACGATTATCGGCCACCATCTGGTGTGGCACTCGTCGGTCCCAAGCTGGTGGCCCAGGATGCCCGGCCCGGATGGCAAACCGATCCCAAATCCGGAGGCTTACACCCCGCAGGTGGTCCGTGAGTTCTTACAGGATCGCGTCGAGGACACGGTGAACAGATTCGAGGGCAGAATCGGCTACTGGTCGGTCGTGAACGAAGTATTTGCCGAGAACGGCTCCTGGCGGCCGAGCATATGGCAACGGGCTTACCCGAACCCGGTCCCGGACTCCTATGGATACATTGCCGACTCGTTTCGCTGGGCACACGCCGCAGATGCCAATGCCAAGCTATACATCAATGAGTACGGGGTGGAAGGCAACACCGCCAAGGCCCGTGCGCTCTATGACCTCGTGAAGCGGCTACGCAATGACAACGTACCAATTCATGGGGTTGGTTTTCAGACACACCGCAAACTGACCGACGGACTCACCGGTTTCGCCGACATGCTGCGGCGGTTCGCTGACCTCGGGGTCGAGGTCTACATCACCGAAATGGACGTACGCATCCACGACACCGCCACCTCCGGCGTTGAGTTGCTGCAGCAGGCGGAAGTCTATGGACGCGCGGTGAGGGCCTGCCTGGACGTCGCAGCATGCAAATTCATCAACCTATGGGGCTTCACTGATGCGCACTCGTGGATCGGCACCGTCTTCCACATAGGATGGGGTCGGGCCACGGTGCTGACCAATACCCTTGCGGCCAAGCCTGCATACAACCGGATCGCCGCGGAGCTAGCCGGTTGGACCGCCCCGGTTCAGAACATGGCAGGATGGTGGCGGCTCGACGACTGGGTGGCGCCAGACGATGCCGCAATGGTCGCGTCAGATGTCTCCGGTCATGGCAGACCGGCGGCCGTGGCCGGATTCGCCTTAGGTAACGAGGGTCGGATGCCGGGATACACCGCGTTCCGCGGCAACGGCGTTTCGACGCAGGCCACCACTACAGGCCCTGTCCTGCAGACCCCTCAGTCCTTCACCGTGTCGGCGTGGGTCTCCCTCACCGACACCACGCGCGATCAGGTCGTGGTCAGCCAGGACGCTGCCACGAGCGCGGCGTTCTCAATCGGCTTCAACGTCGCGTCGCAAAAGTGGTACTTCTCGATGGCCGACACCTATGCCCAGGGGCCGGGCTTCTATCAGGTGTTTTCGACTGTTACCCCCCAGCCAGGCGCCTGGACGCACGTGACCGGCGTGTGGAACCGGGCGTGGGGCCGGTTGGTGCTCTACGTCAACGGCAAGTTGAACGCCGCGGTCGCGCCGCCGGCGAGTTTCCTTCCCAAGGCATCGACCGGCTCCCTACGCATCGGGGCTGCGTTGAACGGCCGCCACCTGGCGGGGAGCATCAGCGATGTCCGCGCCTACCAGCGCGTGCTGTCCGACGCGGAAATACTCGATGCCACTTCGCTCGGCTACTTCGGGCTCAACGGGCAGACCGGCGACACGTCGTTCTTCCTGCGCGACGGTAGCTCGCGGCCGGAGGTGATCCGCTGGCTCGGCACGCCTGATCAGATGCCGAACGCGCTGCGGCTGACCGCCGGACCGAACGATTCGACGCGGATCGAAGCAGTCGCGGTCGACATCCGCCCGCAGGTTCTGCGCACGGACCGGTCTTACTCCGTTTCCGCCTGGGTGAACCTTGAGGCGACTGGCGACATGGTGGCAGTTGCGCAGGACGGCATCCACAGGAGCGCATTCCGCCTCGGCGTACGAGCGGGCAAGTGGTCCTTCGCGATCCCTTCCGCTGACGCGGATGTCGTCACGATGCAGGTGGTAAACGGGCCAACGGCCGTTGCCGGCTGGACCCACCTCGTGGGCGTCTACGACGCCGAAGCCAGACAGATCCGGCTCTACGTCAACAACGTGGCGCAGACCCCGGCGGCGAACGTGACGTCCTGGGCGTCGGCCAACACCCTTCACCTCGGCCAGGCGCTCGACGCACCCCGGTGGGTAGGCGGCATCGACGACGTCCGCATCTACCAGACTCCTCTGACCCTGAATGAAATCAGCTTGATCCCAGCCCGAAGCTGACATTGCGTTGCCCGACCGGATCACGGTTGAAACATGATTCCGGAGCGGCTCTGATCGCCCTGACAACGATATGAGGCTGCATGGAGGAGGACACATGAGGTCACATACGACGTGGGACACTTTGAACATTGGACGGTCTGCGTCCAAGCCGCTGGTTCGAGTGACGTTGCTGGGCGCAGGAGCCGTAGTGGTCTTCGTCGGGCTGCTGCAGTGTGGCTTCGCGATACCTAGTTCTTGGCCGGACGAGCAACGCTTCCTCGTCTACTTGGGTTCCCCCTTGGTGCTGCTGCTCGTCTGTGGGTTGGCCTGGTACGCCTCTGTCCGACTGGGCTTGCGATTTGCATTCCTAACAGGTGCTGTCGTCCCCATCGCGCTTGCCTGTGCAACGCTTTGCATTGGGGCGCTGTTACAGGCGTTGGGGATTAATCCGGTGAAGGGCTTCGACGGCTGGGCCGGCTGGGGAATCGTGGCGATTGCCTTCTACCCAGCGGTGACAGTGTGGTACTTGTCGAGGTCGTGGACCGTCAGACTATCGGTTTTCGGTACGGTTGTACTGATGGCGATCTGCATGGTCTTTTACAGTTGGACGGCACGCGAACGCTGGCGCGACGCGTATTACGCTGAACACACAAGCTACTCCACCGTTCGACTGCTTGAAGTTCCAGGCTTTCGCATGAAAGGCATTAACTTCATCGACAACACCTCGACGTCACCCATCTATGCGACGGCCGGCTATGTCCTCGAAGGTCAGGGCGAATTCCACGGCGTCTCGCTCTACGTCGAAAGTGACCTTGGCCCGGGCTTCGATCTCAAATCAGGTAAGGAATTGGTTGATCGTGAAGTTGGCCTTGACCTAACGGAATGCCGTAGCTCCAGGCTCGTGAAACCACCTAGTGACAAGCAGATGTGCATCGCCGATGGGGGCCTCGTACTGTTGCTCGATGGCACCGGTTTTCATATTTTCTGGAGAGGCCCAGGAAACAGCGCAGACTCTTTGCGCGCTGTCGGAAACGCAGCTAGCGTCCACCGGTGGTCGAAACATGATTTGCGCTCTATCCCGCTTGGCTCCGCCGGATATGACATGCGCCGCGGTTGATCGCCAGACGACACACAGAGAGCGTTCAAACCTGACTGGTTGTGATCACTTTTTCCTTGTCCCGCTTGCCGTGCTGGTCTCGCTCGACGAGCATGGTCACGTGTCGACTCAACAGTCTATGGATGGAAACGACAACACGGCCGACCGGGCGGCGGTCGAGCATGTTCTGGGGCGTCCGCTGCCTGAAGCGTGGCCGGCTGGAAGTCTGCTTCCGGGCACTCGGGTGCGAGTCGTAAAGGACGCCGGCTGGGACGGGCCATGGAGACGCGAGTTCGTTGGCGTCATTGACAACCTCGGAGCGCCCGAGCCCGTCAGTCATGACCTGGCTTGGCCGGGTGAGTTGATGTACTGGGTCAAGTTTGACGAACCGGAGTTCGACTGCGCCGGCGATGGGCCCTACCGGAAGGCCCAGATCTGGGGCAGATACCTCCAAGCTTCCTCCGACCGTGACGACTGAGGGCCTATCGGAAGACCGTATTTAGTCGATTAGGTTAGATCTTCTGTTCTGCATAGACGATTAGGTTGGGCCTCCTGCTCTATTGGCGTTGTCGGCAAGCATCGACAATTTTGGTGTTTTCGATGGTCGAGCCTTGCGGGGATTGGGTGAGGAGGAGGCAATGCAAGCAAAAGTTGTAGGGGACCGTGCAAACGAAGGGGAGGTACCCATCGTGAAGGCTAGATCTCTGATCCGCAGAGTGGCGCGGCGGCTGGTTGCCGTTGGCGCGGTCGCCTTGTTGTGCGTGGCGGTCTCGGCGCGGGCGGCTGAGGCGGCGCCGAGTGTGAACAACGCAGATCTGGTGGCGCAGATCAAGCTGGCCTCCGGCAAGCTGCTCGCGAAGTCGGTCCAGCCGAAGGCGGCGACGACGGCCAGTGGCGCGCCACTGACGATTACCTGCTATGTGGATGATGTAACGCCGCCGTTCCGGATCTTCGGCAACGTGGCGTATCGGTCGGTTATCGGGTGTGACGCACCGGTGGTCGGCGCCTGGTACGGGGAAATACTCAGAAGGCTTTTCGGCCCGGAGAAGTACTTGACGACGGGGACCCTGGCCGGGCCGCTCACGGTCTGGACGCCGTTCAACCCGGTTGTCGGTCCATGTATCTCCGACTGGTGGGAGGGTAGCTTCACCATCTCGGTGGACTTCACCCCGAGCTTCTCGCTCACGCAAAGCTTCGTTGCTCCCTATGAGTACATCGAGTGCATCTGAACCCTGTGTAGGGCGTCCTATCTCGACAACGCCACACGAATGTCCTCAGCGAGGGCAGGACGCGCGCGAGCGCGGCGGCTGAATTCGAGATAGGGTGCCCGGCTATGGATATGCTGCGGGGCGAGAAGATCGCCGAGGCCAATCTGACCGACTGGCGCAAACTGGCCCAGGGGCTGCATGCCCGCTACCTGGTCGACGACTTCGGCACCAGCGCACGGTTTGTCGCCGCGGTGGGCGAGGCGGGCGATGCGCTTGGCCACTACCCGCGGGTGTCGATCGGCCCTGGATACGTTGACCTCAAGCTGATCACCAACGAGGCCATCTACCGCGACAGCGAGGGCACCGAACATGTCGTCGAATGGGTGACTCAGCAGGACGTCGACCTCGCGCGACGGATCACCGAGATCGCCGCCGACCATAAGGTCGACGCTGACCCGGCCTCGGTCAGCATGATCGAGCTCGGCCTCGACACAGCGCGCTCCGCGACCATCGCCCCGGTGTGGGCTGCCCTGCTGACCGGGAACCCGGAGGCCCAGGGCCGCGGGTCGCTAAGCGACGAGATCCGCGACGCCACGGGACGGGTGCCGAACATGTGGTTCGGGGAGGCCGACGAGCACGAGACCCCGCGTCAGCGATTCCATGTCGAGGTCTATCTGGCGGCCGAGGTGGCCGAGCAACGGATCGCCGCCGCGATCGCCGCGGGTGGGACCATCGCCGATGCCAGCAACGCACCGGGTCTCACCGTCATCGCCGACCAGGACGGCAACACGGGAATCGTATGCGTCGACGTGTCAGCTGCGAAGAAGGAATGAATCGCCGACTCGGGTGACCCGGGCCCCTTATTCGGGTGCCAGCGCCGGCGCCACTCGCCGTCGGGCGAGCCGGGCTGCGGGGACGATGGCGGTCAGCAGATATAGGAGTGGGGCGGCGACGGCGACGGCGACATACACGGACGCGGGCAGCGTGATAGTGGCCGTGTCTTTGACGTTGCTGCCGACGACGGTGTTGAAAAGCAGTACACCGAGCGGAATCCCGGCCGCGCACCCGAGCAGGCTCGCGCCGAACTGGGCAACGACAAAGGAAGTCACGGTCTGCCATGGCGTGGCGCCCACCGAGCGCAGGATCGCGTGACTGCGGGCGTTGTCCCGTGCCGCGAAGATCGCTGCGATCATGGCGTTGATCGCGGCCAGGCCGATGAGGATCCCAGCGCCGACAAGGACGACGGTCAGTACCTGGCCGGTTTGGATCGCCCTGACCTTCCTGGCCAGAGCCTCTTCTGCGTCTTGCGCTGGGCTGGCTAGGAAGTCGTGGGCCAGTTTCGTGGCGCCGAGCCCGACGATCACCATCGCCACACCTAGCGCTAGCCCGGTGGCGTTGGCGATGGTGCGGACTGGGCGTCGCAGCGCTGCGCGCAGACCGAGCACGATCGGAAGCGGCAGTCCGGCTGTCGCCGCTAGCCGGGCGATCCGGCTGGAGCGCCGGGGCGGGCGCGCTCCCGACGTCAAGGCTCGTATGGTGCTGTGCCTTATCCCGCGCAGGGCCGCGGGTATGGACCCCGCCACGACGACCGCCATCGCGAGGCCGAGTGTGGTCAGGGCGCGTGGCCAGGTGATCGGCGGGACGGCCGGAGCGCCGTAGAGGACGGGAAGATCGCGGCCGATCAGTGGCGAGAGCAGGGTGCCGGCCGTGATGCCGATCGCGGCTGCGGTCAGCGCTAGTGCGACATGCTCGGCCAGCACCACGGCCAGCGCCTGGCGCGGGGTGACGCCGACTGCCTTGAGCGCGCCGATTTGGCGGCCCTGCGCGGCCACGCGGCCTGTGACCATGACGGCCGCGGTCGCAACAGTAAGCCCGGCAAGCAGGATCGCGTGAAGGGTGAACGCGACAGCGAAAATATCGACGGCACTCGCCCTGTTCCGTGCTCGCTCCCACGTCTGCATCAGGTTTGGCTTGGCGTATGCCGGTGCATTCGCGGCGGCGAACGCCGCGGCATCCTGCGCCCGCGCCAGCCGAAGCTCGAGTGTTGCCCCGAGCGGGATTGCGCCCACCGCACGGAGTTTGGCGGCGGTGGGCTGGTTGACCCAGACCGTCGCCGGGAATTGCATCGGGTACCGGGGGATGCTTGTCGTCATCGCCGACCCCCGCACCCGCAAGCGCTGTCCGAAGAGGGTGACCTCGTCTCCCGGGTTGACTTTGAGCAGCGACGCGAGCCCGTCCTCCAGCACGACGCCGTCATCGCTGTTATCAAGCCATTGGCCCGCAACGACTAACGGCTGGCTCACTGTGGCCGGCTGGGGATCCCGCACCTCGACGTTGATCACCATGTCAAGACCGCCGACCCGGGCATCGGTGACCAGCATCAACGGCCACGGCCCGCTTACCGCCGTCACGTCAGGCTCGCCGGCGAGCCCGGACAGCTGGTGGTCGGCGCGCGACACGGTTTCCGGTCCTGGCAAAGGCAACCGCGGGAGGTTGAGCTCCTCGGGCGTGTGATATGCCGCGAAAGCCTGGACGTGGTAGCCGTTGATGCTGTTATGAAGCCGCTGCCATGGCTCGTGGCCGGTGTCGTTGATCGCCAACCCGAGGCTGAGAGTCGTTGTGGAAAGGCACATCACCAGCAGCAGGAAGACGGCCTGGGCTGGACGTTTGCGCAGGTTGCGCCAGGCGAGCCTGATGATCAGCCCCACTTACGGCTCCCATCCTGCTACTTGGGCCAGGAGCGCCAGGCGGGACAGGCCACTTTCTAGCCGTACATCCTCCACAATGGACCCATCGCGCATGGTGAGCAGCCGGTCGGCGCTCGCCGCCACCCGCGGGTCGTGCGTCACCACGAGCAGGGTTTGCCCTGCTTCGTGTACCTCAGCAAACAATCGCAAAATCTCTGCGGTGGCCGCCGAATCGAGGTTGCCGGTGGGCTCATCGGCCAGTACCAGCAGCGGCTGATTCACCAGCGCCCGGGCCAACGCGACTCGCTGACGCTCGCCACCTGAAAGCCGATCGGGCAGGTACCCGGCCCGGTTGGCTACCCCAAGGCGTTCAAGCAGACCCAATGCCTTGGCGCGCGCCTGCCTGCGGCCCACGCCGACCAAAAGTGCCGGCAGCTCAACGTTTTCCACCGCTGAAAGTTCATCTACCAGATGAAACGCCTGAAACACGAAACCCACACTGCGCCTCCGCAGGCGTGCCCAGCCAGTCTGGGACAGCTGGTCGACCCGTTGCCCGCCAAGCCAAAGCTCGCCAGCGGTCGGTCTTTCCAGCCCGCCGAGCAGGTGCAGCAGCGTCGATTTACCGCAGCCACTTGGTCCCATGACTGAGACTGCCTCGCCGTGCTCGACGGTCAGGTCGATCGAGTCGACCGCACGCACCCGCACGCCGTCGCCGTCGTAGTGGCGGGACAATCCCTTGGCCTGCAACACAAATGAGGTCACGATGACCTCCCCGTGGTCCAGCGGCGCTCGCACGCCTCCAGCCATTTGATGTCGGCTTGCAGGCGTAGCGCCGTACCCTCCAAAATCAATATCGCATCTTCGTCAGCCGATGCATCTCGGGCCAGGTGCTGCACATCTCGTAAGCGGCGCAACAGATCCCGCCGCTGGGCATCGATCAGCGAGACCGGATCGGCTAGGCCTGTCGCCGCGGCCGCGACCAGCTTGAGGTGAAAGTCGACCGGAGCCACCTTCGGCCAGGAGAGGTCCAGCAACCAGGAAGCCACGTGCTCGCGGCCCTCGGCGGTCACCTCGTAAACCTTCTTGTCTGGCGCCGCCGACTGCGGCACGTGATCGCCGCGGACCAGGCCCGCCCGTTCCATGCGGGACAGGGTGATATACACCTGCCCCGGACTGAGCACCTCACCGATCGGGCCTAGGGCCTGGGTCAGGCGCTGGCGAAGCTCGTAGCCGTGGGCAGGCTCCTTGGCCAGCAAGGCCAGCATCGCTTCACGCACAGCTCGTCCTTCCTCTAGGTAACGGTAACCTACAACCGTTAGCTAGAGGGGGTCAAGGGTCTATCGGTCAGCGGCGCACACGATAGCGCAGGTGAAGCACACGGTTGCTCTGAATCACCTCGTCAGGATCCTCCAACAGGTGCTGCGCCTGGACCGACCCGAAGTAACGCTTGCCGGAGCCGAATACGACGGGTACGACGTCCATGCGCACCTCGTCGATCAGACCCGCGGCAAGCATCTGGCCACCGACGTCGCCAGCGGCGACCTCGACGATGCGGTCACCCGCGAGCTCCTGGGCCTTGGCCATGGCTGCCTCGATGCCGTCGACGAAGTGAAACGGCGCGTCGGGGTCCCAGCCCTCGGGCGCCGGCCGGTGCGTCACGACGACCACGTGGTCGATCCCGCCCGGAGGCTTGCCGTCCCAGCCGTCTGTCATGTCGAAGACGTGGCGGCCGGCGATTGTCACCCCGATCTGGTCCCAGTACGGCCGGGTGTAGTCGTAGGACGTCTGCGACACCTTCACGAAGCCGCTCTCGTCCAGCGGGACGTCACCGCTGGACAACCAGTCGAACAGCGGTCCGGGCTGGTCCTTGGAGTCCGCGATGAAGCCGTCCACCGACACCGAGCTGTACATGACCACCTTGCCCACGGGGCTCTCCTTTGCTTTGGGTTTCCCCCAAATTAGCGTGCCGTGAGCTGTTGTTCTTGTAAGAAATCAATCGGCCGGCAGCGGCCAGTTGTCCAGCACGTGGCCGGGATGTTCGCGCATGAACTGGCGCCGGACTTCGATGTACCGGGTCGGCGTGAGCCCGGTGAACGCCCGGAACTCGTGACCGAAGTGGGCTTGGTCGAAGTAGCCTGCCCTACCGGCGACGTCGCCCCAGTCGATCGGCTCGGCGGGGTTGATCGCCAACACGGTGGCGGCGAAGCGGTGGGTGCGGGCCAGCCGCTTGGGCGTGACGCCGATGAGCTCCTTGAATCGCTGTTCCAGATGAGTGCTGCTGACACCGGCTGCCACCCTGAGGTCGCCGATCGCCACCGCCCCGCTGGCCGCCGCGATGACACTGCTCGTATAGCGGACCAGCCCTAGGCCGGCGGTCTCGCACAGCCGTCGCATCAGCTCCTCCTCGAGCAGCGTCAGCATCTCGTGCGGTTCGTCCGCCGTGGCGAGCCGGTCTCGCAGCTCAGCAACGGCGCGCCGGCCCCAAACCTGCTCTATGGTCACTGGCCGGTCACAAAGCTCGGCCGCGGGCATCGGCAGGAACGGCGCCAGCCCCCACGCCTTCACGTGCACGCCGACGGACCGGGTCCGGGGTGGGTAGCCGAACTCGAACGCGCGGGTGGGCGTGGTGACCACGCAGCCGTCGGCATACTCAGCTGTCTCGATGTCGGCACCGGCGCGGATGCGGAACGGTGCCCCGAGGTTGACGATCAGCAATGCTCCCGGCATCGGCGGCAGCGTCAGCCGGGGGTACGGCGGCGCACCCGCCAGGTAGTAAAGGTCGTCGATCAGCCCGTCCAGCGGCGGTCGCGGCACTCTGGACACGTATTCCACGCCCACAGCATCGCCGATACCCCGCCGGCATCGCACGCCGGGATGGTCCAGCCGCGGAACCGGCCTCTCGACCGTATGTCCGATGTGGACAGTGGATGGCTGGCTCCAAGATTCTTGATTATAGACCGGCTGAGGCACCAGACGGCAGGATGAATGCTCTGGTATCGCGCCGTTTTCTCACCGTGTCCAGTCGTGTCTATCGATGTCCAGGATTGCGCGCAGCCGGTGACGGTTTACCCCACGATGAGGCCGGACCAGTCAGGTCGTCAGGACGCCGGCCCACGAGACAGTCCGGCGCTGGGGGAGGGAGAAAGCTCTCCCGTTCCAGGAGTTTCGGCCTGCATGTCGCATCGCGACCGTCGCATCACGCGAACGGTTGCCCATCGATCAAGGAGGGTCTCGATGCAACGAGCGCATAGATGGCGTACGGGGACGGCTTTGCTCGCCCTCGTCAGCAGCGCCACGCTGTTCGGCGCAGTCACTTCGGCGACGGCAGCGCCGAGCGGACCAGACGCGCGGGCGCTGGCGAAGGCCGCAGACGACCTCGGCGTACCGGCGGAAAAGCTTTCGATCGTGCAACGTTCGAACGCGCACCTGGCGTTGACCAAGGTCGACCTGTCCGAGTACAAGGTGCAGGCTCCCGACGGTCGCTTGGTCGCGGTGAGCTTCGACAAGGCGACCGGTGCCCTGGCGGATTCGGAGGCGGCACAACGCGCCGAGGCGGGCGCGCGCCGCAAGAACTTCGGCAAGTTCGATGCGGCCCTGGCCGCGCGTCTAGCCCAGGCCGACGCAGGCGCAGACACCGTGCAGGTCGCCTTCTGGGTCAAGATGGCCATCCCCCAGCGGGCCGGCAGCGGCTTGGCGACCATGCAGCAGATGTCCGCCCGCGCCGCGGTGGCGCAAGCGCCGCTGATTGCGGCGATCCAAGCGCTCGGCGTCGCGCCGACGACCGCGACGGCTGCGCCGATCGTGTTCGCCAAGCTTCCTGCGACCCAGATCCGGCAGCTGCAACTGCGCGACGACGTCATCGCCGTCGATCTGGTGAGAGGCGACGCCAAGCTGATGACCGACGACTCGGCCACCTCCAACCGCTACCCGTACGCCTGGTCGGCGGCCGACGGCACGGGCACCAGGGTGGCCGTGCACGAAGACGACGGGGTCGACAACGTCAACGCCGCTCTTAACAACGCCACTCACCCGGTGGTGTACTGGGACCCGGCCAACCCCGATATCACCAGCGAGGGCGGCCACGCCACCCACGTGGCCGGCGTGATCGCCTCGACCGACAACTGGCGGCGCGGCGGCGCCTTCAACACCAGCCAGGTGCTGTCGGCCAACTTCCACAGCTTCGGCGACACCGCCGCCATGGTGAACTCGTTGGAGTGGGCCGCGGCACAGGGCGCCAACGCGATCAACATGAGCTGGGGCGCCTGCACCTTTGGCGTGCCCGACTTCAACAGCCATTGGGTGGACTTCGAGCAACTGCTGTGGAACACCAACTTCGTGGTCTCCTCCGGCAACCAGCCCAACTGCTTCGGGTCGCTGTTTGTGGCGTCGCCAAGCCTTGGCTGGAACACCCTCTCGGTCGGCTCCTACTACGACCATGACACCGGGCTGCGCAGCGACGACACCTTCTCCAGTTTCACTGAGTTCCAAAACCCGACCGACCCGATCTCCGGACGGACCATTGAGCGGCCCGACGTCACCGCCATGGGCGGCGAGTTCAACTCCAGCACCGGTGATTGCTTCGGCGTCGAGACCACCGAAGTGGGCGGCGGAGTCGCCGCGTCGACCTGCGGGACCAGCTTCGCCGCGCCCGACACCGCGGCGCTGGCGGCCGACATCGCCCAGCGGATCGGCGGAGACAAGCCTGAGACGGTCAGGGCCATCGTCATGGCCGGTGCCACGCACAACATCGTGGACGGGTTCAACAACGTCGACTGTGCGAGCTCCCCGATTCCCGGCGACTGCCGTGACGGCGCCGGTGCCATCGACGCCAATCAGTCAATCAACAACGTGGCGGTCCCGGGCAACTGGTCGCCTGCAACGTTCCTGACCGACGTGACGGCACCGACCGGCAGCAACATCGACCGCACCACCACGCTCACGGCCGGCAGGCCGGCGCGCGCGGTCATCGTGTGGGATTCCTTTGCGAGCTGCGCCAACGCGGCCGGTGGGGACTGCGCGACCGACAGGCTCGGCGCCGACTTCGACCTGAGCGTCATCGACCCGAGCGGCAACGTCGTGGCCAGCTCGGCCAGTTTCCAGAACGCCACCGAGGTAGTGGACTTCACCCCCGCGGTCAGCGGCACCTACACCATCCGGACGCACGTGTTCCGCTTCGATGCCGGGACCTCCACCTACTTCGCCTCGGCGTGGAACAAGAACACCTCCGACGCGATCACCCCGATCACCGGGGTGACCGGCTTCACGCTCAACACCACCAGGACCGGCCAGACCACCGACAAGGGCCATTCCTACTGGGACACTTACTCGCTGGCGCCGGGAGGGCAGGCAAACTGCCCGTCGTTCCTGAATCCCGAAACCGGGCTCGAGAAGGTGTATCAGATCACCACACCGTCCAGTGGACGGATCACCGCGACGCTGTCGAGCATCGTCGGCTTCCCCGGGGTCGCCCAAGACGTAGACGTGGTTCTGCTCCGCAGGTTCGGCGCGGCCAACAACCAGAACGGCCAAGTAGTCGCCTGCGGCGACGTCACCCTCAGCGCGAGTGCGCAACCGGCCGGCACCTACTACGTGGTCGTCGACGGCTTCCAGGGCTCGGTCGCGAACTTCAGCCTCAACGTGGGGTTCGTCAGCGGCGGCTAACCGCTCTTTACGAGTGAGTTTATACAACTTAGTATATGTAACGCAGGATCGACATCCATAGAGAGAGCCAGGTCAGTACCACCTGGCTCTCTCGCTTCCACGCATGATGGGGACAAGACCCGCTCTCCTGTTCCGGTAATCTCGGACTCGCTCACGCTTGCTCGGAGTCCATCGATGGGGGAGCGATGCTGTTTCGGGTGCTTGGACCGCTGTCCGTGGAGCGCGCAGGTTTGGCGCTGTCGGCGTTGATGGTGCGGCGGCTACTGGCGGCGTTGCTGTGCCGGCCCAATGAGTGTGTTGCCGTCGAAGGCCTACTCCTCGCGTTGTGGGGTGAAAATCCACCACCCGGCTCGCGTAAGACGCTGCGGGTGTATGTGCGCAGGCTGCGTAGCGCCCTCAGCGAGGCGCGGATCGTGCATGAGCCCGCCGGCTATCGCCTCATCGTGCGGGCGGGCGAGCTTGACTCGGACGAGTTCGTCCGGCTGGTGTCGGCAGCGCGGACTGCCGAGCCCGAGCAGGCGCTGGCGTTGCTGTCGGAGGCCATCAAACTGTGGCGTGGCAACGCTTTTGAAGATGTGCGGGAGTATCCGCCGGTCGCCGATGAGGCCCGGCAACTCGATGAGCAGCTTGTACTGGCCGAGACGGGGCACGCCAGGCTTCAGCTGGAGCTCGGCCGGCACGCCGAGCTGGTGCCGCATCTGACCAAACTCGTTGACGTTCACCCGTACCGAGAAGAGTTGCGGGGATATCTGATGCTGGCTCTGTATCGATCCGGCCGGCAGAGCGAGGCGCTGGAGGTGTACCGCAACACCAGGCGCCTGCTTGACCACGAACTAGGTATCGAACCTGGGCCTGAGCTTCAGCGCCTGCACGAATCCATCCTGCGCGCGGATTCCGCACTCGAACAGTCAATCCCTCCAAACGCGACAGTCCCGCGCGAGCTGCCCGCCGACATCGGAAGCTTCGTCGGCCGCGCCGAACATCTCAAGGCGCTCGACGAGATGCTGCCCGAGCCGACCGCGCCGGTGGTCATCTCGGCGATCGCGGGGTCGGCCGGAGTGGGAAAGACGGCGCTCGCGGTGCATTGGGCCCATGCGGTGGCCGATCGGTTCCCCGATGGGCAACTGTTCGCCAATCTGCGCGGCTTCGACCCGGCCGCCCCGCCGGTGGACCCGGCCAGTGTGGTCCGCCGGTTCCTTGACGCCTTGGGCGTACCGTCGCAAAGAATTCCATCCGATCTCGAAGCGCAGGCCACGCTGTACCGCAGCCAGCTGTCCGGCAAGAAAATGTTGGTATTGCTGGACAACGCTTACGATGCCGAGCAGGTGCGGCCTCTGCTGCCGGGCAGCGCCGACAGCCTGGTGATTGTGACCAGCCGCAACCGGCTTGCCAGTCTCGTCGCGACCAACTCGGCACGCCCGCTCATGCTCGACGTGCTCACCGAACCCGAAGCCCGGCAACTGCTCGCGGCCCGGCTCGGACAGGAACAGATCGCGGCGGAATCCGCAGCCGTCGACGAGATCATCGCCCGCTGCGTGCGGCTGCCGCTCGCGCTGGCGATCGCCGCCGCCCGGGCCGCCACGCAGCCGAACCTTCCCCTCGAGGCGCTGGCCGCCCAGCTGCGGGAGGAACGGGCCTTCGACAGCGACGATCCGCTCACTCATCTGAGCCGGGTCTTCTCTTGTTCCTATCAGCGGCTCACCTCCGGCGCAGCTCGGCTCTTCCGGATGCTCGGGCTGCACCCCGGCCCGGACACCACCATTTCGGCTGCCGCCAGCCTCATCGCGATGCCGCTGCCGCACGCGCGACAGCTGCTCTCGGAATTGGTCCAGGCGCATCTGATCACCGAACACGCGCCCGGCCGCTATGCCTTCCACGACCTCTTGCGTGCTTACGCGGCCGAGCAGACGCGAGCAATCGATTCCGACGACGATCGCCGCGCCGCCGTACGACGCCTGCTCGACCACTATTCGCACAGCGCCGTTGCCGCTGACCGGTTCCTCGACGCCCAGCGCGATCCGGTAGAGCTTCCGGCGGCACAGGCCGGGGTCATCCTTGACGAGTTCGCCGACAAGGACGAGGCGATGACCTGGTTCAAGGCCCAGCACCAGGTTCTGCTCAGCACGATCCGCATCGCCGATGAGACTCAGGCCGATACCCAGGTGTGGTTGCTGGTGTGGGCCATCACCACATTCGTTATGCGGCAAGGGCATTGGCGCGACTGGGCAGCGATACAAATGCCCGCTATCGAGGGCGCTCGGCGGCTGGGCAACGCCGCCTGGCAGGCCTACGCGTGGCGCAGCCTGGGCTATGCCAACAGCACCATGGGCGATTACGAGACCGCGTTGGAGAAATTGGCAAAAGCTTTGATGTTGTACCGGGAAATCGAGCACCAGTCCGGTCAAGCCCATGTGCACCACAGCATCGCGATGGTCTACGTGCGGCAGGACCGCCCCGCGGAGGCGCTCGAGCAGGCCAAGCTTGCGCTCGTCGCCTATCAGGCCGCCGGCCATCGGATGGGGCTGGCGTCGTCACTCAACACAGTCGGCTGGTACGAAGCGATGCTCGGTCAATACGATGAGGCGCTCGCCCACTGCCACCAGGCGCTCAAGCTGCTCGTCGAGCTCGACCACATCCATGGGCAGGCCGCCACCTGGCACAGCATCGGCCACATCCACCAACAGATGCAACAGTACGAGCAGGCGGCCGACAGCAACGAGGCCGCGTTGCGCCTCTACCGCGAGCTGGGCGATCTGTATTACCAGGGCGATACCCTCGAACGGCTAGGCGACGCGCGGGCGGCGATGGGCGACCACGAAAAGGCCCGTGCCGCTTGGGAACAGGCGTTGGCCATCCTCACCGGTCTCGATCACCCACAGGCCTCGCAGGTAGCCGAGAAGCTGTCTACGATTTGGCGGTGAGTTCCTCGCTGACTGTCCGCCCGGCTCGGGTCGAGGACGTCACGCAGATGGCGCGGGTGATTGTGCGGTGCTGGCAGGAGACGTACAGGGGGCTCATGTCGGACGCGGTGCTCGACGACCCTGGCTTGCCCGCTGCTCGGGAACGGTTTTGGACAGCCGCGTTGACCGACGAACGCTACCGTGAGAACCGCGCGGCCGTCGCCGAGCGGGACGGGGAGCTGGTCGGGGTCGCCATGTCAGGCCCGCCTTTGGACGCCGGGGCGACCTGGGCCAGGCAGCTTTATGTGCTCTATGTGTACGCGGCCGATCACGGCACGGGTGCCGGGCCTGCGCTGCTGGAGGCGGTTGTCGATGCGCAGGAGCCGGTGGCGCTATGGGTGGCCGACCCGAATCCTCGCGCGCAGGCGTTCTACCGCAAGCACGGCTTCGTTGCCGACGGGATGGCCCGGGTCGAGGACGGGGTCCGGGAGATCCGCATGCTCCGCGGCATGCGGCACAGCCGGTAATCCAGGACGCCGGCCGAGGTGGATCGGCCGGCGGCGGCTTGATCGCCATTGTGCACCGGCGGCGCTGCTGATATAGATGCATGCACAATGATCGACCGTGGTGGGGGAGGATCTATGCGTCGCATGTGGTCGCGTGTTCTAGTGGTGCTGGCGGTGCTGGGCGGAATCGTCGCCGCGCCGGCGGTGCCGGTGATGGCAGCGACGCCGCAGGAACGCGGTGCGCTTCGCGACAGCCTCGCCGCGCTTGCTCCGGTGGGCAGTTCGGCCGTCATCGACCCGGCGACGGGCGAGGTCGTGGTGAGGGTCGCCGGCGCCGCCTCGCTGCAATTCCGGGCCACCGCCGCACGCCACCGTCCGGTGCGGACGGTCAACGCCGAGCAGCCGGTGCGCACCAACGCCATCCTCATCGGCGGGCAGGCCATGAACAGCCTGGACGGCCGCATCTGCAGCACCGGTCTGATCACCAAGCACGGCAGCATCTTTTACGTGGTGACCGCAGGACATTGTGTGGCCGGTGCCTTGAGCCCGTGGTTTGGCCCGGGCGGCGGGATGATCGGGCCGGAGAAGTCGGCTCACTTCCCCGACAACGACTTCGGGCTGCTGCGTGTCAGCGACGTGACCCCTTACCAGCTCCGTAGCCAGGTGGCGTGGGAGACGGGGTCGGTGCTCATCGGCGCGGTGGCCGACGTCGCCGTGGGAGCCCCGGTGTGCAAGACCGGACGCACCACCGGCACCACGTGCGGCACGGTGCTGGCCAAGGACGCCACGTGGCATTACCCAGACGGTGTGGTCTACGGGCTCATCGAGACCGACGTGTGCGCCGGGCCGGGCGACTCGGGCGCCCCGCTGGTCAGCCTCGGCGGCGGTTACACCTCACGGTCACGCCACGGCGCGTTTGGGATCCTGTCGGGATCGAACAACAACACCTGTGGCGCGCCCGGGTACAGATCGGCGTTCCAGCCACTTCCCGAGGTGATGAGCTTCCACAGCCTGGTGCTGCCCATCTGACCGGGATGCGAACCCATCGATATGCGTGTATAACCTTGAGGTAAGCGCATTCCTGGGGGAGGGTCACCTCGATGAACGTTTTCCGCACCATGCGCACGGTCGTCATCGCCGTGCTCGCCGTCGTTGCGCTCGGGGCAGCACCCGCCCAGGCGCATCAGCCACCATCGCCGCAGGTCCCGCCGGGCACATCGACCCGGCCGGTTCTTTCGCAGGCCGAAGCGAGACCGTTCACGGTGGACAACTACCTCGGATGGTCCGGAACCTATGCCGCACCGGTCAGGGACCGTTGGCGGCCGGCCCCGGCAGTTGCCCACCGCGGGCGGCCCGACTTCGTGGTGGGTCCCTCGATCGGCGCCCATGGCGCGCGTTTCACCAGCGTGCAGGCCGCGGTCAACGCGGCGTTCAGGGCGGGCGGCACCCGCCGCTTGTCGATCGCGGTGCTGCCTGGGACGTACACCGCGACGGTCTTCATTCCCGCGGGCACCCCGCCGTTGACGCTTTACGGCGCCGGGCCTGCGGCCGACGTGCGGCTTGAGTACAGCCTGGACGCGACGGTCACGCCGGCCGCGTGGGCGGCGCAAGTGAACCCGTCGGGTCAATACGTGGCGGGCGACCCGGCCTGGGACATGTTCCAGTCGTGTGCCACCAGGACCAGTGCCACGATCGGACTGTGCGCGACCGTGGTGTGGGCGCAGAGCACCGACCTGCAACTACGTGGGCTGACCATCACCAACACGCTGCTGGACACGGTGGACCGGGGGACGCACCAGGCGCTTGCCCTGCGTACCGACGCCGACCGGACCCAGCTCGACTCCATGCGCCTGATCAGCCGTCAGGACACGTTCATGGCCAACGCCAACGACACGGCGAGCATTGCGCGGGTCCTGGTACGCGGCAGCTTCATCGAAGGCGACACCGACTTCGTGTTCGGCCGGGCCAGCGCGGTGTTCGAGCACACGCGGTTCCATCTGGTGTCCACGCGCAAGGCGTCCGGCGGAGTCATCTTCGCGCCGAATACGGCACCCGCCTACCCTTACGGATTCCTGGTTCTGCACTGCGCGATCACGGCTGACGCCGGCTACCAGGCCGCACCCACAGGCTTCCTGGGCCGCGCCTGGGACCAGGGTGCCGGCGCGACCGGATATCTGCCCGGCATCACCCCCAACGGCCAGCTGGTGATCCGAGACAGCTACGAAGGCCCAGGATTCAACCAGGCGACACCATGGGCGCCCGCGGCGACCACGGCACGACCGTTCACCGCGCCCGTCGCGGAAGGGCGCGACCTCAACAACCCCAATGCCAACCGGCTCTGGGAGTACCGCAACGTCGGCCAGAGCGCCGCACCGCCGGTCCCCGCCTGAGGCCGGTGCGCCGCCCCGGTGGTTCCGGGGCGGCTGTCCAGAATAGACGGTCACTCGCGGAAAGCTCCCGGCCGACTGCGGTCGGGCTCTGGGCTCAGCCGGCCCGTCCAGTACACAGTCCATTGAAATCCAATCCCTGTCCAGTCGCGGCCATCAATATATGGGCATCCCACTTTCTTCTCATGACGTCGGGAGAAAAGCATGTCCAAGCCATTCAGATCGATACTGACGGTCGTCGCGGCTGTCTCGATGGCCCTCACGACCGCGGTCGCCCTACCCGGCACCGCCTCCGCCGCACCCAGCGGCCAGGGCGATCCCGCGATCGCAGCAGCGTTGCTGCGGATCGCCGAAGGAAAGAGCTCCCCGACCGACATCGCTCTTATCGCCAGCAAGCCAGAGATCGCGAAACTGGTCGCTGACCCCAGCAAGACCACCATCGACCGCACTACCAGCCCCGGACTGGACAGCCTCCTGGCCGACCGCAAAGCCGGAGTCACGCCACAGGGTGTCGTGATCAATGGCGAGGAGATCTGCGGCAACTGGATCGAAGTCACGATTACCGTCAGGACGCTGCTCGGCTTCGTCCTCTACAAGTGGATGGCGCACTACGGTTTCTGCATCGACTTCCAGGTTGGCGTCGTCTCGCGCTGGGACGCCTACTATGACCGGCTGTCCGAGGTGGACCCGACCATCGTCGCCACCGCACCGGCCACCACGTGGTCAAGCCCGATGCCGAATTCCCCGGCCGTCCGTGGCTCGCAACGCCACTTGCAGCAATGCGTTCTGACCTACGGTTGCTGGGCCAACCACTACCCGTGGTCCGAGGTTTGGGTCTGGGGCACCGGCAGCTGGGGCTGGCGGTGGGGCGCCTGATCCCCTGACACCCGAAGCGTCAAGCCCCGGCTCAAACGAGCCGGGGCTTCCTGGCGAGCGCGGGTAACGCCACCTCGACGACGAGCCCGCCCCGAGGATGCGGGCGCGCGGTGAGGGTCGCGTCGTGGGCGCGGGCGATGGCGCGCACGATCGACAGCCCGAGGCCGTGGTGCCCGCCGTCGGCCGTGCGGTGTGGCCGCTGGAACGGCTCGAAGAGCCGGTCGACCTGCTGGACAGGGTGAGCAGTGACTCCAACAGGTGCCCACGCTGGTCGCTGATCACCAGGAGCCGCTCGAAGTTCGACCGGAACGACTCGAGGCTGGCGGCCGGGTCGATCAGTGGCTCCTCGAGCAGCGCCCGTTCCACCGTCAGCGGCGTGCGCATCTCGTGGGCGGCATTGGCGACGAACCACTTTTGCGCGTCCAGCGCGGTCTCCAGCCGTCCGAGCAGGTCGTCGACGGTGTCGGCCAGGTCCTTCAGCTCGTTGCGGCGGCCGGGCAGGGCCAGCCGCTCGTGCACGTTGCGATCGGAGATCTGGCGCAGGCGTCCGGTCATCGTCAGCACCGGACGCAGCACGCGGCCGGCGATCAGCCAACCGAGAAACAGCGAGATTACCGCCATGATGGCTAGCGCGATCAGAGGCTGCGCCAGCCGGTCGCTGGAAAAGCCGCCGGCATCGATCAGTGGTTCCAGGGGCGCCTCCTGCGGCCCTGAGCCGCCCACCATGGGCGGGATCGCCGGATTCGGTGGCGGTAGCCAAGGCGATGTGGGCAACGGCGGTATCCACCAGTCGAGGCTCTTGGCCAAGGCCCACCGCCGCGTCTAGCCAAGACAGGCTAGGCACAACATGACACCCGAAACGGATCAGAAGCGCTTAGCCCGGCATCATTGATCTCGCCCAACAGCCACTCGGCTCCATGCGCTTTCTTTAGGTCTAGCTCGCAGGGGTAAATCGGCACCACATGAAGGAACTCGATATGGAGACCCTCGTCTATCCGCAACGGCGCCAGGATCGTCTCCAGCGGCGGAATCGCAAAATAGGTGTTCATCCTGCTCCCTTCCCAGAGCGGATCGGGGAAGGTGACGGTCTCGCCCCTTTCGATCGGCCCAACAGCGACCGCGTAGTGGGCCAGGAGGGCGAGTGAATCCGCGATGGAATCGATCTCGCTGGTGAAGCCGGTGAAGAACTCAGTTCTGTGCGTGTATGAGGCCGGGCGGGCGCTCGCCCCGTTTGTGGCGTAGAGCGTTGCGCCCATGTCGGTTGCCTTTTCGTCCCACTTGTAGATCTCGATCGGGATGCCGGAAATGGTGAACTCGGCTTCGCGAGACGGCGGACCCCACACCCGTTCGTAATACTCATAAACATCTATCACTATTACGCCTTCATTGGAGGTCAGGGCCGTACGCGGCTGCTTATCCTATCGGGCGAGACTGCTGGCACCGCATGAAGATCTGGCCGGAACCTGGGGGCGGAGACGGGGATCTATGCGGGTATGAGGCGTCTGTTGGTAGCTGTGTGCCTGCTTGTTATCAGCGGCGGGTGCACCGGCCCCACGCGTCCGGCTCCGCCCTCGCCGAGCACGGTGTCGGCGCAGCCGTTGCGGCCGCGGGCCGGGCATACCGCGACGCTGCTGGCCGACGGGAGGGTCCTGATCGCGGGCGGATGTGCGGTGGATGGCTGCACCACGTCCGAAGTGGAGCCCAGCAGCGAGTTCTTTGTGCCCGGCCGCGGATTCGTGCCGGGGCCACGGATGCGCCACCCGCGCAGCAGCCACAGCGCCACGCTGCTGGCCGACGGGCGGGTGCTCATCGTGGGCGGGTGGGCCAGGGAAGGCACCGAAGCGCTGGCCGAGGCGGAGATGTTCGACCCGGTCACCGGCACGTTTCAGCCGGCCGGAACCATGCAGGGCGACACTATCCTGCTGCCCGACGGGCGAGTGCTGCTCGCCGGGGAAGCCGAGGTGAAGATCTTCGATCCGGCCAGCGGTGCGCTCACGGCGGGTCCGGCCATGCCGCGGCCGCGCCATGCGGCGTCGATCCTGTTGCCGGACGGCACCATCCTGATCACCGGCGGGCAGGACGGACGCCAGCGCGGGTTGACCTCCACGGTCATCTATGACCCGCGCAACGGTCAGCGGCGGGCCGGCCCGCAGATGGCGACGCCAAGGTTCAAACACGCCATCGCCCTGCTCGATGCAGGGAGGGTCATCGTGCTGGGCGGCACCACCGACGACTCCGAGCTGCTGGCCAGTACCGAGATCCTTGACTTGGCTGCCAACGTTTTCACCCCCGGCCCGGCGATGAGTGTGCCGCGTTACAAGTTCCGGGATGTCATTGTGCGCACGACCGCCGGACGGCTGGTGGTGGCCGGCGGGACCCGGGTTGACATGCTGGCAGCCGACGGCAGGAGCTTCGAGGCGATCACGGAAGTCGCTGCGCGGCGGTGGGTGCCAACGGCCACCGCGCTGCCCGACGGCACGGTCCTGGTGGTGGGTGGCTACGACGAGCGCATCCGTGTGCACGTCGACGCAGTGATCACCCCGGTTCTCCGCTGAGTAAGAAGCGGTTCTGGTGGCCGCCGAAAATGAGTCGCGGACCACAGGGCCGCTCTCTACGCTCCGGCCATGATTTTCGACTATGAGGTCCGGGCCGAAACCGCCCAGGATCATGCCGGGGTACGCGCCACTCATGCCCTTGCCTTCGGTGACCCTGACCGGGTGCCGGGTTTGGTGGACGCACTGCGTGCCGCGCCGGCGGCGCTGGCACCGATCTCGCTGGTCGCGACCGTAGATGACAAGGTCGTTGGGCATGTCATGCTCAGCGCTTGCCGACTGGACGCCGATCTGCGACTGGTCGACGTGTTCAGTTTGTCGCCGATGGGCGTACACCCTGAATATGAAAAACGTGGCATTGCCACACGCCTGATCGCCACCGCGCTGGCCGCAGCCGACGAACAGGGGGTGCCTTTGGTGTTTTTGGAGGGCTCGCCCGTGTTCTATGGCAAGCGCGGGTTCGCGCGGGCATCGGCGCATGGGTTCCGCGCGCCGTCGCTGCGCATCCCGGACCCCGGGTTTCAGGTCGCGATGCTGTCGTCGTATGAGCCCTGGATGACGGGGACTTTCGTCTATTCCGAGGCGTTCTGGGCGCAGGACTGCGTTGGGTTGCGTGATCCGGAGCGGATCGCGCGGGTCAACGCGCAACAGGGGTGACTGCAACCTGGGTGTTGGGTCGCGGGTGTGAGGTGGCATGAGCAAAACTGACGACTTCGACGGTTTCTACACCGCGCACTACGGCGGCACGGTTGCGATGGTCTATGGCTTCACCGCTGACCTGGGTGCCGCCCAGGACATTGCCCAGGAGGCGTTTTGCCGGGCTTGGCAACGGTGGAAGCAGGTTGCAGACTATGACAATCCGGTCGCTTGGGTCCGCCGGGTGGCGACGAATCTGGCGCATTCCCGGTGGCGGCGGATGAAGTATGCGGTTTCGCGGTCGTCGTTCAGGGAGGATTGGGTAGCTCCGCCGGAGCCCGACCACGTGGCGGTAGTGGCCGCTTTGCGCAAGCTGCCGAAGGCGCAGCGCGAGGCGATTGTGTTGCATTATCTGGTGGATATGCCGGTCGACGAGGTGGCCGAGCAGCTGGAAGTGCCGGTCGGCACGGTGAAGTCGTGGCTGCATCGGGGTCGGGGTGCCCTGGCACTCGAGCTTCAGGTTTCGATGGTTACGCCGCCGGTGTCCGATGTGGTCGAACGTTCCAAAAAGCTTCGACGGGCGCAGGCGATTGCCTCGACTGCCATTTGCATGATGCTGTTGCTGGTGGCAGGTTGGTGGGTGATAAACCGTCGCCAGCAGCCCTCGCCGCCTGTGCAACCAAGCCCGACCCCGGCAAGCCCGTCGCCATCGGTGACCCCACTGTCGTGGAACAACCCGCTGATTGACGCGAGCAGCTGGCGTGATTGCCCGCAGCGGCCGGTTCGCTCTGGTGAGTCGAGCTTGTTCGTGGATGGGCGGCGGGTTCAGGGTGATCTCATCGGCGACACCGGCCCGGAGTGGGCGGTGGCCATCAACTGCCGGCTAAAACCGGGGACCGGGACGGACTGGGCACGGCTGGCCATTCTCAGCCCGCAGCCCGACGGCTCGCTCAAGGTGGAGCAGTGGGTCACCGATCCGGGCGGTGGCATCACCGTGCAGTGGATTCGCGACCACACGCTCTACCACGCAAGTCCGGGCAGTATCAACGTCATCTCCTGGCGGGACGGTGACTCGCGCAACGCGGTCGACGAGTATCCGGCCAGGCTTCCGCTCGATCGGACCGCATTGGACGTCGGCCCAACGTGTTCAGCGCCGAGCCCGCTGGAGGTCGAGTTTGGATCGGACGACGAGGACCTTACGCTGCAGTCGTTGCCGGAGAGCTGGGTGCCGGGCAAGTCGCCGGCCGAACCGGACCTGCTCATGATGTTGCGGTGTCGAGGCCGTCGGCTATTGCTGTATACGGTTCGGCACGGCGACGAGTGGGCTGCGGTTCAGGTGTTGCGTGATATGGCGGCTGGCGAACAGGTCACAAGCATCAGCTCGGACGGTGTAAGGATCCAGGTCGCCATCTCGGGCGGCGCGACTATCGACTGGCCGATCAGCAGATAGTCGGATAGGGGCCAGAGGACTAGAGCTGCCAGCCCGTGCGGGGCCAGCGGGCGGCGGCCTTGCGGATTGCCAGGAAGATTCGCCTTCCCACAGGGGCGGCCAGCCAGAGGGCGACGGTGGTGTAGTAGCACAGCAAGACGATTTGTGTGGCGTCGAGATGAGGCTTGGCCAGCATCGGCCACCACAACTGGCTGAACTCCGGGGCGAAGTGGCACAGCTCTTCGATCCCGCCTGGCGCATAGCATTGCGGTGGCCAATATCCAAAATAGACGGTGCTTGCGATGGCGCCCCACACCGAAAGCAGGAGCGCGCCGAGCGTCAGCACATCGGCGAGCGGGCGGCTGTCGGTGTCGTTGAGCCGCACGGCGAGGGCGAGCGAGGCGGGCAGGATCGCGATGACGAAGAAACGCGGACCCCACGACCAGCCTCCGTGCCAGGCCCACCAGCCCGCGTACACGATAATCAAGCCGGCGAGAAACAGTAGCCACAAATGGTAGACGCGGGCGATCTCGGGGCCAGCGGCAGCACGTATCCGATGGCTGGCCGGTAGGGCCAGGCCGGGAAAGAAGTAGAGCAGCCCGCGTCCGAAGGAGAACAGGATCGCCGCTATACCAAGGATGATGGGATAAGAGAAACCGGGCTTGCCGGAGTAGGGCATGATGGTCTGCGCGCCGTGGGCGCCCACATATCCGCCGTGCCGCAGCCCGATCTCCAATGCCACCAACGCGGCCGCGGCCAACGGCACGGCCAGTATCCGCAACCGGCGTCGCCGGACCACCTCGACGAAGGCGATCAGTGCGACACCGATCAGGCTGGCGGGGGTGTTGACGGCGCCGAGCACCACCGCCACCCAGCCCGCGATGGCCACACGGCGCGGGCCGGTGAGGGCGGCCAGCAATCCCACACCGACACCGACCAGGGTGAAGGCTTCCCCGTAGAAGTCGTTGAGGCTGGGGGCCACGATGCTTGCCGCGACGAGCAGCAACAGGAACCGACGCAGCAGAGCCGCTTCCACGTGCCGCCGCAGCAGGAAGGCGATGGCGGCGAGACCGAGGCAGAACAGGGCGATGTTGTAGTAGCGCAGCCACATCGCGGCATGGCCGAAGGCGTGGCCGATGAGCCACATCGGTGTGGAGAAGCTCGGCCCCACCAGGGAGTAGTCACCGTCGGGCAGGGTGCCGGTGAGCAGCAGTTGAGTTAGCTGTAGGTAGCGGTAGTATCCGTCGGCGTTCAATCCCTTTGGCTGTACGAGAATGAGGTTGAGCAGCCCCAAAACGATCAGTGTCCACTCAACCTGCGGGCGGATACGCAGCAGCCCGGTGGGGGCCTTCGCCCGCACGGGCTCGACAGTGATCACGCGTGGGCCCTCAGATCCAGGCCCAGCGCGCTGAGCGGTGACTCGCCCGAGCCCACCAGGCCTATCGCCGTGACCGGCTCGCCTTGGGCCATCTCGAGACTCATCGCGTCCAGAGCGCACCGTGCCTCCCCCGAAGCGTAAAAATGGCTAACCTCGGTAATACGCAGCGCAGCGCTCGATGGTTGCATCTTGGCGCGCTTGTTTCATCTCCGTTGACAGGACCTGTCAGTGGGAGCGGCTCAAGCTGCGGGGGCAGAGTTGATCGCCGCGGCGGCAAAACTCGGATGCGAAGTGTTCTTGGGTGTGGCTAGGCTCGCATCTTGATTTTGTGAACGCCAACGCTAGGAGAGACCGATGAGGACATTCGGCAGCCTTCCGCTTCCTCTTCCGACCTCTCTTCTCTGCCTGGAGTCCGTTCGTGTTTCGCCTGTTCGAGAATGCCGTCAACCCCTTCGCCAGCGATGATCCGACCACGCCGCCACGGCGAGTCCTGCCGTATCTGATCGCGGAGTTCCGGCCGCTACGCAAAGTCATCGCCATCAGCCTGCTCACCACCGTCATCGCTGCCTGCCTCGAGGTCTGGCTCATCGGCTACGCCGGTCGCCTGGTCGATGCCCTCGCCGAGGCCGACCCGGCGACGTTGTGGCAGACCCACGGCGTTGAGTTCATCGCCGTCGGGACGCTGATTCTTCTCGTCAGACCGTTCTTGCATCTGCTCAACGAAGGTTTGGACGACCTCGCTTTCCGGCCCAACGCGCGCACGCTCGCGCATTGGCGGGCGCACCGGCGGGTGTCACGCCAGCCGGTCGGCTGGTTCCGCAATGACCTTGCCGGCCGCATAGCCACCTGGGTCCGGGAGGGCTCTGCTGCCGCGGTCACGTCGACCTACGTCGTCATACACACCCTTGCCTTTGTCCTGACCTACATCGTCGGGTCGGTCTGGCTGATGGGCTCCATCGACCCGCGACTGGTGCTGCCATTGGGAGTCTGGATCCTGCTCTATGCCGGGCTGATGACCTATGTGATACCGCGCTATCGCCTCGCGTCTGAGCGCCACCAGGACGCAGACTCTGCGGTCACCGGACTGCTTGTCGACTCGTACGCCAACGTCGATACCCTTGCGCTGCTCGGCGTCTCGGAAGACGCGGACCGGGCCGTATTTGCCGCTGCACGCCAAGCACGGCTGCGGGTGGAGCGGCTCGAAGTCACGATGAACGTCGGAATGATGAGCCTCAGTGGGGTACTGATGGTCGGGCTCATCGGATACGGCATCGTGCTCTGGCAAGCTTCGGCCGCACCCATCGGGCTGGTCGCAGCCGCGCTGGCGCTCGCCTTTCGTATCACGTCGATGGCCGAGTGGCTGCTCGACGGTGTTTCGTCCCTCTTCGGGTCGGTGGGCACCTTACGGCGCGCGCTGCACACGATCGCTCAGCCACCGGCCGTCGCCGACCGGTCTGACGCGACGACCCTCGCCATGCGGGGCGGCGCCATCCGTATCACGGATGTCAGCCACCATTACGGCAAGGACCGCGGCGGCCTAGATCGCCTTAGTCTCGAGATCGCGGCGGGCGAGAAAGTCGGGCTGGTCGGGCGCTCGGGTGCAGGCAAGTCAACATTGGTCAATCTGATTCTGAGGTTCTTCGACCCGGAAACCGGCACCGTCGAGGTCGATGACCAGAACATCGCGACAGTGACCCAGCACAGCCTGCGACGGCAGATCGCCATGGTGACCCAGGAGGCGGCGCTGTTACACCGATCCGTCCGCGACAACATCGGCCCGGCAACAGCCGACGAGGGTGCCATAACCGTGGCGGCGCAACAGGCCGCGGCGCACGATTTCATCACCGCACTGGCCGATCAGGACGGTCGTACCGGCTACCACGCCCACGTCGGCGAACGAGGCATCAAGCTCTCCGGCGGTCAGCGTCAGCGCATCGCCCTCGCTCGTGCCATCCACAAGGATGCGCCGATCCTCATCCTCGACGAGGCGACCTCGGCGCTGGACTCCGAGGTTGAAGCGGTTATTCAGGAAACCATGGACAAAGTCATGGCCGGCCGCACGGTGATTGCCATCGCGCACAGGCTGTCCACGATCGCGCGGATGGACCGGATAGTCGTGCTCGATCGGGGACGGGTAGTCGAGGACGGCACACACGCCGAGCTGCTCGCCCGCAACGGTCTTTACGCCGCCCTGTGGGCAAGGCAGTCCGGCGGTTTCCTCGGCCAGTAGTGTTCGCCCCGACGACGGTGTGTACGCTCAACGATCATGGCGAATGTGCAGTGGTCCCTCGGCGGAGACCTCAACGTCAACCGGGTCGGCTACGGAACGATGAAGCTCACCGGCTGGCCGAGGGGCGAGCGGCCCGACCGGGACACCGCCCTGGCGATCCTGCGCCGAGCCGTGGAGCTTGGTGTCAACCATCTCGATACGTCGAACTACTACGCGCGGGACGGCGTGGCTGCGAACGAGCTGATCCGCACCGCTCTGCATCCGTACCCAGATAATCTGGTGATTGTGACCAAGGTCGGGGCGCTGGTCGAAGGTCACGACATCGGCCTGCCCGCCGCGGAGCATCGTGGTCTGACCCCCGATGGTCTGCGCCGCGGCGTCGAGGCGAACCTGCGTTCCCTTGGCGTGGACCGGCTCGACGTGGTGAACCTGCGCCTGGGCGACCGTGGGCATACCGACGCGCCGCTGGAAGCCGCGTTGGAAACCCTGATGTCCCTGCGTGCGGAAGGCCTCGTCCGGCACCTGGGCATCTCCAATGTCAGCCAGTCCCAGGTCGCCCGGGCGAGAGCCGTTGCCGACATCGTGTGTGTGCAGAACCTTTACAACATCTCGGCACGCGACGACGATCCGCTCGTCGACATCTGCGCTCAAGCCGGCATCGCCTACGTGCCGTTCTTCCCTGTCGGCGGGTTCCAGCCGCTCACCGCAGAGCACCTGACCACGGTGGCGGGCCGGCTTGGCGCCACGGTGCCCCAGGTGGCGCTGGCCTGGCTGCTGGCCCGATCATCCAACATCGTGCTCATCCCCGGGACGAGTTCCCTGGCGCATCTGGAGGAGAACATCGCCGCCGGCCAGCTGCGGCTGACCGACGACGACCTTGTCCAGCTAAATGCCTGAGCCCAATCGCTGACCCGTCAACGTTTACGGGCGACCGTGACGCCGTCGCGAATCGGCAGCATCACCGAATCGACGCGGTCGTCGCCGGCGATGAGATCGTTGAGCCCGCGCATCGCGACGTGATGGTCTTCCTGATAGGCCGGATCGAGAACGCGGCCGCCGAGAAACACGTTGTCCAGCACGACGACTCCGCCAGGGCGCAGCCGCTGCACAATTTCCTCGTAGTAAGCGGGATAGCTCACCTTGTCGGCGTCGATGAAGGCGATATCGATTGCCGGATCGGCAGGAAGCGCACGCAGCGCTTCGATAGCCGGGCCTAGCTTCAGCTGGATCCGGTCAGCGACGCCCGCCCGTTCCCAGTAGTGCTGGGCGATGGTGGTCCACTCGTCGCTGACGTCGAGGGCGAGAAGGTGGCCGTCGGCGGGCAGCCCCCGTGCGATACAGATGGAGGAGTAGCCGGTGAACACGCCGACCTCGACGGCGTTACGGGCGCCGACCATCTTGACGAGCATCGTCAGGAAGGTGCCCTCGTCGTGGCTGATCTGCATCCCGGCTGCGCCGCCGGTGGCTTCGATGGTCTTTACGACCAGCTCCTGAAGGACTTCATCGGCTGGTGTGCAATGCGCGAGCAGGTATTCGCCGAGAACCGGATCCAATATCTGGATGTCTTGCCCCGCAACCGGAGCCGACCAGTCAACGCTGAGCTCCTCCTGGGTGGCGAACCGCACCAGGTGCCGGGCGACGACATCCTGAACACGGGCAACGGTGTCGAGATCCTGTGCCGCGACGATCAGGTCAAGGTGGTCGCCGCGCGGCGAAAGGACGCAGGTCCCACCGCCGATGGTGATGGATCCCCGGCCGTCGCCGGTGACTTCGGCACTGGCCTTGTGGCCGAGGTGCGAGACGAGCTGCTTGATGTAGCGGCCGGGACGGGGCGTGGCGACGGTGGCCGTCGAGACTGGCATTGAGTTTCCTTCAGCTCAGGCGTCTAAAATCTTCAACGCTTCGGATTCTGTACGCATAGGACGGCGATTGTCAAAGCGTCGAGGTTCATGGACACTTGGCGGATGGAAGACGGCGCTGTCCCGGAAAAGCTCGCCTTGAACTCACCTGCCCAGTTCAAGGCGCTCGGACATCCGATGCGCCATCGCATGGTCAATGTTCTGCGGCAGCGCCCTGCGACCTTGAGTCAACTAGCGACCGCGCTTGGCATGACCAAGGGCACGGTCAGCTATCACCTTCGCGTGCTTCGGGAGGCCGGATTTGTGCGCCTGGCCGACACCAGGCAGGTGCGCGGCGGCACCGAGCAGCACTTCGCCTTGGTCAGCCGCGGCTTCAAGCTGGATGACGAGATTGGTCCCAAGTTCCTCCTCAACGCCGCCATGGCCGAGATGCTGCCTGCTCGCCCCGGCCAGGCCGACGACACGATATTGCGCCATCTCTGGCTTACCCCAGACGAGGCCCACGCGCTGGCCGCACGGCTACGTAAACAAGCCGCGAAACCGCGCAGCACCGATCCGGGCCGCGAGGCATACGGACTGCTGATCAGCTTGTACCGCGCCGACATCCCGAAACTGCCGCCCGACGAGACGGGCTAGCGGCCAGAGAGGGGCCAGGAACTACTGTGGCGGGCATGATCGAAGATGATGTCCTCAGTGCCACTCGCGAGGCGTATGACGGTGCTGCCGTTGAATATGCGCAGCTGTTTCGCCACACGTTGCATGACAGTCCTTTGGACCGCGCGATTTTGGGCGCCTTCGCCGAGGTCGTCATCGCCAGCGGCGGTGGCCAGGTAGCGGACTTGGGGTGTGGGCCTGGCCATATCACCGCTTATCTGGGCGGTTTAGGGCTGGAGGTGTGTGGCGTTGATGTCTCGCCGGCAATGATTGAGCTGGCTCGGGAAGCCCATCCGGGCCTGCTGTTCGACATTGGCGCAATGGCCACATTGGACATCGACGATGGCATGCTGGGCGGCGTGCTGTCACGGTGGTCCATCATTCACACTCCGCCGCAAGACGTTCCGGACGTTCTGGCAGAGTTTTATCGGGTACTGAAGCCTGGTGGCCATCTTCTGATTGGTTTTTCGGCAAGCGATGATTCGTCCCACCTGACGCAGGTCTTCGACCACACGGTAACGCCGGCCTACCGATGGTGGCCCGATCACCTCGCCGCGATGCTGCGCGAGATCGGGTTGACCGAGGTGGCTCGGATGGTTCGCGAGCCCGAGCCCACGGACCGGCGGCAGTTCCAGTCGGTTCAGATGCTCGCGCGCAAGACCTTTGCCCGCACCGCTTCAGCGTCCTCGTGACCCAGCTGTTCGAAGATGGCGAGCGCCTGGCGCCAGATGTCATGCGCGGCTTCAGAATCACCTACCTCGGCCCGGGAGTCGCCGAGATGGTGGAGTGTGTCGGCTTGCTGGTAGCGCAAACCGAGGTCCCGCATCAGGGTCAGGGCGTGGTGATAGCACACCGCAGCTTGTTCGTGATTGCCGAGCTTTGCATGTGCCTGACCGAGGCTGTCCCGGGTGGCCGCCTCGCCAGACCTGTCGCCGATCTGGCAATGCAGGGCGAGTGCTTGTTCGCAGTAGGTGAGCGCCATCCGGTGGTCGCCGAGCTGAGCCTGCAACCAGCCGATGTTGTTCAACGCCCTGGCTTGTCCCGACAGGTGGTCGATCTGCCGGTGTAGGTGGAGAGCCCGTTCGGTGTGGCTGAGGGCTTCCTGCCACTGTCCTACCCGGACATGGAGCTGGGCGACGACGTGATGGGTGTGTGCCTGGCCAAGGTGATCGCCAAGTGCCTCGTAGCCGGCCAGCGCGCACCGATGATGGTCGTGAGCCTCGTCGTCGCGTCCAAGCCGGGCGAACGCGACCGCGAGGCTGCGGTGCGCGTCGGCTTGTCTGCCGAGCTCGCCGAGGCGGGAGGCCGCGGCCAGGGCGGCCTGCTGGACGGCGACCCAGTCGTGCCAATGCCCGCTTCGGTCGAGGAACGTCACCAGAGTCCAGGCCAGTTGCCAGGTATGGGTGTCTTCCCCGGCGTCGGCGGCGTGACAGACGGCCGCGAGCAGGGTCGGTCGTTCGGCGGCGAACCATTCCATCGCCTCATCGCGCCCGGTCATTGTCTCCGGGGTGACTCCGGACCCGTGCGGCGTTGGGGTGATCGGATCGCGTTGCGGATCCACCAGGAGTGCGGCGTGGACTCCGCTGTGCAGGTAATGGTCGAACAGCCGGCCTATGGCGGCACTGCGCGTCTCCGGGTTGTCACCTGCGTGACCCAGCTCGGAGGCATAGGAGCGCAGCAGATCATGGAGGGTATAGCGGCTCGGTGTGTGTTCGGTGACCAGGCAGGCATGGGCCAGCTCGGCCAGCAGCAAGCTCACCTGTTCGACACCGACGCCGGTCAGGCTGGCCGCGGCCGGAGCGGACAGGTCCGGTCCACGATGGGAGCCCAGCAGCCGGAACAGCTTTGCGGCCGGGTCGCTTAGCCGTTGGTACGACCACGAGAACACCGTGCGCACATCGGTCACCGCATCCTCGACCGCGAAGGCGTCCAGAGTGCCAGTGGTTTGGCGCAGCTGGGCCGCCAGTGCCGCCAACGTGAAGCCGGGGTGCATGGCGGCACGGGCCGCGACAATGGTCAAGGCCAGAGGCAGCCGAGCACACCGGATGATGATCTCGTCGGTCGCTTCCGGCTCGGCGGCCACCCGCTGCTTTCCCAGGCGATGGACGAGCAGCTCCTCCGCCTCTGCGGGGGTCAGCAGGTCCAGGTTCAACGGATGTGCGCCCTCACTGGCGATCAGGCCAGTCAGCTGGTTGCGGCTGGTGACGACGACCAGACAGCCCGCCGATGCGGGAAGCAGCGGCCGCACCTGGGCTGCGTCGCTGGCGTTGTCCAACAGGATCAGCATCCGGCGGCCGGCCAGCACGCTACGGTACAAAGCGGACTGCTGTGGTAGATCGGCCGGGACGCTTTTGGCCGGCACGTCCAGCACGTCGAGGAAACCCCTAACGGCTTCGCCGGGCGTCATCGGTGCACCGTCCGGGTCGAACCCTCGCAGGTTGACGTAGAGCTGTCCGTCCGGGAAGTCTCGGCGGACCCGGTGCGACCAATGGAGAGCCAACGCGGTCTTGCCGACACCCGCGGCGCCGCAAACGGCAGAGATGACCACAGTGGCCCCCCGGTCACGGCTGCGTGTCAGCAGGGCGTCGAGCTGATCGATCTCCTGGCACCGGCCGGCGAAGCCGTCAACGTCGCGCGGCAGCTGCGCCGGGCCGGGGCCGACAACCGCCTTCCCCTCAGAACGCGCTGCGGCATAGAACCGCTCTCGTTCGTCGCCCTGCAGGGCGAACGCGTCTGCGAGCAGGCGCAGGGTGGCCTGGCGTGGTGCCGTGATCCTGCCCGCCTCCAGGTCGCGCAGATGGCGAGCGCTCAGGCCGGTGCCGGTAGCCAACTCGTCCTGGGTGAGGCCGAGCCGAAGGCGATGCATGCGTATGACGTTGGCTAACAAGCAGCCCTCCTTTCGCCATGGCTCGGGTCTCCGATGACGAATGCTACGGCCATAGTCGCCGCCAAATCTCCGGTGAATCTCCTGGAAAGCGCCCGACGCCACGAGAAGGCTCCCGCAAGGAGCCCGATGGGCTCTGTTGCCACCTGACTATCAAAGGAATGAGAATGCACGAAGTCTCCGATGCCCGCTCGCATCGCGCCGTCGCCAAGCCGATCCACCGTCGTTGGGTGACTCTGCTCGCCGCCCTGGGCGTGCTCATCGCCGGTCCGACTGTCATATTGGCTCAACCGGCGGTCGCCGCCCCAGGCCCGATCAGCTGGTACTGCAGCCAGGTAACCGAGACCCCGCACGAAAGCGGTGGCTGGATCGAGTTCCGCGGCCACCTCAACTGCGGGGATTACATGTTCAACCGGGTCGAGATGACAGTCATCGCTTACCGCGACGGTGGCATCGCCACCAGGACCAAGATCACGTGTTACTACCCCACGGTGGGTTACTGCTTCGGCAATCTGTGGCTCTCTGACCCAGGTGGCAACCAGCGTTACTGCAACTACGTTTCCACCTGGGCCTGGCTCAAGAACGGCGCTTCCGGCAGCTTCCAGGGCAAGAGCTGTGAGGACTGGAACACCCCGTAGCCCGCGAAAGGGAGCGGTGCCGGAAGCCATCCGACACCGCTCCTGTTCCGCGACTTCAAGGGGCGATGACTCCGCTGACGGGAACTGTCAGTGGGGGCGGCTTAGGCTGCCGGTCATGAACACAGACTTCGACTTTGAGAACGGCTCCTGGACTGTCGCGCACCGGCAGCTCAAGGAGGTTTTCACCGGTTGCACCGAATGGACTGAGTTTTCCAGTACCTGTGAGGCGCATGGGTTCTTCGCTGGCGCGGGAAGCTTCGAGGAGCACATCTTCCACTCGACCGGCACGCGTGGGGTGGCCTTCCGGTTGTTCGACCCGGCCGCCGGGCACTGGGCGATCTACTGGGTGAGTAGCAGAGACGGAAAGCTGCAGCCACCGGTCACCGGCCGGTTCGTCGATGGGGTTGGCCTGTTCGAAGGCGATGACGAGGTGGATGGCCGGCCGATCAAGGTGAGGTTCCTGTGGTCGGAGATTACCGATGTCGCCGCCCGCTGGCACCAAGACTTTTCCAACGACGGCGGCGAAACCTGGGAAACCAACTGGATCATGGCTTTTACCAGGGTGGGCGAGAAACCGGTTTAGCAAGGTTTATTACACCAATGGGCTAGAGTTTCACCGCTGGCGACCCGATGACGTACACAGTGTGCGATTCCCCGGTGCCGCATCCGGCACAGTCGAGGCCATGCTGCTCGATGGTGCATCCAGCTGGGGTGTGCTCATATGCCTGACCGGCGCAGCCGCCGGGATCACCTTCGCCGCGGCTGGCAAGCAGGCACGCCATGAACTGCTGGTCTCCGCCAGCCTGGCGTTGACTCCCGTCCCGGTCATTGCCGCGGCGTTCGCCTCAGCTCTGGCGATACCGCACCCGATGGCGATTGCGATCGTTTTGGCGGCCTGCCTCGCGGCGGGTGCTGGTCTCGTCGCCACGCTGCTTTCGCGTGCCCAGCCTTCGGCGGCCGGCGGCGGGTGGCGCCGGGATCTGCTTGACGGGCTGCTTGCCGGAGACGGCGTGTTCAGCTTGTGCTGGACGCTGGGTCTGATGAATGGATTCGGGCCTTTCCGGCTCGGTGAACAGCGCAGCCTGATCGGCGCGGCGTTGGCCGGGGTGTGCCTGATTACCGCGCTGTGTCTGGTGACTGTGCTGCGGGCGGGCCGTCCATGGCCGCGCAATGTCACTGTCGCGATGGGATTGCTGCTTATCGTCATCGCCGATGCGATTCTCACCCTCGCTGTGGTCAAGGAAAAGACGGGCATGTGGGTTGCCGGGCCGGCTGCCTTCATCGCGCTCGGATGCATCATTCTTGGCTGGGGTACGAGGTTTCCGCGCCCCGCAAACGCCAGCCCGGGCACCTGGCCGCTGGCACCCTTCGGCGTCTTCCCAGCCTTCCTCGCGGTCGCATCGATCTGCTCGGCCGCTACCATTCAGGCCGTTCGCATGCACAGCCTAGATTTAGGCATCGCGACGACAGGGATCCCGCTAGCGATCCTGTTGGGTCTGCGGATCGCGCTGGCGCTTAGCGAAGCGCGAAGATCTGCGCTTCAGCTCACCGAGCGCGAAGCCGAGTACTGGCGGATGGCAAATCTCGATCCGTTGACGGCCTTGTCAAACCGGCGTCGCCTGTGGCAGGCGCTGGACGAAAGGGCACGGCGGCAAGCGGGTGGCCCATCCTGTACCCTCCTCGTTATTGATCTTGACGGATTTAAGGATATCAACGATCTCAATGGGCATGACGTCGGCGACGAGGTGCTGGTCGAGGTCGGTAAACGGTTGCAGGCTGCATTGGGACCGGACGACTTGGCGATCCGGCTTGGTGGCGACGAGTTCGCGGCATTGATTTCCGCGAGCCAGGACAGGGCGGGACGTGCCGCTGTGCGCTTGCTTTCCGCACTCTGCCGTCCGTACCAGGTGGATGGGGTAACGGTCCACTTAGGAGCGAGTATCGGCTACGCCGACAGCGTGACCGCCAAGAGCCCCAAGGAGTTGATGCGCAACGCGGATCTGGCGTTGCGCCTGGCTAAACAGCGGGGCAAAAGCCGGATCGAGGCATTCGATGTGGCCTATGACAAAACGCTGCAACGCCGGCTTGTCATCGAGCACGATTTGCGTGGCTCGGGGAAACGCAAGGAACTATCGCTCGCCTATCAGCCGATCGTTGACCTCGCGTCGGGCCGCATCGTGGGTGCCGAGGCCCTGCTGCGCTGGCAGCATCCCCTCCTGGGAGCGATCAGCCCAGATGAGTTTGTGCAGATCGCCGAGGAAGCCGGCCTTATCGGTGAACTAGGCGCGTGGGTGATCGAGCACACCTGCCGAGAGCTCGCGGCGTCCTACCGGCGCGGCCGCACGCTTTGGATGTCAGCGAACGTTTCCCTGCGGGAACTGCGTGCGCCCCGGTACGCAGACCGGATCGCCGCGACTCTGCGACGTCACGGTGTGCCGCCCAGCCTGCTGGTCCTGGAAATGACCGAAAGCGCTGCCGCCCAAGACATCGCCCAGCTGTCCGGTGTCCTCCAAACATTGCGGGCGTTGGGGGTGCGGATAGCCCTCGATGATTTCGGCGCCGGCTACTCATCCCTTGGCCAGTTGCGCCGCCTGCCCGTCGACATCCTGAAGATCGACCGGGAACTCGTGGCCGAGCCACCGCGAGCCCCGGCGCTGCAGGACGCTCCGCTCGTAGACGTGATTGTCACCCTCGGCCATCGTCTTGGCTTGCAGGTGATCGCGGAAGGAGTGGAAACCGCCGGCCAGCGTGAGGTCGTCGAGTCGGACGGATGCCAGCTTTGCCAAGGGTTTTATTTCGCCGGGCCGCTGTCGCCCGGCGAATTGGACCGTCTCTTACAGGAGCAGCCGGCATACGCCCCCGTTTAAACAACGGAGAGACGTCAAGGGTGGAAAAGACCGGAGCCGGGCTGCTCCATGCGGAGCGAGCCCGGCTCTTGCCATTTGTCACTACAGAAGCCGGGTCTCCAGGCTCTCCACCGCGGCTACGGCGGAACTGGTGTCGAAGCCGGTTTCCAGGCCGCCCACCGCGTACACGCAGGTTCCCCAGTGCTGGAACGAGCACGGCGCAGACGACGCACCCAGGAAACCCCGGCCCGTGGGCATGTTGGGCAGGGACGTCCAGCTGTCGGTGGCGGGGTTGTAGGACTCTGCCGTCTGCAGCCCGGCACCGCCGTTGGCGCCACCCACGGCGTAGATGCAGGTTCCGGTGGAGCCACCCGCGCGTGGCCCCGGTGCGCATGGAGCGGCGGCCGCCGCCAGCACGTTGCGGGCTGTGGGCATGACCGGCCGGGTCGTCCAGCTGTCGGTGGTTGGGTCGTAGGACTCCACGGTGTCCTTGAAGCCATTGTTGTAGCCGCCGATGGCGTAGACGCAGGTCTTCCGGGCGTGCGCTTGGCCGTCTCCGCGGCTCTGCACGGATGGGCATTCAGCGGTGGCTGCCGCCAGCGTGTCCCGGGCCGCAGGCAAACCGGCCGCGGTGCTCCAGGTGTCGGTCCTCGGGTGGTAGACCTCCACCGCGGTCAGCTGACTACCATTGGCATCCTTGCCGCCGATGGCGTAGATGCAGGTTTCAGCGGTGTGACCCGACCAATCGCCCGACCGGGCCGCAACGCTCGGGCAGGGCGCGGCAGCCGCCGCCAGGAAGTATCGCGCTGTGGGCATGACAGTCCGGAGGGTCCAGCTGTCGTTGGCCGGGTCGTAGGACTGCAGCGTGTTCAACACCACGCCGCCGGCATCCCGGCCGCCGATCGCGTAGACGCAGGTTTTGTTACCACCATTGCCTTGCTGGAGCGGGCATGGCGCGGCCGCCGCGGCCAGTTCGCGTCGAGGGGAGATCGGGCTCAGATCCGTCCACGTGTTGCTCACCCAGTTGTATGCCTGGAGAGTTCCGACGACGGAGATATTGGGGGAGTCACCGATCTGCCCGGCGACGGCGTAAACACAGTCAAGGACACGGTGCGTTGCGGGGCATGGCGCGGTGGCTGTCGCCAGCGCTCCTCGGGCCGGGGACAGCGCGGCCGGTGGGGGGTCCGTCCACGGATTGGCCGCCGACGCCGGGACAACTCCCGACATCGATCCCATCGCACCCAGCAACGCCACCAACCCCACGCGTTCAAGCCAGCGCCCAAGGCTATTCCGATGCATCCGTACTTCTCCTGTCTCATCCGCGATCACACGGCGGTCGCTCGGGTGATGGTGCCCGTTACAGTCAGACACCGCTATTTTCGGAGCATACGGGGTGTTCCGAACCTGCATTCTGTTTTGTTGTTAATTGACCGATTCGGCCTTCCTATTGGCTGGCTCGCGCAGCGGCTGCGGCATTGACGGGGATCGACTATCGTCGCGGTCGTGGCGGAGATCTTCAATCTGGTGCTCGGGCGCGCGGACAATCTGCTGGTACGCCAGCGCGGTGTTGAGGCATTCGGCCGGGTGCCCCGGAACCTGTTCGCTCTCGGTGGTGGGTGGCAGCGGCTCGACATCTGGCAGCCAAAGGGGTCCATGCCGGAGTTCCCAGGCCCGCAAGCGGTTCAGTTCCTCGCCGAGTCCACCGGCGCGCCTGTGCTCACGGCGCAGATATCGTCGGCGGGCGGCTGCGCGGACGTGTGGGCGGCGACGCCGTCGTGGGGCATGTGGCGCGCCCACCTGCCGCGGCAAAGCAGCCCATGCGGCTGGGAGCACGTTCTGCCTCCGTCCAAAGGCAACATCGAGCACCTCATGGCCAACGTGGTGGAGTGGGTCGAGGCCGCCGGGCTGACAGCCGATCTGGCGGAGGTCAAACGGTGGTTGAGTGGCGAGTCAGGTCGCGACGCGGCCTGGGATTCGGTTCCTTACCTGATCGACGCCCTGGGGCTGCCGCACGACGACGCCAATCTCGTTGAGCCGCTACTGAACATTCGGGAACCTCCATTCAGCCGAGTCTTCGACGCGTTCGACGACGCGTGGTGGGGGGAGAAGCGCTGGAGCACCGAAAGTGTTTTTTCCGAGTTTGTTTTGCCTTTGTACGGCGAACGCAGGCGGCTGGCACAGGACGTCTTCGATTCGATGTACCCGGAAGGGCCGTACACAGTCGTAGAGCTGACCGATCGCCTCAACGATCTCCACCGGCGAGGCGGCCTTCGAGATTAGCGACACCGAGCCGACGGGGTGATCGATACTGGGTGGATGGGGCAGCGGGGCCGGATCCCTTACGAGCGCTACTTCGAAACCTCGGTGGTGCCCGAGCCTGGCGTGCCCTTGCACTCATACGCGTATTTGCGGCGGCTCACTTTCGAGATGGTGGAAACCTCGCCGGTGTGGGATGCGCATGCGCATCTGGGCCGAGACCGGGATGGGCGTTCGCTGGAGCTGGACGATCTGCTTCGCGACCTCGATGAGTACCACGTTGACGGCACGGTGGTGTTCGCGTTCGACGATCCCGACCAAGGCGCCGATTTTCAGGTGCCCAATGAGCGGATCTGGGCGGCATACGAGAAGGCCCCCGACCGCCTCATCCCGTTTATGCGGCTGAACCCCAATGGGCGATGGGAGCCGGAGTACAGGCGCTGTCTTGATCGAGGTCACCGCGGGATCAAGCTGCATCCGCGGGCACAAGACTTTTCGCTGGGCTCGCCGGCGGCCCGGGAGGTGTTCGGCCGAGCGGCGGCCGACGGCCTACCGGTGCTCGTGCACACCGGCTACGGCACGGGGGCGGTCTCCACAGAGCTGGCCGCGATCGCCCAAGAGCTCCCCGACCTGCGCCTGATCCTGGGCCACTCGACCTTCATCGACATGCCGCGGGCGGTCGCGGTGCTTGCCGCGTACCCAAATATCTATTTTGAGACTTCGGTGGTGCGGGCTTACGACCTGTTCGAGGTGTTGGACACCATCAGCCCTTTGCGGGTTCTCTACGGTTCCGACCTGCCGTATGCGAGCAGCGCGAACTCGCTGCACGAGTTGGCGGTTATGGCCGACATCGTCGGTGTTGAGGCCGCCCACTTCGCGGACCTGTTCGGTGGCAATCTGCTGCGGCTGCTTGGGCGGGGGTGATCAGGCGTTGCCACGCGACGGAAGGGTGTTGCTGCAAGGTACTGATCCGCTGCAGATCTGCCAGGAGGTCGTGGCGCGCGGGCTGCACCCGGAAGGGGTCGATGTCGATACCGGTCAACAGGTTTTGCCTCTGGTCCTCGACGACAGACATCATCTGCTGACCTGGATTCGGCTGTACTCGCGGTGCCTGACCGCAAGCAGCCTGTTTCTGGCGGGCGCGGTGGACAGGTGTGCGTGGGAAATCGAGGCGGCACTGATCGCAGCGCAGGACGCCCCATGCTTCCTCGACGAGATATACCTCGCCGAGCTTCGAGCCCTGCTCCGCTCGGCGCAGCAAGAGGTGTTAGCCGGCGAGACCGGCATCGAGCATTACGGGCCCTACGTGTCACTCACCATGGCCGAGAATCTATGCGTGACCCGGATGATTCGCCGCGAGGTCCACGCCGACCGGCGGCGATACCCGAGGACCTAAGGCCCCCTTCATTTGTGTGGCGCTGACCCTGGTGCCAGAAAGCGGGAAAGAAATGGCCGGCTATCGCCCTGAGGACGTCGAGGGTTAGTGCGGATCGGGCGTGGAGTTCGGGCCTGATCTTGGGGCTTCATGTGAGCACAGGTACCTGGGGATGGGGCTCAGAAGGTTCTCGTGGACCTCTCGGGACCAGGGACAAGTGAGTCCCCCAGAATGCTGACCAGCAAGCCCGTAACGGCGGCCAGCTTGGCGTGGGAACGCGCCTGCTCGGCGATGGCGTCCAACGCGTTGCCTATCGATGCCTGCCGCTCTATAGGCGGTATGGCTACTGGAAGTCGTGCCAGGGCTCGAAGCGCGATAGTGGGGACCACGGTTCCGCTAGCGTTGCGTTCGATCCATCGGCGAGCCGCCGATGACGCCAACGCGTGGGCTAGGTATGACGGCAGGACATCATCCCCGCAGCGCAGTCGGACAAGCCCTGTTGAGAGCAACCATCCTTCTTGCTCATGGTCGACGCGAGCAACCCGGCCCAAATCACCGACCCGAGTGCAGACCACGTCGCCTGCTTCCAGCCGGTAGTCAGCGAACTTCTCGGCAATCTCGATCGATACGGTCACAGGAGCGTCGCCAACGATATGGCCGCCCCGGAGGTACTTGGGAAGGAGCACAGGCACACCGTTGCTGAGGCGATTCTCGGCGCGCACTTGGCTCCCAGACGGACCCGCCTTCATCTCGCAGAGCAGACCCAGGTCGATAGTGGGCCAGGTTTCCGGCAATTCATTACTAGGGAAGGTGGTCAAATCTGCGACTTGCGCAGCTATATCCCGGATCTGTCGCTTGAGGTTTAACGACTCTCGCATAAGTTCATGAACCCTCGTATGCGCTGTCGAAGGATTCCGCCCGACCTCCTCCGGCTCGACATAGCTTGAGGGATTCAACACATACTCGTGTCGCTGTATCTCGGAGTGCGATACCGAGCGGGCGAAAGACGGAATGTTGACAAATTCACCTTGCAACCATTGCTTACGTACGGCGACGATCTTGCGGGCTTCCTTCTCCGTGAAGGTACGGCTGCCGCGCGCGCTACTCACACCGAGGTCAGACGCATCAATGAACAGCACCTCATGTGGACGCACCGAAGGCGCTCCTAGGAGCCACAGGCATGCCGGAATACCTGTTCCCGGGAACATTCGCGGAGGCAAAGCAATGACGCATTCAACTACACCGTCGTCCACCATTGCTGCCCGGATCGCACGCTCCCTGGGATTGGTCGCAATACTCGCATTGTTGGGCATCACCACCGCCGCTTGACCACCAGGCCGAAGTGAAGCAAGGACATGCTGCATCCAGGCAAAATTGCCGTTGTGGGCTGGAGGTTCCCCATAGCGCCACACACGGCCAAGTAGCGCCCCCATAGGGAGGCTCATATTGAACGGCGGATTGGCGAACACCATATCGTATTGCTGAGGAACGTTTTCCCGCTCCCACCAGTATCCTGTGAGGATCGTTGGATCGGAGCCGTGTAGCCGTAAATTGATTTGTGCGAGCGAGCAGAGACCATAATTTGCATGTTGACCATGAACCGTAACCTGTTGGTAGTCGAAACCTCTTGCCCCCATATGGGCCACGGCCTCGTCTAGAAACTCACCCGCTCGGCAGAATGGATCGTAAATACGAGACGTTGACGAAGACGGAGATAGCAGGTCAATCGCCAGTGTGACGATCGCCCGCGGCGTAAAGAATTCCGATGACTTGTGTCCTTGGGCTTTCGCGTGCTGCTCAATGAGTTGGACGAACAGCTCCGCCGATGGCGGTCGCTGCGAAGCAACCTCGGGACGGCCTCTCGTAGAATGACGTATCTCATCCATGACGTCGATCGCTGAACGCAGTGTGTCTGGTCGTACCGACCCGCTGGTGAAGGGCGTGGTGCCCGGCTCTTCTCTGACCACCTGTTGCCAGGCTTCATCAAGCAGGTGCTGATTTGGCGCAGCCCAGGATTGCAGGGCGAGCTCCCTCCACATCGAGGGATGCCGGGCCTGAAGATAAATTAGCCGAGCCACAACAGCGAGGTACTGGTCCGGCGTGAATTCTCCCCTCAAGAGTTCAGCTAGCCGCCAAAACCCAGCGTCAACGGAAGGTCTCTGTGGCGCCACGGGCATTGACTTGGCTACCGGTACAAGACCGAGACTGCGGCGGAACCTCACACCGTAGTCCTGCCCGTCAGCCTCACTGTCCATCAGACTGCTCGCCGGGATCTTCCGTCCGTCAAGCCAAGTCGCTACAGCAAGCGCGTCGAACAGCTCTGAGTCTCCGGCTCGTGTCGGTGCGGGAAAGTCAGCGTGCCGGCTAATCCAGTTGGTGACGGCGGCGCGCTGCACGCCTGCGTGCCGAGCAATGTCTGTCCGGCTGATCAAAATCGACTCTTGCTCGGCCATCGGCTTAGAATCTCGGCAACCGCGAGCCGTCACATACCGCTTGGCGATCGGCGAGCACGAATTGCACACGGTCCAACGCGTTTGCTTCCTTCGCGGAGGCACGGTCGATGTATTGGATCAAGCGGTAGATCTTCCGATGGTCTGCCGTCAGGTCGCGATGGTGGATTGGTTCATGGTGCATGATTCGGTTCCGAAGGAGCCGCATGGCCTCCAGGTTGTCGTGCAAGTCCTTGCGTCGACCGCGGTAGTGCGGGAACGCTCTATGGAGAATCGGTACCCACAAACGACGGTCATATTGAGAGCCCCTACTGTTGCTCAGCAGGGAGGTCCAGAAACCGAACGACAGTTGAGCGACGACATCGTCAGCTGCTACCGATGCGTTTCCTCGTCTTCGGCATTTGGCCCGCGCCTCAGCGACCATTCGTTGACCGCTGGCCGTGAGCGGAGCCGCATCCCACCACATGTCACGTGCATAGGCTGATCGAAGTTGTACATCCAGCGCGTTGCGTGGCCCGAGCTCGAGGCAGTGGAGCGGGCCGTAGAAAGCCCCGGAGACCTCGATATTCCACCAGTAGAGCCGCTCAGCGACAGCGACATCGCCGTTTGCCGCAGCAACATAGACGTTGAGGCGTGGATCTGAGAACGCCCGACGCATCCAGCCGGACAACGGGGCGCTCATGGAGACCTCTTTCAGCGGCATAGCAACGGGACAAGCTAGGTGCTAAACTGTCTCTCGTATGCCCCGGGTCCGCCTCTGCTTGCACGCCTCCCGGGGCACGGCTTTGCTCTGCCGAACCGATCTGAGGATAGGTTCCGGCGGCACATCTCCTCCATGACTAAGCGCTCTGTGTCCGGTTCGCAAGCCGTAGATTGCTACGCGCTTTCTGTGTACACGGCACTACCGCGTGTAGGGCTGACGGCTGCGTCGGCGAGAATCTTTACAAGGCGCAACGAGTGACCTAGTCTATCAAGACAGGATCGGAAGATCGTTCATCCATGAAGGCCAGGCGGTCATCACTGCCGCCTGGCCGCCAATTGCTCACTACCTCGCCCGACTTTGAAGCCAGGTGTAGAAAAACGCTGCGTTGCGTTGTTCAACTCGTGCCGATGGCGAGCCGTCCCAGGGTACGAGGTTCGGACGGCCCGCCTTCGAATGTTGGGTGCTAGGTCAGGGTGATTGGGATAGTGAGTTGTTGGGTTGGCAGGTCGCGATAGGCCACCGAGATGGTGATGGTGACTTGACCGGTGTGCCCGCCGAGCAGGCGTGGCACCGTGAACCACGGCAGCACAAACGTTCGGCTGAACGGGTCGAACAGCACTCGGGTGGGCGGTAGCGACTGCGCCCCGCTCGCTGCGACGGACAACCGCCCGGACAGGGTTAGTAGCAGCGACTCGCCAAGTGGGATCGGGTTGCCGTCGATGTCTACCAGCTGGAAGGCAATCGGGACAAGCGATCCGGCTCGGATTTGGGCGCCGGAGGTGGGGGAGACCGCCCTGATGCCGTACCGCACGGCCTGGGTCATCGATCCTTGGCTGGGCAGGTAGGAGGTGCCGCCGAGGTAGCTGGCCGTCACCTGGTGTGCCCCGGGCTTCAGGGTCGAGTGGGGACTGCTGACCGCGACCCCGCCGGAGAGGGCCACCGGGCCGCCGAGTGGTTGCCCGTCGACGGTGAACTGTACCTGCCCGGTCGGGGTGAACGGACCCGTGACCGTGGCGGTGAACCGGACCTCACCCTCCACAGTGGAGGGATTGGCCGAGGAGACGACCGTGGTGGTGGTCGCTGCCCGGGCGATGGTCACCGCGTAGGCCTGTGAGGCGGTGCTGGCCGCGTTCGCCGCGGTGATGGTGAAGGCGAATCCACCGCCGGTGGTGGGTGTCCCGGTGATCGCGCCGTCGCTGGACATCGCGAGCCCGGGTGGCAATGAGCCGCCGGTGAGGGTGAAGGTTACCGGACGCCCGCCGGTGAACGGAACCGTCGCGCTGTAAGGTGTTCCGACCGTGCCGTCGGGCAGGGAGCCGTCGAGCACCACCGGATCGATTACCGCCAGCACGGTCGCCTCCGATGTGGAGGGTTGCAGGTTGGCGTCGCCCTCGAACCGGGCGGTGATGGAGTGTGGACCTGAGGGCAGAGTCACGGTCAGCGTCGCCGGGCCTGTCCCCAGAATGGTTGTCCCGTCGAGGAAGGTGACCGGTCCGGTCGTAGCTACGGGTGCCGAGACGGCAGCGGTCAAGGTGACCGGGTTGCCCGTCACCACCGGGTTGGGGGTGACTGTCAACGTCGTGGCGGTGCCGCCCTTGCCCACGTGCACTGAAACGGAGTGCGTCGCCGAACCGTAGGGGTTGCCTGCCCGCACGGTGAAGGCGAAATCACCAGCCGCCGTGGGGGATCCGCTCAGCGAGCCATCCACCCCGAGGGTGAGACCCGGTGGCAGCGAACCGCTGTCGAAGGTGACCGTGGCCGAACCCGTGCCACCGAGGGTGAAGGCGAACGAATACGGCTCGCCGACCACACCGCCCGGTGGCGTGCCGCTGATCGTGGCGGGCAGGCCGAGATCGAGCGCCGCCAGCACGGGATCGTGGTCGCTGGTGCGGAACCGATCCGGAGCGTAGAGCGAAGCGATTTGGCCCGCGCTCTTGAAATCGGTGTTGTAGTCGAGCACGGACGGCTCGTCGGCGTTGTGGTGAGCGTCCGCGGCCCCGGTCACCTGCGGGGTGAGCGAAGCGGAGACGAGCACGTAGTCGAGGTAGCCCCACTGGCCGTCGAAGACGTAGGAGTAGGCATCGTTGCCATGGAAGGCCTTTACCAGGTTGGTGTACCCGTGTCCTTCCAAAGCCGCGATCGGATCCTCACCGGCGTAGGAGTTCAGGTCGCCGACGATGAACACGTCCGGGTCGCCTGCGGCCGGCACGACCGTGGCCTGAACCCATTGCGCCAGCTCGTTTGCCTGCTCGGTGCGATGTGGGTTCCAGCAGCTCTGCCCATCACCCTGGTCGGTGTCAGGGCCCGAAGCCGGGCAGGAGCCCTTCGACTTGAAGTGGTTGGCGATGACAGTAAACCGCGCCCCCGCGTTGTTCTCAAAGGTCTGCGCCACCGGCCGCCGCTCGAAGAGCGGATTCTGATCGACGAAGGTTTTGCCGGGTACCGGATGGACCGAAGCCGGCCGGTAAAGCAATCCCGCTTTGATGGCGTCTGTCCCCGCCACATCGACCACACCGGTGCCCGCATCGGCGTCAATGAAGGCCCACGCGCCCGGGCCGTCCGCCGCGTTGAGCGCGTTGGCTAGCGCCTGTACCGCGCTGCTCGGGCCGTATCCATCGTTTTCCATCTCCATGTAGCCGATGACGTCGGCGCCCAGGAACCTCAGCGAGGCAACCTCTTTGGCCAGCTGCCGCTGATATTCGGTGGTGTCGTTGGCGCCCCGGCAGTCGGTGACGCCGCCCAGCGTACCCAGATGGCAATTGGTAAAGGTGTTGAAGAAGTTGAGCAGGTTGGCGCTGGCCACCTTGATCGCGCCGGAGCCGACCGCCGGTGGAGTGTCCGGCCGCGGGTTGGCCTCGTCGAAGACGGCAGCGCCGCCGAGCGCGCCGATCGGTCGCAACCGGTAGGCGTTGGGGCTGGCCGCATTGCCACCGAAGGTGTATGTCAGCACCCCGATCGGATCGGTGACGGTGTCGCCGCCGCGCAGCGTGTTGCTGGCCGACAGGGGCTGCCCGGCTCGGCCGAAGATGATCGGGTCCGGGTTCTGGTTCTGCAGCGCGTCGTCGATGATGAGGCGGTTGAGGTTGTTGGCCTGCTGGGCCGCCGCGACCGCGGCCGTGTCGGTGGCGCGGATGTCGGCCGTGGGCTGGCGCAGCCGCCCGCCGGAGGAGACGACGACCTGACCGAACCGGCCGAGCTGGAAGTGTTCGGTGACGGTGAGGTTCTGGTGGAATCGCACCAGCATGCCCTCATAGCGTTCAAGGGTGTCAGCCGCTGCCACCGGAAGTGTCACATCCGTCGGAGTCACGGCCGCCTGCGACCCGCACGAGTCGACGCCGCCGGCCGAGGCGGTCAGCTGCGTCTGGCCCTGGAACTCGGAAACCGGGCCGGTCACCTGCACCACGTCGCCGAGCGAGACGAGGTTGGCGCTGGCGTCGAAGACAAATACACCATCTGATGTGGACGGATTGCCGTCGCCGCTGTCCTGCACGAAGAAGCCGCGCAGCGCTGGGGTTGCCCCTTCGTAGTCACCCACGACGGTGCCGCGGATCGACACCGTTTGCCCAACACGCGGGCTCACATCGGTGACACCTTGCACTGAGCCGATACTCACCACAGTGCCCGTGCAGGCCGGTGGCGCGCCGATGGTGACGGTTGCGCTGGTCGACTTGCGCAGCACCGTCGGCAGGTCCTTGGCGATTGTGCCGTCGCCGTAGAACACGGTGTCGCCGGAGTCGGTGAGCACCTGGACCGTGCCCGCTGTGGCGTTGGGCAGGATGACCTCTGGTTTACCCACGGCCGCAACGGAATCCAGCGATCCCGCGCGTGGCAATGGCTGGCTGGCCGGGTTGCCGTCCCAGGTGTAGAACTTGAAGTCGCCACTGGCCGAGGTCGGCCCGGCGATGATGACGTACTCCCCGCCGATCTGGCGGATCTCACGGATGCCGCGCCCGCCCAGGTCCCAGAGCAAGGCGGTGCCGAAGGCGGCCGCCACACCGGTGGTCGGGTTGGCGGTGACGAGCGCGGCGGCGTTGGTCACCGGGATCGCGATCGCCTTGCCGTCGCCGGTGAGTGGGCCGCGGAAGCCGAGCAGCAGCGTGGTGCCGTCGGCGAGGAACTCGGCGCCCTCGATGTTGAACCCGCTTGGGGTTTCTTCTGGCGCTCGGGTCGCTGCGGCGGCCAGACCCAGTGCGTCCCCGTTGGCCTGATCCCAGGCGATGAGGTCGTCGCGCAGGTGCTGGTAGCTACCGCCGATGGCACCGGAGGTGTTGGTGGTGAACAGTTCCTGGCGGTTGAGCCGGGTGTTGCCCGAGGAGTTCTGGCCGTGGGAACCGACCCAGAAGATGACCGATCCGGTACGAGCCGAAGCCTCGATGTCGATTTCCCGAGTGGGGTCGGTGTCGCGCAGCGCCAGTCCGCCCGCCCGCAGATCGATTTCCTGCGACGGGTAGCGCGAGTGGGCCCGGTCGTAGACCCGCAAAACATTGGTCTCGTCGTCGGCGACAAGCATGGTGCCGTCACCGAGATCGATCGCGGTGCTGGCATCGCTTGCGCCGTAATGGTTGTGGGTTCCCGCCGGGAGCGCGCCAGAGACGGCGACCGGGAAGGTCGAGCTCGCCTGCAGATCGCCGTCGGAAACGGTGACGGTCAGGGTGGCCTGGCCCACGCCTACCGGGTTCACTGTCAGCGTGCGCGTCCCGCCCGTGCCGGTGGCCCCGCCGGTGGCGACCGCAGCGTTGCTTGTCGTCACGGTCACGGTCAGGCCCGAGACCGGGGTCTGCGCATCGTCGACCTCGACGGTCCGCAGCGCGGGCGGGTTGTCGGGGTCGCCGACGGTCAAGGCGAGCGGCTGAACCGGCGACGGGGTGATCGTGGGCGCGGTGTTGGGTGTCGAGGTGACCGTCACGGTGGCGGTCCTGCTGTCGGCTGTCCCGCCCGGCCCGGAAACCCTTACCCAGAAGGAGATCGTGGCCGCCAGTGGCGGGGTGGTGTAGCTGGCCGAGGTCGCGCCCGGGATCGGGTTGCCGATATCACCGGCGGTACCCGCATACCACTGGTAGGTCAGCGGCCCGGTGCCGCTCGCGTTCACGCTCAGGGTCGCGGTGCCGCCCAGCGGGACAGTCGTGTCCTGCGGCTGGCCCGTGATGATGGGGGCGGTGGTGGTGGAGGTGGGCGCGAAGGCGACACCGCGCAGCGCCGTGTTGGCCGAAGCGGTGGCCAGCGTGGTGGCGGTCGCCGAGATGGTCGCGTCGAAGGCGGCCGTGTCCTCAATCCGCACGAGCTGAGCGGCGGTAGCGCTGGTGGTGGCGAACAGGGTCGCGCTGGAGCCGGTGACCGCCGCGGTAAGGCCGCGCGCCCCGCTTCCATTGGGGCGCAAGGATCCCCGCGCCGTCCAGGTGGATCCGTCGAAGGAGAACTTGAGGATCCCGCCGTTGGGTGTGCCCGAGTCGTCGGCGACGTAGAGCGTGTCCACGCCGGGCACGGCCGGGCTGCGATCCAGCACCGCGAATGCGTAAGGGCTGGGAACCGCTGTCGTCAAGGCGGGTGTCTGCCCACCGGTGGACGGCAACCCGGCCCCGACCGAATAGACGCCCGTTGTGCCGCTACCGGTGGAAATGTACAGCTGCCCGCCCGCGATCCCCACCGTCCTGATGTTGGTGGGCGCCGCGCTGTTGATCTGCGTTGAGGTGCCGGCGCTGCCCAACGCCGCGAGGCGGACGCCGCCGTTGGCGCCGATGGCCCAGAAGCGGCTGCCGTCGTCGCTCACCGCACCGCGAATATTGTTGCCGCTGAACGTGTCCGTGATGGCGGTCGTGGTGTCGGCCCCGCCGTCCCCGCCGACCCGCGCGACCACGCGGGCGACCGTGGCCGACGAGGTGCCCGCCACGCTTGCCGTCCCCGGATCAGCGTCATATCCGGCAAGCGTTACATAGTGCTCATCGGCTGACAGAGACAGTGCTCCTTCGGTGGTGGCCGAGCCGCTCATCGTCAGGCGTCGCTGACTCCCCGCGGTGGCGGCGGGCAGCGGCACGGATTGCACCAAGCCACCCGCGGGCGTGTACTCATCGAGGAACACCGGTGCGGCAGCGCTGCTCAGCGCGGACGCGCCGGAGCCGACCCGGAGGACCACAAGATTACCGGCCGTGAATCCGGCAGCCCTCGCGGGCAATGGTTCAAGGCCAACCGCGGCCGGGATGAGCAGTAACGCAAATAAGATCCGCAAGGCGTGTTGCTTGAGCACCGGATTACCTCCGTCGGGATGGGACAGACAGCTAGGTAACGTTAAGTGAACGCATGCCTACATGAGAAGCCCGGCGGCTGTCCGTTCAGCGACGTGCCATCTCCTGTTTAGACATCGACGATGCCGTCTCGCTGGTGGGCTTAGGTGGGTGGGCCGAGGTCGATGGTGACGCGGGCGCCGAGTAGGGGACTGGTGTCGATCGTGATGGTGCCGCCGGCGGCTTCGGCTGTTCGCCGGGCGATGCGCAGGCCCAGCCCGGTGGATCCCATGGCCGGCTCGCTGGGCTGGGTGGCCAGTCCTGGTCCGGCGTCCTCGATGGTCAGGCGTCCGCCTCCGGTCGCGAGCGGGGCCACGCTGATGCGTACCTGCGCCTGGTCGGGCGTATGCGTGAAGACGTTTTCCAGCAGCGCGTCCAGCGTGGCGCTGAGGTCTTCAGGGGAGGCTCGCACGGGAACGGGTTGAGTGGGCAGGTGCTGGGTCACCGGCCGGCCGGTCTCCTCGGCGAGGGCGGACCAGAAGTCGATCCGCTCCTGCGCCACCGCTTTGAGGTCCGCGTGGGTGCGGACGCCGTCGCGGATGGGCCGTCGCGCGCCACGGATGACTTCGTCAACGGCGCGGCTGAGCGCGTCGACATCGGCGGCGAGCCGGGCGCGTTCTTCGCCGTCGGGCAGCGACTCCACGTTGAGGCGTAACACCGTGACCGGAGTGCGAAGCCCGTGGGCCAGGTCCGCGGCGTCGGCGCGTGCTTCTTCGAGCAGCTGCGCGATCCGTGCCGCCAGCCGGTTGAGCTCGTCGCCGACCAGCCGCAGCTCGGCTGCGCCGGATGGGGGGACGCGGGCGGAGAGGTCGCCGCTGGCGAGCCGCTCGGCGGTGGCCGCGAGCGCGGTCACCGAGCCGGTCAGCCGACGGCCTAGCCGGTCGGCCAACGCGACGCCCAGGCCGCACAGGGCCAGCCCGAGCAGGGCAAGCAGGATCCAGGTGCGGGCGACGCCCTCGCGTAACGCCGAGTCGGGAACGAAGGCGCGAATGACCACGGTGCCCTCGGCGTGGCCGAGCACCGGTACCAGGACCTCCACCCCGCCTTGGGTGCGGGCGGTGAACGCGCCGCCCATGGCCGCCAGGTCCACGGCGGCGTTGCGGGCGGCGGGAGCACCCCACACCTGGCCGTCCGGAAGGAAGATCGAGATTTTGGTGTGGGAGTTGGGGTTCGTGGCCGCGAGGTCGGGCGTGACCGCGGGATTGACGGCGACCAGACTGGCCACGGACTGCGCCTGCTGGGTCGCCTCGGCGATGGCGCGGTCCTGCGCGGCGTTGCGCAGCAGGAGGCCGAGCGGGCCGAGAAAGGCGAGCAGCACCGCGACCGTGGTGGCGCCGGCGAGCGTGGCAAGCTGCGCCCTTACCCCGGTCACGGCCGCAGGTCCGGTGCCGCCGCGGCAGGCCCGGTGGTGGGCGGTTCGCCCAGGCGGACGCCGACCCCGCGGACGGTGTGCAGCAGCCGCGGCTGTTGTGCGGTCTCGCCCAGCTTGCGGCGCAGCCAGGACAGGTGCACATCAACCGTCTTCTCCGCGCCGCCGTAAGGCTGGTGCCACACCTCGGCCAGCAACTCGCGTTTGGTCACCACCTGCCCGGCTCGTTCGGCGAGGTAGCGCAACAGGTCGAACTCGCGGGGGTTGAGGTCCAGCGGCACCCCGGCGAGGGTGGCCCTGCGGGCGGCCGCGTCGACCACGAGTGTGTCCACAATGGTGGGTGCCTGCCTGCTGCCACCCGCGGCGACCCGGCGTAGCACGGCTCTGATCCGAGCCTCGAGCTGGCCGGTGGAGAAGGGCTTGACCAGGTAGTCGTCTGCGCCGTCGTCGAGCACGCCGATGATGGCCTGCTCGTCGTCGCGAGCCGTTGCGACGATCACCGGAACCTGGCTCACCGCGCGGATCATCCGGAGCACCGCGTGGCCGTCGAGGTCGGGCAACCCCAGATCGAGCACGACCAGGTCCGGCCGCTCGTTGACGGCGGCATGCAGCCCGGCCAGGCCGGTGCCCACGCTGTTGCCCGCGTATCCCCTTTCCGCGAGCCGGCGCATGAGCGCGGATCGCAGCGCGGTGTCGTCCTCCACGACCAGGATGTGCGGCATGCGCCGACCGTACCGGCGTTGTGGCGTCGCGGACAGACCGTGCCTCACCGCAGCCGCAAACTTTGAGCCTCCGTTAGCGCCGCGTTATCACAGGCCCAGAAAGGATGCCGGAATGACAGAGCCCATCGAGGATTCCCGGCCGCCCGAGCCTAGCGAGGGTGCCCGGATGTCGGGCACACCCGCGCGCATCGCGCTGAGTGCCATCGCCGTGGTCGCGGTTGCCGCGATCTCCGTCGTCCTCACCCTGCTGGTCAGTGACACTGACGGGCCGCGTACCTACACGCAGGCTGAGGTCGACGCACAGCTCGCGGCCGTGCGCTCGGCTCAGCCGTCACCTTCGCCGTCGCCCTCGCCGCACGCTCCTGGCGCCGAGCAGATTGTGGTGACCGATGAGGGTACCTTCGTCGGTCGCTGTGTGAACGGGCAACCGCTCCTGGACCGATGGACACTCAACGCCGGATACAAATTGCCCGAGCCATCGGTATTCGACGACGCTAGGCGGACGGTGGTGATCCGGGCGCTGGATCCCAGCAGAACACCGGAGCCGTCGCCCGCGGGTCGGGTCAAGGCCCCGTATCGTTGGGGCTGGATGGCGCCGGGTGGCTGGTTCAGCACCGGTCTGCTTGTGGAGAAGAGCCAAAACGAATTCGTCTGGGAGTCGTTCATCTGCCGCGAGGGCGTGTTCGCCGGCGGGCCGGTAGGTTTCCGGTACACCTTGGAAATCGTTGATAAGAAATGAAGCCTTCTAGGTGTACGAGTAGTAGTCCACATCGGACCATTCAGTGTCTCCGAACAGACTGGCTGTGTCGAAGGCTGGCTGGTCTAGCCAGCTGGCGGTAGTGCTGCCGGAAGGCTCGGGCACGCTGGTCAGCTGAGTGGGGCCTGGCTGCCTGGTGTCGCTGAGCTCGTAACGGATGTCCCCGTTGGCGTCGGTGGCCAGGCTCCAGGTCTGCCCACCTAACGGTTCGGCTTCCGTCCGTGTGCCCGGATCGGGAAATGGGCGCTGGTTCGGGCGCGGGGGATTGCCCAGGAACTCGTCGACCTTCCGGTTGGCCTGGTCCAGGAACACCGGTTCCAACTGCCGGAACAGCTCACGCGCGAGTGGCGGGACAGCAAGTTCGTTGGGATGGAAGAATCCTACGAGGTCGCGAGTGCCGAAGTTCACGGCGCTGGGATCCATGCCATAGGTGAGGCCCTGCAGGGTGGGGCCTAGCCCGAAGTAGTGGACCGAGGTTGGGAGCGCCTCCCACCGAACGCGTGCGGCGTCGTTGGCGTCGCGTATCAAGGCGTTGGCGCTCAAGGTGAAGGCGTTGAGCCATTCCGATCCCCCGTGCGGGACAGGGACCGCATCGTTGCCGGGGGTGAACATCAGCGGATAGTCGAAAGCCACCACCGCTCCGCCGAGAACCACACCCGGGACGGCGACGTCATACAAGCGAGCCAGATCCGCACGGTTGCTGCTGGCCATCAACCGGTCGTGGTATATCTGGAAAACCTCCTGCGGGGTGTAGCCCGTCGACCACGGGTTGTTGAGGTACCCCAACGGGTAGGGGTAGAACATCGCCCCGGCTATGCCCGCGGCGAACGGGTTGGCGCCGACGCCGAACATGGCGATGTCCGCCCCGACGAACGCGTCGGCCTGCGCGGGCCGGAAGGGCTCCCACCAATAGTTGCCAGGGCTCAGCATCGAGGCAGGGGTGGCCCCGGATTCGCTGACGTTCACGAGCTGGATGTCGTAGTTGGGGTACTTCTCCCTGAGCATCTCTATGGCCACCTCGATCGGGGACCGGTTCGACCGGATCGCCGTGTCCGGCACCTCGATGGTGAATCCGCCAGGCAACGTTACGGTGTAAGAACTTCGGCCGTCCCGGATGCCGGTGAACGCGGTAAGCGAGTCACCGCCCACCGCGATGCGTACAGGTATGCGAATCACCGGCGTGCCACGGTCGATGGGGGGCAGCGCCAAATCGTTCGGCGGTGTGGCTGCCTCGGCGCGCGACACGACAAGGCTTGGCAGACTCATCACTCCGGCGAGAATGGAGTCGAAAATGCTCGACACAGCCGAGGTCGGCCGCGAGTCCGAAGTGGACAGCACCGGGCCGGCGGTCGGCGTTAACGCCCCGGCGTCGGCCACGGTGACTTCCTGGACTGCCGCGGCCTCCTCCCGGCGTGGGCCGCCCAGGCTCATGCGTCCCTCAAACGGCGAATCGCCTGACAAAAGGCTGCTCGAAAATAGACCTCCGTCGCTGACCTCCGGCACGATGTTCCCGGCGCTTAGGCTCACCGCGATGGCCTGCGGAGCTATCTCGTACCGCTCGGCCAGCGTGGCCTTGCCGGTGACGCCCGCGGCAAGCCGCGCGAAACCGTCTTGGACCAGCGCGAGCTGGATCGGTACCTGGCTGGCGAGATCGGCAAGGTCAAGCGCGGCAGAGACTTTGCGCCGCGTTTGCTCGACCCGGCTCACGTTGTCGTGCCACACCTGCCCGAGCCTCCGGGCCCCTCGCGTATCGATACCCACGTAGGACACCGCCAACACTCCCTTCAGCCCTTCGGTCGCGTATTACCGTCGGCTGACAGGTTTCGCCGCGGGCGGGGGAAGCGGTTCTCGGCTCACGCGGGGACCTTGTCGGCATGTCGCGTCGACCCGGTCTCTTGCGCACCGGCCGGCAGCCCGCGCAGGAAGGCCAGCGCGATCACCGCCGCGAAAAGCATGACGGCGGCGGTGGTCCAGGCGACGGTGTGCATGCCGACGACGAACGCCTCCCGCGCGGAACCGAGCACCTGTCCGGCCAGCGGTTGCGGCATCTGCTCGGCGGTGGTGACGGCGCCGCTGAGGGTCTCGCGGGCCGCGCTGGGCAGGTGGTCGTCGAGTCGGGCCCGGTACACGGCCGTGCCGATGCTGCCGAGGATGGCGATGCCGAGCGCCCCGCCGAACTCCGAGGCGGTCTCCATCAGCGCCGACGACGCGCCCGCCCGCTCCGGCGGCACGGTGCCGATCGCCAATTCGGTGGCGATGGACATCACGACGACCAGGCCTGCCGCGTAGATCCCCGCGCCGGCCAGCAGAATCCACAGCCCTGACTCGACCGGTACCCCGCTGAGCATCACGAACCCGACGACCGAGACGAGGAACCCGGCAGCGATGATCTTTGCCCGGTCCACGCGCTGGGCCAGTACGGAGGCGAGCGGCGCGGCCGCTCCGACCCCGATGGAGGGGGCCAGACTCCACAACGCGCCCTCGATCGGGCTCATCCCGAGCACCAACTGCAGGTACTGGGTGGAGAAGACCGCGAAGCCGGCCATGGCGAAAGTGCCGAGCAGGCTGACCGCGACCGAGCCGGCGAACGCGGCGCGGCGCAGGATCGCCAGGTCGAGCATCGGGTCCGCGCGGCGCTGCTGACGCCGGACGAATGCCGCCACGATGCCGAGGCCGACCGCGATCGCGGCGACCCGGATGGGGCCCGCGCCGTGTGCGGCGATCTCCTTGATGCCCCAGATGATCGGCAGGACGGCGGCGATCGACAGCACCGCGCTGGCGAAGTCGAAGCGGCCGCGGACCGGGTTGCGGTGCTCCGGAAGAAGGACCGGTGCCAGTGCCAGCAGCAGCACCATCGCCGGGATGTTGATGAGGAACACCGAGCCCCACCAGAAGTGCTCCACGAGCAGCCCGCTGATGATCGGCCCGAGCACGATGCCGGAGGTCATCGCCGCGGTCCAGACCGCGATGGCGGTGCCGCGCTGCTTCTCGTCGTGGAACATGTTGCGTACCAACGCGAGCGTCGAGGGCATCAGGGTGGCGCCGGCGACGCCGAGGATCGCCCGGGCAGCGATCAGCATTTCGGCGCTGCTGGAGTAGGCGGCCAGCGCCGAGGCTGCGCTGAACCCGACCGCGCCGATCATCAGCAGCCGACGCCGGCCAATCCGATCACCGAGCGCGCCCATCGTGATGAGGAACCCGGCCAGCACGAACCCGTAGATGTCGAAGATCCAGAGTTGCTGGGTGCTGCTCGGCTCCAGGTCCCGGCTGATGAACGGGACGGTGAAGTACAGAACCGAGACGTCCATCGACACCAGGAGCAACGGCAGGATCAACACGACCAGCCCGGTCCACTCGCGACGGCCGGCTCGTTGCGCTTCTTGCATGACATTCTCCCCACGATCGCTCTACTGCGTATCACGTACGCGTTACTGTTTAAGGTATACGCGGTAATAGGATGAAGGTCAATGCCGAGGGGAGAAGCCGCGTCGATGACCGAGACCCACCCCGTGCCCCCCGCCCTGCAAGCGGCCTGGGGGATGCGCGAGAAGCCCACCAAGGGCCCCAAGCCGACGCTGAGCGTCGACCGGATTGTGGCGGCAGCCCTCGCGGTGGCTCGCGAAGAGGGCTACTCGGCCGTCTCGATGTCCCGAGTGGCCGGTGAGCTGAACACCTCGGCGATGTCGCTCTACCGCTATGTCGCCAGCAAGGACGAGCTCGCGGTGCTGATGATGGAGGCCGCAGCCGCCGAGCCACCGGCGCCCCGCGCTGACGGCGAAACCTGGCGGGCCGCGGCCGAGCGCTGGGCGTCCGCCATGTTCGCCATGTTCGGCGCGGAGCCGTGGTTCCTGCAGGTGCCGGTCGCCGCGCCCCCGGCCACCCCGCGCCAGCTGGCCTGGATGGAGACCGGCCTCGCCGCGCTGGACGGCACGGAACTGTCCGAGGCGGAGAAGCTGTCACTGCTGCTGCTGGTCAACGGCTACATCCGGTACGAGGCGTTGCTGCGTGGCCAGATGACCGAGGCGGCCCGCGCCTACGGGCGCACCGTCGACGTGGTGATCACCGAATTCAGCGGCCTGATGCGGCACCTGGTGCAGGCCGACCGGTTTCCCTTGCTGCGACGCGCCATCGACGCCGGGGCGATGGACACCCCCCACGACCCGGACGGCGACTTCGCTTTCGGATTGGCCCGGATCCTCGACGGAGTCGACGCGTTCATTCGCAGTCGCGCGGCCTGATCGCCTCAGGTCGCCGCGCGATCGCCGCTGGCGCTGTCGAGACCAAGCCGATGGGCCGCAGCAGCCGCTGCGGCGCGGTTGGGGACTCCCAACTTGGCCAGGACCCGGGAGACGTGAATGCTCACCGTCTTCTCGCTGATGAACAGGTGCTCGGCGATCTGGCGGTTGGTGTGACCGCCGCCGAGCTGGCGGAGCACCTCCTCCTCCCGTCGGGTAAGACCGAACTCGGACTGTTCCGCGGCAACGGTCGAGGGGGCGGTGCCGTTGCCCTCGGCCAGGGCAAGCCGCGCCCGGCTGGCCAACCGCCCGATCTCGTGGCGCAGCGGTGCGGCGCCCAGCCGCTTCGCGATGGCGTCCGCCTCCTGCAACGCCCGTGCCGCAGACCGGCGGCTGCCGCGAGCCGCCAGTAGCGCCTCGGCCTGCCGCCAACGTGCATAAGCGAGCTGGTAAGGGGCGTCGAGGCGGGCCCAGAGGGAGGCTGCCCGAATCCAGACAGGTGCCGCGCCGGCGCCCCGCGCTCGGGCAAGTTCGGCATCGGCGACCGCAAGCGAGGCGACACCGCCCGGCGCGAGAGCGGCCGCATCGCGCAGGCGATCGATGGTCTTCGTCAGGTTCACGGCCGAGGGTCGCTCTGTTCCGCCGGGACGCGTCGTCAGGTCCGCGAACGCCCGGGCGCCTACGGCCAGCAGCCGCGCCAGAAGCAGGCCGTGCCCCGCCACGCCGAGCGAGTCCAGTCCCCGGATCGCCCAGTCGTAGGCGGCCGCCGGTTCATCGCGCCAGGCACACAGCTCGGCCATGGCGCAGTCGATGGCGCCGCGCAGCTCGGTATGGCCGCCAGAGGCTGTGACCCGCAAGCAGGCGGCGAGGAAGAGCTCGGCTTCGGCGTACTTGCCCATGGCCGTGTGCACGGCAGCGGCAACGTGCCACATGAGGGCGCCGGAAACCTGATGGCCATCGGTGTGCGGACCGGCGGGCAGTTTTTCGATCGCCGTCTCCCACCGGCCCGACCAGAACAGCGCCTCCACCGCGTTGCCGAGCAGCGGTCCTGCGAAGAGCCGTTCCGTGCCGTGCTGTGCGGAGCTGTGCACCCCGCGCATCGCCACCTCGGCCGCCTCGGTGAAGCGGCCGGCGCTGAGAAGCCCATCGGAGAGCGCGGCGTGGCATCCGCCGATATGGAAAGCCGAGTCCAACTGCTCGGCGATGGCCAGAGCCTGCCTCAGATGAGCTATCCCGGCATCGAGCTCACCCAGCCTGGCGAGGCTGACCCCGTACGTCGCCAGCGCGTGGCACTCCTCGTGACGGGCTCCGACCGACCTGGCGATCACCAGGGCTCGCTGTGCCCAGGGCATCGCCTCGCGGTCGCGGGTGTTCATCTGCAGGTGCCGGGCAAGGCCTGCCAGCACTTGCGCCCGCTCGAGCGACGGCACGTCCGGCACCATCTCCACCGCCGTTTCGACCGCGGCGATGGCCGCCTGTTCCGCGCTTGCTCCCGTGCTCAGGTACCGTCCCAGCAACAGATGCAGCAGGCCGCCCCGGCGCCGGTCGCCTTGTTCCTCGGCGGCGCAGATGCCGTCTCGTACCAGAGCCAGGGCCTCGTCGACGTCGCCGCTGAGGTAACTCGTCTCGGCCGCGTGGCGGTAGAGGTCAACCAGATCCAGCGCGGCGTCCGCGGGTGCCTGCGGAGCCTTTCCCCAGAGCGTCAGCGCGCGCGTGAAGTGCTGGCGCGCCTCAGGCAGGGCGGAACTGCGCTGCGCGGCGAGCCCGGCCTCGATGGTGGCACTCAGCGCGCGGACATGGTCGCGGGCGCCCAGCCAGTGGTAGGCCACCTCGGCGTAGGCCCACGCCAGTATCGAATTGTTGGGGATCGATGCCCGCCCGGCGGGGAGGCGGGACTCCAGCGACGCGGCTAATGCGCGGTGCAGCCGGATCCGTTCAGCGGGCAGGGTATCCGCGATCACGGCTTCGGCCGTCAGGGCATGCCGGAACGTGTAGCGGTCGCCGTCGGTTCTCAACAGGTGCTGATCGACCGCTGTTTTTACCCCACCCTCGAGATCGTCTGATGGCCCGACAACGGGTTCCAGCACCGCATGCTCGGCGCTAGGCCCGGCAATGGCCACCGCTCGCATCACCCGCTGGGCCGTGGGCGGAAGTCTCCGTACCCGCAGCAAAAGAATGTCACGTAAGCGTTCCGGCAGGGCACCGCCGGCCGCTACCAGCTCCTCGACCAAGAATGGGTTTCCGCCGGTGCGGGCGAAGACGTGCCGCGCCATCGCGGGATCAGGATCCGTGCCGAGGATGCTGGCCATCAGCGTGGCCGTGCCGGCAGCGTCGAGTCCGGTCAATGCCACCGTGTCTGCGCCGACACGGACGAGCTCAACCAGCAGCGAATGCAACGGATGTTCCGGCGGGAGTTCGTCGTCGCGATACGTGCACACGAGCAGTAGCCGGCAATTGCGGAGACCTCTGACAAGCATGTCCACGATGGCGCGGGTCGAGGCATCCGCCCAGTGCAGGTCTTCCACCACCAACACGGTCGGGTCGGTCGCGAGTCGCTCCAGGACGTTCAGCAGAGAGTGCTGAAGGCGGAGCTGATCGGCTTGCCACAGCCCGGTCCCGGGGATCGGCGCGGCCCGCTCCAGATCGGGCGCGATGACGGCCAGGCGGTCAGCGTGGGGTCCCGCCACCCTGCGCAGCTCGTCGGCACCGACTTCCGCGATGATCGCCCGCAAAATCTGGGTGATCGGGGCGTAGGGCAGCAGAGCCTCGGCGAGCGGTGGGCAGCAGCCGGTAAATACGCGCGTGTTCGAGCGCTCGCTGAAGTCGTGTACCAGGCGACTCTTGCCCACCCCGGCCTCGCCGGTGACGAAGACGACCGTCGGCGAGCCGGCGGCGGCTCGGTCCAACGCCGACGTGAGCTGGGCCAGGTGGCCTTCCCGGCCAATCAATCGCGAGCTGGAAATCCGTCGATGCACTTCGACATTGTGCCAAGGCCGGTTGTCGGCGTCACGCGTTGCGGCGGGCGCATCCACCAAGCAGCGAACCTGAAAGTAGGGATTTCCGACGCGGCGCCGTAGGGAGGATGCCCGATGTCCCGAGGAAGGCCCATGAATAGAGTCATTTAAATATCGACCAATGTTGTTCGCTTGTGCGCGAACGGGACAAGGGAGTCACCGTATGAGATTTCGCCGATTCTTCGCCACCGCTCTCGCCACTATGGTGGCAGGGGCCCTGGCCGTCATCGCCGTGCCCCAGCCGGCCGCCGCCGATGGGCCGGTGTACGTCGCACTGCTCTGGGTACGGTGCCAGGACGACACGGGAGAGTGGGGCGCCGACGAGATCCTGCTCGAAATTGGCGGCAACCCGGGAACCCCGGCGGGCATCCTCAACAGCATGCACGTCGGCGACACGAAGTACGTCTACCCGGCCCCTCCCGGGTACCAGCCGAGCCAGGAGATCGTAGGGGACGCGACGTGGATCTGGGTCTGGGAACGCGACGACCCGAACAACCGGGGCTCCTGGGACCTCCAAGGCGTGATCGAGGTTCGGCGCGACCTCGTGAACACCGGTGAACACGAGGGCTACGCGTTCTGGGACGGCCAGTTCATCGTCCGCTACACGGTCGTCGGCGGCTGAGCCCGAACCGGCCTGGTCCACCCTGGGCCAGGCCGGTCCCTAGCTCAGGGCCAGGGTGGCGACAGCCACGGTGCACACGGCAAGGCCGAGCCTCTGCCACTTGTCGATCCGCTCCTTGAGGATTGCGGCGGCGAGCAGCACCGTGACGGCCGGGTAAAGCGAGGCGAGCACGGCAGCGACACCCAGCTGGATCGCTCCCGTGGCGAGCATGAAGGTCAGCGTGCCCAGCGCACCGAGCAACCCGGAGGCGCTTCCCCAAGTCAGGACGCCACGACCCGGACGCCACGGCTGCCGCAGCGCCGACGCCGCAGCGATGGTCACCAGCCCGCCGAACAACTGGTTCGCGGCCAGCGGCAGGAGGCCCGCTTCCGCGGGTACCTGGGCGAGCGCGATGAAGAGGATTCCGAAGCCCGCGCCGGCGATCGCGCCGTCGAGCAGAGCAGCGCGGCTGCCGCCCGGCCGCGCCGTGGTTTCCCGCGACACGAGCCAGATGCCGGGCAGGGCGATGAGGACGCCGATCCAGATGTGCCAGGTGGGCCGCTCGCCGAGGGCGATGCCCACCACCACCGGCAGGATCGCCGCGGCGACGGCCGAGACGGGAGCGACAAGGCCCATCCGCCCGCGGGACAGGCCGCGGAAGAGAAAGATGCTGCCCGTCGCGGAGCCGGTGCCGGCCAGGAGCGCCCACGCGAAGTCGGCGATCCCTGGGCTGCCCGGCGCCACCGTGCCGGCTACCAGCATGACGAGTGCTCCGGCGGTCTGGCCCACCAGAACAACCTGCCAGGACGAATGGCGGCGCGACCCGACACCGCCGACGAAGTCTGCGGCGCCGTAGGCGACGGCCGAGGTGAGGGCCAGGACCAATCCGATGCTCACGATGACCTCCAGGCGTGCTGCCGATGTCTTGATCCTGCGCCGCTTTCGGTCCACTGGGCAGGGCCACTCATGGACCAGTGCAGTGGACCACTTGTAGGCTCGGTAGGCATGACGGTCGACTGGGGACGTGACGGTCCGGACCTGCTGCTAACGCTCGACCACGACGCGCCATTGGGCGCGCAGCTGCAGGACCAGATGCGCGCCGCGATCCGTGAGGGAAGGCTGGCCGCGGGCGAGCGGCTGCCCTCGACACGACGGCTGGCCGAGCGGCTGCGTGTCTCCCGCGGGACCGTGGTCGAGGTCTATGAGCAGTTGCTGGCCGAGGGATACGTCGAGTCCGCGATCGGCTCCGGCACGCGCGTGGCCGCGGTCGCCCTGTTGTCCTCCGGCGACACGAAAGTCCAAAGTGGACCGAATACGACCCAAGTCAAGCCGGACATCGACTTCGAGTACGGAATACCCGACCTGTCCTCGGTGCCGCTAGCGGATTGGGCACGGGCGGTTTCGGAGGCGACGCGCAAGCTGCCCACCGCCGAGCTGGGCGACGAAGCGCCTGCCGGGTCGAAGCACCTGCGAGAGGTCGTCAGCGCCTACCACCGCCGCGTGCGGGCCGGCTGCGCGGTGGCGCAAGACGCCATCGTCGTCGGTGGCTTCCGGCAGGGGCTCGCCTTCGCCTTGTCCACACTGGCGAAACACGGAATCCGACGGCTGGCACTGGAGGATCCCGGGCCGCGTGACCACGACGTCATCGCCCGCCGCGCGGGCCTGGAGCCGGTACCCGTCCCGGTCGACGGCGATGGCCTGGACGTCCGGCGACTGCGCGAAAGCGGGGCGCGGGCAGTGCTGCTGACCCCGGCCCACCAGTGCCCCACGGGTGTCGTGCTGGGTCCCCTGCGCCGGCGCGAGCTGGTGGCCTGGGCTTCCGACGTCGACGGCGTGATGCTCGAGGACGACTACGATGCCGAGTTCCGGTACGACCGCCAGCCCGTGGGGTCCTTGCAGGGCCTCGACCCCGATCGTGTGATCGCTCTTGGCTCGGTCAGCAAGACGCTGGCACCGACGATCCGGCTCGGCTGGGTCTTCGCGCCCCGGCGTTTCCTGGACGGGATCATCGAGGAGAAACGGCTCAGCAGCCGGGGCGCACCTGGCTTGGACCAGGAGGCGCTGGCGCTTCTCATGGAATCGGGCCGGTACGACCGGCACCTGCGGCGCGTGCGGGAAATCTACCGCGCCCGCCGCGGCGTCCTGGTGGCTGCGGTCCAGGCCGAGTTCGGTGCTCAGGCACGGCTCCAAGGCCTCTCGGCCGGCTGTCACGCGCTGCTTCGGCTGCCTGAAAGCGTGTCCGAGCAGGGTGTCGTGGAGGCGGCGCGGTCGAGGTTGGTCGGCGTCCGCGGTCTGGGCGACTACCGCTTCGCGCCCGGGAGCACACACGTCCAACCACACCCCTGGTCACCGGCCCTCGTACTCGGATTCGGCAACGTCACCGAGAACCAGATCCGCCGCGGGATCCGGATCCTCGCCGAAGCCGTGCGCTGAAGCCAATGTCCTATGTGGACTGGCGGCAAGCAAACCCAAACTCAGCTTGGCGTGCTGCGTCTCTTTAGTGGCGTGAGCCTCGATACTTAACTGATGATCTCTGAGCAACTGCCCGATGGCTGCTGGTGCGAGTGGAGCGTCCTGGAATGGGCCGGCAGCACGCTCAAGCTTGCCGCCGGCTTCGACCTCGACCTGCACCATTCCCTCGAGTTGCATTTCACCGAGGTGACTTTTGTCAGCTGCCCGGCGCGGTTCGCCGAGCCCGTTTTCCGGGAGCCAAGCGAGTCGGAGCGGGCCCTTGCCCCGGGGTCGCCGCTGTTGACGGCGTTCGACCACACGACGGGCGCCGGGCTCATCGCCGCACGGAAGGTGCGGGTGGTCGAGGGGATCGTTTACCGCTATTGGCGAGACGATCTGCATGATGGCGAGCGGATGGCCGCTTTCGTCAAACCGCCCTACCTGCGCCGCAGGATGGGTATCTGGGGCGGGCATCGCTGAGCCTTGGGCCATTGCCTCGGGTAGATTGCTCCAGCATGCCGCCGGATGTCGAACCGATCTCGAGGACGATCGCCCGCGGCCCGCGCAAGCGGACGATATTCATTATCTGGGCCGCATTCGTAACCGCGCTTATTTGCCTCGTGGTCATGGCTTTCCGGGCCGGCCCCGCGAACGATGCGGTCCGGCGCAAACAGCAGCACGCGTCGCAGGGGCCGCCCCAGCCCACACTCCGGTCGCTCTTCCCCAAGGACGTGCGCATCGGCTCGGCCGTCAGAGCGGAGGCTCTCGCCGCTGACAGCCGTTATGGGAGGCTCCTGTCCCAAGAGTTCAGTGCCCTGACCCCGGAAAATTCATTGAAATGGGCCAATATTGAACCGGTCCGGGGATTTTACGACTGGGCCAGCAGCGATCGTCTGATGGCGTTCGCCGCCAGCAGGAAACAGGCGGTATATGGGCACACCCTGGTTTGGCACACCGAGGTTCCGGCTTGGGTCACCGAGGACCTGTCGCCGCAGGAGGTAAGGGATCTGCTAAAAGACCATGTCACGAAGGTGGTTTCCCGGTATCGGGGCAAGATCTGGGCGTGGGACGTGGTCAACGAGGCGCTTGCCGAGGACGGGTCGCTGCGCGACACCATCTGGCTGCGCAAGCTCGGGCCGAATTATATTGCCGATGCCTTTTCCTGGGTACGCGCAGCCGACCCCAACGCCATCCTGTTCATCAACGAATACGGGGCCGAGTGGGGGAATCGCAAGTCCGCGGCCCTGCTTGAGCTGGTGCGGAAGCTGCGCTCGGAAGGGGTCCCGATCCAGGGTGTGGGGTTTCAGTCGCACCTGCCATATGACCGCAGCGCCGCCGGTATGGCAGAGAACCTGGCGCGCTTCACCAGCAGCGGTTTCGCGGTAGCCATCACCGAGCTGGACGTGCGCATCGACCTTCCCGCCACGCCCGAGAAGCTCCAGCGACAGGCCGCGCTCTACCTCGATGTGGTCAACGCCTGCCTGTCGGTATCGGGGTGCGTGTCCTTGACGACGTGGGGATTCACCGATGCCAAGAGCTGGATTCCCAGTTACCACAAGGGATTCGGTGCCGCATGCCTGTTCGACGAGGCATACCAGCCCAAGCCCGCCTACCAGGCGCTGATGGCGGCCCTGCTGTCGAGGGCCGCAGCCCGGCCGTCCGCGACGCCCACACCATAGCCCGTCCTTCCACGGTCCACAATCGACAAAGTTAATGCTGTGCGCTGACCGTCGCTTGTGGACAGCATGCAGCTGCGATGCGTGATCGGCTGAATAAGGCGTTGGCAAGGTATAGCCGTCTATCTGTCCGACCGCGTAGGCTCCACCAATTGGTCTTCATCAAATCGTGGAGTTTCGTTGAACCAACGTCAGTGGCCAGTCGGGAAAAGACTGGCCTTTGTTGTCGCGTCCATCGTCGGTGCGGGTAGCCTCGTTTTCGCCGCTCCGGCCACCGCAGCGCAGCCAACTTCCGAAATCGCGATGGTGCGTGACGACAAAGGTCGCGTGCGTGCGGTGCATCCCGCCGCACAAAAGGTCATCAAGCCCAAGTTGATCAGTGGCAAGACACCGTCGACACCCGTGGAGGCAGCACGCTCACACGCCAACCAGCTCGCGAACATGTTCGGCGTTCGCGACGCGGCCAAAGAGCTGGGAGTCTCCGGCGAAACGCAGCTGAGCGACGCCAAGGTCGTTCACTTCGCCCAGAGCATCAACGGTGTCCCGGTCATCGGCGGCGAGCTCAACGTGCTGGTGGACGGGGCTGGAAATCTCCGCAGCATCAATGGCGAGACAAGCGCGGCAGCCCTGTCGGGTAAGGCGACCGTTACGGCCCGTGCCGCGGCCGACACGGCCATCAAGGCTACGGCCAAGGCCACCCGCTTACCGGAGCAGGCCCTCAAGGCCGGCAACCCGGTGCTGTCGGGATACGACCCCGAACTGATCGGCGGTCCCGGATCCGCGGCCACGGTGTGGAAAGTCGAAGTGACCGCCGGTAAGGGAATGGACGTGCGCCAGCTCGTCCTGGTCAACGCCGAGGATGGGCGGGTCGTGCTCAGTTTCTCGCAGGTGGCCCACGCCGACCGGAGAATCTGCGGCTTCGACAACGTTGCCAACCCCGACAACAGGTGCCCGGGTGGGGTCCCTGTCACCCGGTCGGAAGGACAGGAACCGACCGGAAACACGACCGTCGATGCGGCCTACGAGTTCTCCGGCGCGTACAACATAATGCTGGCGACACTGGGCCGCAACAGCATCGACAACAACGGCATGGCACTGGCTTCCGCAGTGGACTTCTGCCCGCAGGCGCCCTGTCCCTATGCGAACGCGTTCTGGGACGGCGCGCAGACCACCTACGGCCAGGGCTTCCTGACCGAGGACGTGCTGGCGCACGAATTCACCCACGGCGTCACCGAATTCACCTCGAAGCTGCTGTACTACTACCAGTCCGGCGCGATCAACGAGTCGATCTCGGACGTGATCGGTGAGGCGTTCGACCAGCTCTACACCGGTCCGTTCGCGGGCAACGACGATCCGTCGGTCAAATGGCTGATGGGCGAAGACGTCGCGGGCGGAGCGGCCCGGAATATGGCCAACCCACCGGCGTTCAACCAGCCCGACGCCACGTCGAGCCCGCTGTGGAAGGCCGACCCGTTTGACATGGGTGGTGTCCACATCAACAGCGGTGTGGGCAACAAGGCGGCTTATCTGATGACCGAGGGCGGCTCGTTCGGCGGGTTCGTCATCGTGCCGATCGGCGACATCCTCAAGGTAGCCCGCATCTGGCTGGCGGCCGAGGGTCTGCTGACGGCCGGTTCGGACTACACCGACCTGGCCTTCGCTCTGCACCAGGCGTGCATCAACTTGACGAAGACTCCGTCGTTCGGGATCACCGACAACAACTGCCTTTCGGTTCTCTACTCGACCGGCGCGGTCGGCATGTCCAACGTCCCCACGGCCGAAGGGACGATTCCTCAGGCGTCCCAATGCACCCCCGGGACGGCGAGCACCAACGTGCTGTTCGAGAACTTCAACTGGCCCGTCAGCGCGACGCTGCCCCCGGGCTGGTCGGAGACTGGTGAGGCGTCGATCGACGGCCAGGCACGCCCGAGCAACTCGGCGGGCAACGCGCTGTTCATACCGGATCCGTTCATCGATCCCCTCGCGATCGAGACAGTCGAACGTACGTCCTTCGTTCAGCTGCCGGTCTCGTCATCGTTGTTCGCCTACTTCAACCACCACTACTCCTTCGATTTCGTTCCGGCGGGCCTGCAGGGGCAGGGCTACTTTGACGGTGGCCGGGTGGAGGTCGATGTCGAAGGCGACGCCTTCAGCTGGATCCCGCTGAACACGGGCTGGAACGTGGGCCCGGACAAGGCGTTGTCCGGCAAGTCTGGTGTCTGGTTCAGCGGCGACAGCCGTGGCTGGACATCAAGCCGGGTGTCGCTGGCGGCCTACTCCGGAAAGCGGGTCAAGCTCCGCTTCGTCCTGGCAACCGATGGGTTTGCCTCCTTCACCGCGGCTTACGGCTGGTGGATCGATAATTTTAAGATCTACAGTTGCGCTGGCAAGAAGCCGCTCACCACCGACATCAACGGTGATGGCTACGGCGACGTAGTCATCGGTGAACCCGGACGGAGGGTGTCCGATCTGGCCAATGGCGGGGACGTGCGGATGGTGTGGGGCAACTCGCAGGGTCTGGACATCACCGGCAACGAGGTCTTCAGCCAGGACAACGCCTTGGTGGCCGGTGCCGCCAACACGAATGGGCGGTTCGGCACCGCGGTGGCGACCGCCGACTTCCACGGTGACGGCTTCGCCGACATCGCCGTTGGCGCACCCAACAGTCCCGAGGGCGAGGGCTCGGTCACCCTGCTGCGGGGGTACGTGTGGGGCGTGACGACGCAGAACTCCTTCTTCGCCGCACCCGCCAGCACCTCGGTCCCGGAGCCGTTCGCCAACAGCAACTTTGGCGCGTCCTTGGCCGTCGGCGACTTCAACGACGACGGGTTCGGCGACTTGGCTATCGGCGCCCCCGGCCACAACGCCGGGCGGGGTGGGGTAAAGGTTCTTTACGGATCGGCCAGCGGCTTGGTCAGGACGACCGGCGCCACCAACTGGTTCGTCCAGGGCGCCAATTCCGTACCCGGCACGGCCGAGGACTTAGACGGCTTTGGTTCCTCCCTCGCGTCCGGTGACTTCAACGGCGATGGCCGGACCGACCTGGCGATCGGTGCGGCCGGCGAGGATGTGGGCACCGCGGTCGACGCGGGTTCGGTGACGGTGCTGCTGGGCACGGCGAGCGGCCTGAGCGGTACCGGTGCTCAGGAGTTCACCGAGGGCGCGGCGGGCATGCCGGGCACGGCCGAGTCCGGTGACCAATTCGGATTCTCGCTGGCCGCCGGTGACGTCACCGGCGACCTTAAGGCAGACCTGGTCGTCGGTGCTCCCGGGGAAACGGTTGGCGGCAACGCCAACTCCGGGGCGATCTTCCTGCTGCGAGGCAGCGCCTCCGGTCCGACCACCGTCAACAGCCAGGCCATCGACGAGTCCAGCACCATAGTTCCCGGTGAAGCAAGCACCTCCAGGTTCGGGTACTCCGTCGCGGTCGGCGACCAGGACGGAGACGGCCGGGCCGAAGTGGTGGCCGGTGCTCCAAACAAGAATGTCGGTGGCCAGGACCAGGCCGGCGCGGTCACCATCCTTCCCGGCTCTGTCTCCGGCCTGGTCGGCGTTGGCACGACCTGGAGCCAGGGCACCAACGGGGTACCGGACACAGCCGAGGCCAACGACCACTTCGGCGCGGCAGTCCTGATGGCGAGGATTCGCTTCCAGTCCAGGTCCGACCTCGTGGCCGGAGCTCCTGACGAGACCGCCACCTTCGCCGAGCAGGGCCTGGTGCACTTCCTTACCAATACCAGCACCGGCAACCAGACGGTCAGCTCCAGCAATCTCATCGGCGGCGGCATGGCCATCGCGGACTTCGGGGCGGCACTGGGCTAGCCGCGTGGCACGAGAGTGGGTGTCGCTCGGCGGACCGAGCGACACCCACCACGCTATGCAAAACATATAGGAATAGACGCATGGTTCGACCAAGCCGCAATCGTTGGGCTGGCGCGACAATGGTCACCCGCGGTAATCATGATATTCACGCAGGGAAATTCTTTGTCGCCGAAAGTTCCAGTTAGGACACTTGTTGCATCGGAAGCCCTTGCTGGCAGGAGCATTTTGGCCAGCAAGAGTTGGTACTGAGTCAGATGAGCTGTATTCTCCTCGCGGACCGATGCTCGTAGGGAGGAAGCCTTGCGCCGAAATGACGAGCGTGCACTCTACGGGTTAGCGGACGACGACGACCGACCAGACCCGACCAACGCGCGAACAGCTGCCGAATTCGTTGCTCTACTTGGGGCTTTGGTCGAGCATTCAGGGCTGTCGCTGCTCGAGATCGAGGAGCTGGCCGGGATCAAGGGCTATGTGCTGCCCGAGCAAATCATCGCTACCGCGCTGAGCCATGATGCCCTGCCGCCCGAGGAGCTGGTCGTGGCGCTGGTGCGCGCCATCGGCATCAACGACCGCGAGGTGAAGTACTGGGTGGAAGTCCTGTGGCGCTTGGAGTCCAGGACCGCCCCCCTGCCTGATCCGGCCGATCAGGAGCATGAGCGCAAGGCGCCGCGCGATATCGAACAGATTTACGGGACGAAGGATGAGCCCCGGCCTGCGGAGCCATATGTGGTCCCGGCGCCCTATGACATCGTTCAAGTCGCTGACGTCGACGAAGTATATGAAGAACCTTACGAGGACGATTACGAGGGTCCAGCGGTCGGCAAGGTTTACGAAGCCGATTCGCATCCGGTTGGGCTTCCCTTTGCCTTCGAGGAATCCCAAGCGCAGGCGGAACCGGTCAGCCCGGCCGCTTCCCGGGGCTACCCAGAAGGGCCGCTGACGCACGCGATCCAGGAGCGAGCGACCCGGAGTTCGTGGACGGGCGCGGGCCGCCACGCCCTCGATGACGACAACGAGGACGACGAAGTCGCCCACCAGTACGACGGCCAACCGCACGCCGGCCACCCGTATAACGGCCATCCGCAAGCCGCCCACCCGTACGACGGCCATCCGCATGACGCGCAACTCGTGCAGCGCTACGACGCCCAGGACACCTTGGTGGTGCGGCCGGAGCGCCCGCGCATGCGTTATCTCGCGACCCGGTCGCTCAGCCGGGTCAAGCGGAAAGGCAAATGGCGGTTGCCGGTCGCGGTAGGACTGTCCGTCATGCTTGTTTTCTCGGTTGTCGCCTGGCTGGCGTTCGGCAGCAACGGTGGCGGGCAGGTGCCGGCTGTCGCCGGTGGGCCGCCAGGCACCACCCAGAACCAGACGACCACGGGGAGCCAGACCTCGGGAGCGACCGTCAGCCCGACCAGCGAAGGCGGCGTGCCGACCACGGCGGTGGAGGTGATCCCGGGGGCCGGGGTCAATCCGCCGGGCAATCCCAACAACCCCAACAATCCCAACAACCCGAACAACCCCAATCCGCAGCCGACCACGCAAGGGCCGCAGACCTCACCGACCCAGCCGCGCACCTACAACACCCAGCTGGCCGGCACGGGCAGCACCACCTGCTCCAACGAGAGTGGCCAGTGGCGCGTCCGGATAATGGTCAATGTCTCGGTGACCGACCCCCCGCCGGGCCTCGTCCCGCAGGGACAGGGCGGCCTTTCCGGCTCGATGCAAGGCTTCTCACTGTCGGGCGGCGGCGCCTCGTACAGCGGGTCGACCACTATCTCGGTCGGTCCCTCTTCCTCGCCGAACGTGGGCACCGTGCAATGGCTGGTAACCATGAGCGTGCCGGGTGGCCGGATCGCCCGCGACGAGAGCATGGAAGGCTATAGCTGCGTCTGATCCGCGCGGCGGCTTCGCTTGGCTGGGCCACGTCGGCGCCTGGCGCTGCTTGGCCGGCAACTGTTGCAGCGCTGCAACGAAGGCAGGCCGGGGTATTGTCCCGCCGCTACTCTGGCGTCGGGGCACCGCCCGGGCGTTAGCCTGCGCGCAGCAACCGCAGCGTCGGGACGTTCTGGCGCAAGGCCCTGCCCGCGGCGCAGCATTCCAGGCCACGAAATGACAAGGGCCGCTTCGGTTTCCTCCATAGCGGCGTCAGCGCTTCGCGCGCACATAGCCTACTCTCAGTCACCTGTTTGTCGCATGCTGTCGCCGATCAGCGTTGGGGCGCAAGCATTTCCCATAAAAAGTCACTGTTATCAAATTGTGATCCATCACCGTCTGTGATCGCCGAACGGGTTTGCGGCCGCGTCGAGCGCACGTTTGCGCCGCTGCAAGGTCCAATATCGACGGCCGTCGTCACTGTCGGGATTGGTCGGTCAACGTCCGGCGTTTCCGATTCGATGCTTCAACTGAGCGGCGCGGTGGGTTATGCCTTACCCTCATCACCGTCTTGGGGATTCCCATTCATCGATCCTGGGAGGATCTGTGGGAGCACGTGTTGGCGCCTTAACGCGAAGGCGTTCCTGGTTAAGTGCCGGTGTGGTTTCCGTGTTGGTAGCGGGGCTTACGGTGGGGCTTCCCCCATCCGCGGCCATGGCTGTCGACGGCCAACCCGCGGAACAACCTGTCTCTACCTCACCATTGCCTTATCAGGCCCCGGATACCGTCAACCTGCCGCAGTGGACGGCGCCCGCAGCGCCGACGTGGCCGGTTGCCGGATCGGCCGTAATCAACGTGACGAGCGGCGCTCCATCGTCGCTTATGGACGGTGGCATAGGCATCTCCAGCACGGTTTCGCCCGGTGGCCTGCCCATTACGGTGACCGTGCCCAGCTCCTCTTCCCTCACCGTGGAGGACATAGAGAAGCGGGCCATGAAGGGCGAGCCCTACGAGGTCGAGCCGGCTTTCGCGGCCACGCTGACCGTTTCCACCTACGCCCAGACGGCATCGCAGGCGCTTGGTATGCGCGGCGTAATGCTGTCGGTGCAGTCCAGCACCACGCTCCCGGCGTCGTCCTGGCTGCAGATAACCGTGGGCTACAGCGCGTTTGCCCGTGCCACTGGCTCTGACTTCGGCGACCGGCTGCGGCTGGTCGCGATGCCGGCGTGCTCGGTGACGACCCCGACCGACGTCAACTGCCGCAAGCAGGCGCCGCCGGCGTCCCTCGGCAACAGCACCGCTACCGACCAGGTGACCAGGAGCATCGACCTCGGCGCGCCCGTCTTCCCCAACTCCGCAGGGAATTCCACCGGGGTTGACGCGGGCGTTCAGGCGGGCGCGAAGATCGTGCTGGCCGTGGTGGCCGGCACGGGGTCGGGGACAGGTGACTGGTCGGCCACGCCGCTGGCGCAGAACAGTGACTGGGCTGCCACCCCGTTCGCGGACGAGAACGGCTGGTCGGCCGGATCGGTGGCTGGTGACTTCACCTACAAGGTGCCGGTCGAGACGCCGCCCGCGCCGGGTGGGCTGAAGCCGGAGGTCGCCCTGACCTACTCATCGGCCCGAGTGGATGGGTTGACCAGCTCGAAGAACACCCAGGCATCCTGGGTGGGAGAGGGCTGGGACTACCACCCCGGTTACGTGGAGCGGGCCTATCGGCTGTGCCGCAACGACGGTGTCGCTTACACCGGCGGCGACCTTTGCTACGTGGCTGTTTCGCCGCTGACGCTGACCCTCAACGGGAAGACGACTCGCATTGTCGCCGCGGATACCGGCTGGAAGGCCGAGGACGACTCCGCGGGCTGGAAGGTCGAGCGGCTGACCGGAGTCGACAACGGTGTCGCTTCGGGTGAGGCGTTCAAGGTGACCACCCGCGACGGTATTCAGTACTTCTTCGGGTCCCGGCGTGCCGGTGGTCCGAACAACGGCGGCGACTCGAGCGGCAAGTACGGCGGCCCGCTAGTCGTCCAGGTATACGGCAACAACGTCGGCGAGCCTTGCTACAACGCCGGTGGGTTCGCGCTCTCGAGCTGCGCGATGCCCTACCGGTGGAACCTGGACAAGGTCGTGGATCCGCACGACAACGTCATCGAGTACGAGTGGTACCGCGATCGCGCTAGCTACGGCGGAAACAACGGCGTCACCGTGTACCAGTACGACACTGGCAGCCGGCTGAACGCGGCGCTCTACGGCGCGAACACGACCGGCGGCAGCGTTCACACCGGCCGGGTCATGTTCGAGGCGCTGGCCCGCTGCTTCGGCAGCGACACGGTTTGCAACTCGTCTGTTCCCGCCAACTGGCCGAACTGGCCCGACACTCCGTGGGACCAGTACTGTGCTCCGACCGCGACCGCCTGCGCGCAGGTAACGCCGGTGTTCTTCACCCCCTACCGGCTCAACGCCATCGAAACCCAGCTGTGGCAGCCAGGAACGAGCAACTGGGGCCTGGTGAACCGGTGGGAGTTCGGGTACACGTTCCCGACCCACTCCGACGGCACGTCGCCGTCGTTGTGGCTGGATTCGGTGCTCCGCCCCGGATTCGCCAACCCGATGTACACCGGTGGCACCGATCTGACCAACCGGGTCGACTTCGGCACAGGCAAGCCGGAGATGAAGCACTACCGGCTCACGCAGGTCGACAACGGCACCGGCGCGATGATCCAGGCGAGCTACTCGACCCCGGACTGCACCGCCGCCGCACTGCCGACCGAGGTCGACTTCAACCCGAAGCGCTGCTACGCGCAGAACAACAACGGGTTGTCGTGGTGGCACAAGTATGTAGTCACCGATGTCGATGTCATCGACCACGTGGCGGGCGGCCAGTCGGAACGCTGGCACTACGACTACAGCGCGCTGGGGTCGTCGACCACCACGTTGTGGAAGCACGACGTGGCGTGGCACACCCCGACCTGGTTGCGGACGTGGTCACGCTGGGCCGGGTACCCGACAGTCGTCACCACCCACTCCAACTTCGACGGCACCGGACCCAAGGAAGTCACCGAAACCCTGTTCTACCGTGGGCTGCAAGGTGACTGGACCGCCGCCGGCGGCGCCGGAACGCGGCAGGTCAACGTCATTGACGATGTCGGCAGCACGCGGCAGGACAAGGATTCTCTGACCGGCCGTCCGGCCCGGACCAGGGTCTTCGACGGGCCCATCAACGTGGACCGGACGAACTGGGTGACGTCGAAGTGGCAAGTCTATGGCGTGACACTCACCGGCACGCTGACCATGGCGGCACCGAACCCGTCCATCTTCGCCGTCCGCGCCCGGGAGATCGAAACCCGGCGAATCAACAACTTGGCCGGCGGGTTGCAGACCCAAACCAGGGTTACCAGTACCTTCGACAGCACCTACGGTCTGCCGGTCAAGGTGACCGACGAGGGCAACACCGCCATCACCACCGATGACAGGTGCACCAACTACGAGTACGCCACGGCCAACACGACCAAGTGGCTGATCGGTCTGAAGAAGCAGGAGTTTGTCACCGACTGCAACGCCACGCCCACCGCGCAATCTGTGCTGAAGGCGTCGCGGACCCTTTACGACGGTCTGGTGTACGGCGCGGAGCCGCAGCGCGGTCTGGTGACAACCAAGCAGGTCGCGGACGCGGTTACGGCCTACCCATTGGTGGCCACGGACTTCCGCCAGTCGGAACGGTCGGTCTATGACACCCACGGGCGGATCAAGGATTACTTTGACGCCCTGGACCGGCAGGTCACCACGGTCTACACGCCGACCCTCGGTGGTCCGGTCACCAAGCTGACCGTCACCGGTCCGAATACCAACGGCCAGCGCTGGGACACAGCGATCAACCTCGATACCCGTAACGGCCGTCCGACCGCGGTGATTGACGTCAACGGCAAGGTGATTCTGGCCTCGTACAACGGTCAAGGCCGTTTGACGAAGATGTGGCAGAACAACCGGGCCAACGGCGGCACCACCGGTGTCACGCCCGACTTGGAGTACATCTACAACCTTGGGGCACCGGCGACGGTGACGACCAAGACCCTGATGCCCACGGGCGGGCAGTTGCAGTCGTTCCAGATCTTCGACGGCCTGTTGCGGCCGCGGCAGAAGCAGACGCTTTCCGCGACCACCGGCGGTTCCAAGATCGAGGACACCGTCTACAACGGCATCGGCCGGGTCGACAAGACCACCATGATGTACGGGGCCGAGAACCCGTCGGCGACACTGCGCGGAGTCGACGACCCTGACGCCAAGCAGCAGACCCGCTACGTCTACGACAACATGGGCCGGGTCGTCAACAAGCAGGAGTGGGCCGGCGACGGCACCACTGCCGCCCAGCTGTGGCAGACCGTCACCGGCTACGACGGTGAGAAGACTGTCACTGTCACCCCGCCGGCCGGCGGTACCGCCACCACCACCATCAAGGATGTGCGTGGTCTGGTGACCGAGCTGCGCCAGCACTCCGGTGGCACTCCGGCGGGTTCGGTCGTGGCGACCACGACCTACGGCTACGACCGGCTTGGTCAGCTGACCCAGGTCAAGGACACCGCGAACAACACGTGGGCCTACACCTACAACCTGGCGGGCCGTAAGACTCAGACCGTGGACCCGGATGCCGGTACCTCGACCGTCACCTACGACGCGGCCGGGCAGGCTCTGTCCACAGTCGACGGTCGGGGAAGGGCGCTGTTCTACACCTACGACGGTCTGGGCCGGACCACCCACCTCCGGGAGGACTCGGCCACCGGCAACCTGCGGGCGGCGTGGACCTATGACGGCGCGGCGCGTGGCAAGCTGATCTCGGCCACCCGGTACGAGGGTGGGCAGGCCTACGTCCAGACCATCACGGGCTACGACGACGGGTATAGGCCACTGTCGGCCACGTACACGGTGCCCGGGTTCGGGGTCGGTGGAACGACGCTGACCTATTCGACCAGCTACAACTATCTGATCAACGGTGACCTCAACACCCAGACCTTCCCGGGTGTCGGCGGCCTGCCGAGCGAGACGGTGACGAAGCAGTACAACGCGATCACCGGCTTGCAGAAGGGCCTCACCACCAACGCCAGTCAAGGAATCTACCTAGATAACACCATCTATTTCTTCGACGGTTTGGCCTACAACAAGTTCCTGGGCAATGCGAACATGCACGTCCGTGTCCAGGCCAACTACGGTGCGCCGGGCCGTCGCCTGTCGAGTATCTACCTCAACACCGAGACCCCTGGGGTCCCGGGCGATTACGGAAACTCGAAGGTGGCCAACGACCAGTACCTCTACGACTCGGTTGGCAAGATCACGTCGATCCGCAGCACCACCAACGCCGTGGCCGAGCAGCAGGAGTGCTTCAGCTACGGCAACCTGGAGAAGCTGACCGAGGCCTGGTCGCAGCTACCCAATGCGTGCACCACGCCTCAGCGCAGCGGGCCGGACCCGTACTGGCGGCAATGGACCCACGATGCGCTGGGTAACCGGCTCACCGAGACCAACAAGGACCCGGTCGCCGGAGACACCACCTGGACCGACACCGTCGGCACCGCCGGAGCTGTTGCCCCGCACCAGGTCAAGACAATCACGGGGAGCGGTCCCTCGGCCGGTCCAACCCGTACCTTCAGCTACGACGCGGCTGGGAACACCACCAGCCGGACCACCCCGAGCGGCGTCACCCAGACGCTCACCTGGGATGCCGAAGGCCGTCTCAGCACGGTGCTGGAAGCCGGTGTCACCACCACCTACATCTACGACACCTACGGCAACCGGCTCGTGGCCAGTAGCCCCAACAAGAAGACCCTGTACCTGTTCGATGGCACCGAGCTGACGAAGACCGGCACGGCCGACCCGTTGGGCACCCGGTACTACGCCGACATCGCGGTGCGGGACAGCGCCGGGCTGCGGTGGGTCTTCACCGACCACAACGGCACCGCCATCGCCCAGATCGATCCGAGCAACCTGAACATCATGCGGCAACGAGTGATGCCCTTCGGTCAGCCCCGTGGCCCGGCGGCCACCGGGTGGAAGGGAACCCAGGGTTATGTCGGCGCGACCACTGACGACAGCGGACTTGTTCACCTCGGTGAACGGGAGTACGACCCCACCACCGGCCGGTTCATCTCGGTGGATCCGTTGCGGGATCTGACCGACCCGGCGCAATGGAACGGGTACACACTGAACCCTTCCGATGCTGACGACATCCTGTCGCGAGCGGGGATCTGAGCGTTCGCTCAAGAAATAGTTGCGGGGCGGTCCTTCGGGACCGCCCCGCAACACTATTTAGGCCCCGGTGCGGGTCGACTCGTCGCGCCCCCAGTGATTGGCTTTGGCCCGCTTGGCTCTGTGCGCGGCAATGAGAGTCACAGTCAGGTAAGCCACGGCAGCGGGGAGTAGCCACGGCTTGGGTAGCAGCACTTCGGTAAGCCATGAGGACCGGGCGGGCGGGCGCGTGCTGGCGTCGATGGCGCGCAGGCGAGCGTTCCCGGCCCGTACACGTGTTTGAACCCGCAGCAGATCTCGGGTCCGTTTGGGTGTCTCCACATGCGACACCACGGTGTTCACCTCCCGCTTCTCCGCCGAGGTGAACCTTGAGTCGAGGAAAAGGTCGTCCGCCATCTGCTCGGGGAAGACGCCGAACCGCTCGCGGCCCGCTCGGGAAACGGCAATCACTCCGCGGCCGAAAAGCGCGTCCTTGAAGATCGGTAGCCGGGAATTGATGGCGTAGAAGCCGCGCACGACAACAGATCTACCCTTCGTGTTGAGTTCGCGGCGGGGAGTGACGGCCAGCGGCGCCGATGCGTCATCGACCGGTGTCAAGGCGCGAGCGAGGTCAAGGGCTGCTTTCGGGCTGAGGATGACGTCGGAATCCAGGTAGATGCGCGGGAATCCGGAGGCGACCGCGTCGCCCGCGTTGAGGGCGGCCGCTTTTCCGGCCTCCGGCAGCTCAATCACCTTTACCTGCGGCCGGGATGAGGCAATCGCGACGGTCTCGTCGGTGCATCCGTTGGCGACCACGATGATCTCCAGATCGTCCGGGCTCGCCCCGGCGAGCAGTGAGTCCAGGCAGCGACCGATGACGGCGGCCTCGTTGTATGCGGTAATGATCACACTGATGGGGGTCGAACTCACGGGGGTCACTCTTGCTGACAGGCCACCGGTTTGGCAAGATGTCGCGTCGGGACATGTGCAAGTCTTGCGTGGTAACAACTGCGCATCAAACCGCCCCGGGCGCTTTCGGCTCGGTTCGATTGTTGTACAGTCGCTGAGATTTCGATCAACGAAGATCGTCTGATGCAGATCGTCCGATGTAAGCGTCCAGCGCTGGTATTGTGTGCCAGCAATGCTTGGACAGGGGAGGCCAATGGGTGGCTGCGACGTACGGCCCGGCGCCCAAGCCGACCGCCGCTGATTGGCATCCTCACCTTGCTTTTCGTGGTGTGCCCGATTTTTTGGGTCTACTGGTTGGCTCACGTAGATGACGAAGCTCCCCCTCCTCACCCAGCGGCTCAAGCAATTGAGACCACCCCCGTCTGCATCGGACGATCCCGAGCAGGCTGAGTCGATCCGCGGCATCACCTTCTGGTCGGTCATCGCTAGCCTGGCCTTCCTTTCGGCGAAGCCCCTGCTCGACATCATCGGGGAGGAGCCGGGTGCCAACGTCATCGACTTCGGCACCATCCTGACGATGATCGGCGGGGCGTTCATGGTGATAGCCCTGTTGACCGGCTCGCTCAATGCGGCGCGGCTTCCGTGGTCGCTATTCCTCATCTTCGCCGCGGTAGCGATCATGCTATTGCTCTCGGCGATGAGCTACCTGGCCATCTCAAGCCGTGGCGAGCTGCTGGAGCCGTTCAAGCATCACAGAACCGTGATATTCGGGCCCTTCGTCCCACCCTCCATCGGAGTGCCGCGTGAGGCGTTGCGGCTGATCGTGAGCTTCGCGCCGCTGGCGCTGATCGGCGTGATGATGCGGTATGGCAAGGCGATCGCCAGCCGCCTGCTGCGCTACACCGCGCTCGCGATTGTCGGTGGGGCCCTGGTCCACTGTCTTATCGCCTGGCTCCAGGTCCTGGGCGTAGTCGAATACTCGTTCTATTTCATCATGCCGGGTGTCTACATGGGACGTCCGTCCGGCGGCTACAACCACCCGATGTCGCTGGGCCGGCTGCTCATCTTCTGTGTCTTCATCCTGTACGTGGGCTATGAGCGGCTACGCCTCGGCCCCGTCAAGCACTATGCGCTGATAGCCGTCCTCTTCGGCACCACGCTCATCTCCACCCACCGCCTCTCCATCATCTGCGTGACAATGGTGATTGCGCTGTTCGAAGGGCGCCGGCTGCGGGCCCTCCGCGGACGGCAGCGCCTCAACCGGAAAACGGTGACCGTCTCGGTCGTGGGGGTGGCCGCCCTCGCGCTCGTCACCGTCGGCATCATGGGCGATTACCTTACGTCGCGGGTCAAGGTAATGTTCGCGGCCGTCGGCTCCTGGGACGTCGGGTCGGACAGGTTCCTCAACGGGCGCGGTGCGGTGTGGACGGACACCGCTCGCGCGTTCGGCAAATCCACCTGGGACATCTGGCTTTTCGGCTTCGGCTACGAGCCCTGGGACATGCACAACGATCTCGCCCGGATCGCTGTGGTGTGGGGGGCGGCCGGTGTCATCCTCACCGTGGCGATGCTTGTCATCCTGTACAGGTTTACCCGTAGCATGATCTCTGTCCGTGGCAGGCTGGCATTGGCTATCCTCTATCTTGTGCTGCTTAGCTTCGGGCTCACCCAGAAACCCACCTCCTACCCGTACTTCATGTGGCTGTTCCTCTTCTGCCACATGCTGATCCTCGGCTATTACCCGGCTTTCCGGCAGGTGGGAAATGGCGAACCATGGCGCGAGCGATGAACACCTCAATCCCTGACTTCGAGGTACCTCGCGAGAGGACCGACTGGAGTGAGGCCGAGACTTCCGCCCTGCCGCTGGTGAACCCGGATCTGGCGCTCCCGTTCTTCTCGGTGTGCATCGTGGTACGCGACCGGCCCGAGCTGTTGAAGAAGGCCGTGGCCAGCGTTCTGGAAAATTCGTTCGGTGACTTCGAGCTGGTCATCGTCGACGATGGATCGGCCATCCCGGTCACCGAAGTGCTGGCGCCGCACCCCTATTCGGCCGACCCTCGGGTTCGGGTGTTCCGGCAGGGCCAGCACGGGATATCGACGGCCCGCAACCATGCGCTCAAGGTGGCCAAGGGCGCCTTCATCACCGTTCTCGACTCCGATGACGAGCTTGCGTCCAACGCGTTACGTCTCCTGCACGACTTCCTCATCGCCACGAGTTCGTTGTGGGTGTACGCCGACTACCAGGAGATGTGGGATGAGGTCTGCCGGCTGATCCGGCTCCCGGAGTACAGGTCGGCGCAGAGCATGCTGCGCGGCATCCTGACCCGCCCGCGCCTGCCGTTCAAGCACTCGGGGATGACGATACAGCGAGACCTGCTGCTGAGTATGGGTGGCTACGACGAGAGCCTGCGGCTTTTCGAGGACATCGACCTGGTGCTGCGCGGCTTGCGCGGCGGCATCCAGCCCCGGCGCCTGGCCGAGCCGATCGTCCGGTATCACTGGCACGACGGCAACGTCACCCGCCAGCGCCGCTTGCACGGCATCAGCATCTGGTTCCAGCTGATCGATCTTCACCGGCCCACCCGGGTCCCGGGCGGCAACGCCCGGATGAAGATGGTGCGGGCCGCTGGGGAGCTGGGCAAGTGGCTGGTGCGTCTTGGCGGCTAATAGCGCGGCTGCCACCCGGGCTCCAGCGGCGCCGACGGTCAGAAGAGGCCAGCTGGTGCGGAGCGTCCGGCTCGCCGCGGTCAACCTGAGCTTCCTTGGGCTGAGCCAGATCGCGGTCACGGTCGCCGCCTTCGCCACGCAGGTGGTGCTGGCTCGATCCCTTTCACAGCACGACTTCGGCTCCTTCATGACGGTCCTGGCGTTCGTCTCACTGACCGCCCCGATCGCCGTGTACGGGGTCAACGAGCTGTGGTTGCAGCGGTTTGGGCGGGAGGGTCCCAAGGCGTTCCGCTGGGTGCGGCGCTCGATCGGTGTGGTGACAGCCGCCACCGCCCTCGTCATGCTGGCCATGGTGCTCTGGGGCATGGCCGACCTCGCCTTCCCGGTCGACGCCGGTCTGAAGATCCTGTTGGTTCCGGTGGTGGCGGCGCAGGCGTTCATCGCGTTGGCAATCTCGGCGCTGCAACTGCGTGGCGCGTACAAGGCGGTGGCGGCCCTGCAGCTCGCCCCACACCTGGGCCGCATCGCCGTGGTGGTGGTGACCGGCACCGTCGGGCTGACCGTGCTCCACGTCGCGCTGGGCTATGCCCTTATCGCCGTGGTTACTTTGACAATCTCGGTGCTGGCGCTCGGTCCGTACTGGCGTGGACGGGTGCGGCTGGAGGGTCACTCGGCCGGGCCGCCGCCGCCGAGCCCGCCGCCCAGGTACGCCCGCCTGTTCAGCGGCGCCAACCCGTTTATGCTCGGCAGCCTCTTCTATCTCGTCGGGATCTACTTTGGAACGGTGGTGGCCGGTGAGTTCCTGGGGACCAGGGAGGCGGCCCTGTTCTCCGTGCCGATGTCGATCCTCATGGCGATCTATCTCATTCCGCGAGTGGTGTATCAGCAGTACTTCCTTGCAAAACTCCAACGCTGGGCGCGCAACGACCGAGGCATGATCCTTTTGGCGTACCGGGTGGGCACCACCGGAATGGTGATCGCGGGCTGCGTCATCGCCGTGCTGGTGGCCGTGGGCGGTGCCGTGGGGATCCCGCGGCTGTTCGGCGAGCAATACGCGGACAGCGTCCCGATCCTGCTGATACTGAGCGTGGCGATCCCGATGCGCTTCGGTGCGGCGAGCGTGGCGTCGTTGCTGACGACCAGCCGCCAGTTGTGGCGCAAGGTGGCCTATCAGGGCGGCGGGGCCTTGGTCTATCTGGCGGCACTGGCGATCGCGACCCCGCGCTACGGACTGCTCGGAGCCGCGGCCGCCACCGTCGTGGCCGAGTTCGCTCTGCTGGTCCTCTTCTGGATAGCGGTCAAGAGATACGTTGTTTCCGGCGCCAGGCTCCCATCGTGGGGAATGATCCGGCAGCACCTGAGGAAGGGTCTGTCCCATGCCCGATGACGCCGGCCGGCCGCTCGTAATCGGCTACTACGGCATGGACAACGCCGGCGACAACTCGTTCTGCGTGGTGATGAACTGGGCGCTGGGCCAGTACTGGGGTGCCACGGCACCGGTCTTCGCGGCTCCGCCGCTGGTCGACCTGCCGGCCGACCGGACAGCCCTCGACCCGCGGTGGTACAGGTCCAACGGCCCCGCCCAGCGTGCCGGGAACCTGGCACAGAGGGCGTCCCTGCTTCGCCGGTCGTCGATGGTGGTCTACGGTGGCGGGTCGGTCTTCCGGGAGATGGGCCCGCTGAGCGAGAAGCGCCTGTTCTCATGGCACGCGCGGATGACGGGTCACCCGGTCGCGGCGGTCGGGGTCTCGGTCGGGCCTTTCGTGTCCTTGGCGTCGCAACGTCGCCTCGTCGAGGTGCTGCGCCGTATCCCCTATGTGGCCGTCCGCGACCGAGCCTCGGCGGAAGCGTTGCGCGCCATAGGCTATCCCGGCTCGCTCGCCGTCGCCGCCGACCTGGCCGGGCTGCTGCCCGAGGCGCTGGGCGAAGACCCTCGCATGCCAAGGGTTTCGCGCAACCAGCGACCGCGGCTGGGGGTGACCCTGCTCGGGGTGGACTACGAGGCGAGTGACGAGGACTTCCTGCGGCGCGAGCAAGCGCTGATAGGCGGTATCCGAATGCTCGCCGAGAAGGAGCCGATCGACGTCACCATCTTCGTGTTCAACACCCACCCGCAACACGGTGACATCGACGCGAGTCGCCGGCTTCAGTCTGCGCTGGCCGACCTTTGCGGCGTGCGAGAGGTAACCGAGCGGGAGGGGGTCGCCCGCATATGGCAGGAGATGAAGGAGTGCGATTTCGGCGTCCACATGCGCCTGCACGGAGCGATCTTCGCCTACATGGCCGGGGTGCCGTTCACCCTCTTCCCTTACCAGCGCAAGTGCGACGACTTCCTCGACGACATCGGCCAGCCCGGCTCATTCCGGCTGGACTTGGGCAAGCCCGAGCCGAGGGCCGTGTTCGAGGTGCTGGCGGGCCTGCTTAACGCGGCCGAGCTGCCGAGCGTCACCCGGCAGCAGTTCGCCGACAGGGCTCGGCTCAACTTCACCGCCGCGCCCTGGCACCAGCCGCCCGCGCGCTAAAGACCATGGAGTTTGGTGCGGACCCGTTCGGCGTCGGGGTGGTCGAGCTGGCGGAGGATTTCCAGCGCCTGTTGCCACGCAAGGCGGGTGGCGTGGACGTTGTTGGTGGCGTGGTGGGTGTCGCCGAGGTGGGTGAGGGTGTCGGCTTCGTGGTAGCGGTCGCCGAGGTCGCTGTACCGGTCGATGGCGCGCTGGTAGCAGGTGACGGCATCGGCGTGGTGGCCGAGCAGATGATGGGCGTAGCCGACGCTGTCCCAGGCATTGGCCTCGCCGGCGCGGTCGCCGAGTTCCTGATGCAGGACAAGCGACTCCAGGCAATAGGCGAGGGCTTCCGAGTGGCGGCCGACTTGGGCGTGGAACCAGCCGACCGAATTGAGCGCACGCGCTTGCCCGCGGCGGTGGTTGGCGGCCACGTGCAGATCGAGGGCCTGCTGAGCATGGTCGAGGGCCTGGTGGGGAAGGTCTTGCCGGTGCGACAGAAGGCTGAGGCTGTAGTGGGCGTGCGCCTGCCCGATCGGGTCGCCCGACTGCCTCGCCAAGTCGAGGGCGTGCCACAACTGGGCGTATGCGTCGTCGAAACGTCCTAGCCAGGTGTAGGCCTGGGCGAGGAGACGGTGGGCGCGAGCCTGTGCGGACGGGTCGGCAAGCCGTTGCGTGGCAACGACCGCGGCCTGCTGAATGTGGGCCCAGTCGTGCCAGTGCCCGCGCCTGTTGAGGAAATTGGCCAGGCTGCAGGAAAGCTGCCAGGTGTGGGTGTCGGATCCGGTGGCGGCAGCGTGGTCGACGGTGGCCAGCAGCACGGCGTGCTCGGCGGCGAACCAGTCCATGGCCTGCCCGTAGCCGGCGACGTGTTCCGGGCTGACGCCGGGCAAGGGTGGGGTGAGGGCGAGCGGATCGCGGGCCGGGGACACCATCCGGTCAGCGAGGTAGGCGGTGTGCAGGTAGTGGTCGAGGATGCGGCCGATGGCCGCGTGGCGCTGCGCGTCGGAGTCGTGCCGGTGGGTCTGTTCGGCGGCATACACGCGCAGCAGGTCGTGCATGTCGTACCGGTCCACGGTGTGTTCGGTGATCAGATGGGCGCTCGCGAGTTCGCTGAGCAGCGGTCGCACCTTTTCCGCGGGTAGGCCGGCGAGGCTGGCCGCGGCGGCGGCCGAGATGTCTGGACCGGGGTGCAGGCCCAGTAGCCTGAACAGCCGCGCGGAGCCGTCGCGCAAAGCCTGGTAGGACCAGGAGAAGACAGACCGCACGTCGGTCGTAGGAGTGTCGCTTGTGGACAGTGTGTCCAGTCGATCGCGGCTTAGGCGCAGCTGACCGGCCAAGGCGCTCAACGCCAGCTGCGGCTGGATGGCGGCGTGAGCCGCGACGATGTTCAGCGCCAAGGGAAGCCGGGCGCAGCCGGTAATGAGCTCCTCGACCGCATCCGGATCCGAGGCGACCCGCGCCGCGCCGAGGCGGTGGGTGAGCAGCTGGCGGGCCTCGCCGAAAGTGAGCAGATCCAGCGGCAGCGGGTGGGCGCCTTGGGCGGCTACCAGGCCGGTGAGCTTGTTGCGGCTGGTGACCAGCACGCGGCAGCTGGGCGTGCCGGGCAATAGCGGCCGGACCTGATCAGGGTCGCGGGCATTGTCGAGCACAATGAGCATCTTCTTGGCGGCGAGCTTGGTGCGGTACAGGTCCGCCTGGGCGTCCGGGTCGGCCGGGATACGCTGAGGCGGAACGGCAAGGGCGTCGAGGAAGCGGCGGATCGCCTCTGCAGAGCCCATCGCTGAGCCGGCCGGGTCGAAGCCGCGCAGGTTGATGTACATCAGACCGTCGGGGTACCGGTCGCGGACGCGGTGGGCCCAATGCAGCGCCAGGGCGGTTTTGCCCACCCCAGCGGTGCCGCCAATCACCGTAACTGCCTGGTTGTCTCCGGCGTCCAAGCTCCGCAGATGTTCCTGCCTGCCGACGAACACGGATGCGTGGGCCGGCAGCATGTTCGGCGACGACTGTGGTGGCGTGACCGGCGCGGATTTGCTTTCGCTGGCGGCTTCAAAGAAAGCCTCGCGGGCGGAGCCGGCCAGAGCGAACGCGTCGGCGAGCAGCCGCACCGTGGTCTGCCGGGGCGTGGCTATCTGGCCAACCTCGATTTTGGCGATCGTGCGTGAGTGGACACCGGTTTTGGCGGCAAGGTCCTCCTGGGTGAAACCCAGGCGCCGGCGATGCCCACGCACCAGTTCCCCGAACACCGCGAGAACCCCCCTTTCCGGCCATCGTACAACGCCGAAGTTCAGCTGAAGTACCGGCGAATGCCGGGTCAGTGCCGTGGTCCAGCCGCGCTGGGGCTGCCACATTCGTGGTTGTCCGATTCCGACAGATCTACTGAGGGGAATAGATCTCTGTGAGTATCAATAACGTCCATCGACTGGTCAGCGGCGCGCTGGCTGTTTTCGCGGCCGTCGCGGTCGGGGCGAGCTTGGCCCCGCCCGCCCATGCTGCTCCGGCGACGCCGGCATTGGGGCCGAACGTCTCCGGCTATGCCTCTTATGACCCGCAGAGCACCTGCGACCCGACCGACAAGCCCGGACCCACCAGTCTGAAAGACCTCCTCCTCCAAACCTACGGATCACGCGGCTGGAACATCGCACGTTCGTGTAGTAGCGAAGCAGGAACCAGTGAGCACAAGGAAGGACGGGCGCTGGACTTCGGTTTCGACGCCACCAACCCGACTCAGCGTGCCCAAGCCTACGACCTCATCAACTGGCTGTTCGCCACCGACCAGTACGGCAACACGCACGCCGTGGCCCGCCACCTCGGTCTGATGTACATCATCTGGGACCGCAAGCTTTGGGGTTCCTACAACGGGCCGTTCGGCGAGCAGGTCTATTCCTGCGACGGCACGCCAAGCGGCTGCCACACCAACCACATCCACTTCAGCTTCAGCTGGAGCGGCGCCCGGCAGCAGACGACCTGGTGGACGGGACAGACCAATCGTCAGGCTTACGAGGCCAACAGCGCCAACGGGTGGCAGAATCTTCCGACCGGAATCAGTGGTGTGTCGGCGGTCGCCGCGTTGTCCGTCGGAAGCACCAAGTACATCTACTCGTTGGTCAACGGCGGCGTCTATGAGGCGAGCAGTGCCAATGGGTGGCAGAGTTTCCCGACGGGTATAGGTGGTGTGTCGGCGATTGCTGTGATGTCGGTCGGGACTACCAAGTACATCTACACTTTGGTCAACGGCAGCGTCTATGAAGCGAGCAGTATCAACGGGTGGAACAGTCTTCCGACTGGTATAGGTGGCGCATCGGCGATCGCCGTGATGTCGGTCGGCACTACCAAGTACATCTACTCGTTGGTCAACGGCAGCGTCTATGAAGCCAGCAGCGCCAACGGGTGGCAGAGCTTCCCCACCGGCATCGGTGGTGCGTCGGCGATCGCTGCATTGTCCCTCGGTAGCACCAAGTACATTTACTCGTTGGTCAATGGCGGCGTCTATGAGGCGAGCAGTGCCAACGGGTGGCAGAGTTTCCCGACGGGTATAGGTGGTGTGTCTGCGGTCGCCGTGATGCCGGTTGGGACCACCAAGTACATCTACTCTTTGGTCAACGGCAGCGTGTATGAGGCCAGCAGCGCCAACGGGTGGCAGAACCTCCCCACCGGAATCAGCGGCGTATCCGCCATCGCCGCGATGTCCGTCAACACCACCAAGTACGTCTACAACATTTAGGGCGAACTGCCAACACAGGGTGGCTTGTCTCCCGGGCGGCAACGGCGATCCAGCCGACAGCCGCCGGCAGGCAGGCCACCCTGCTGGGCTGCCGGCGGCGGAGCTGATCCCGACTCGACCGCGACATGCGGGCTGGTTTGTGCCGTGCTGATGCGGGGAATCCGGTTAGGATGATTTCCGACCAGTGCTGGCTCGCCGGCGGTCACGGGTGAGCGGGGGAGGCCAGGTTGCACGCGGGCAGGCCGCTGCGAATTGTGCTTACGTCTTATCGCAGCAAACCGCATTGCGGTGGGCAGGGTGTCTACGTGCGGCATCTGAGCCGTGAGCTGGCGGCGCTGGGCCATCGTGTCGAAGTGCTGTCGGGCCAGCCCTATCCGGAGCTCGACCGCGACGATATTACCTTGACCAGGCTGCCCAGCCTGGATCTTTACGCCGATGAAGACCCGTTTCGAAATCCCCGGCTCGCCGAGTTTCGGGACTGGATCGATGTGGCCGAGTGGGCCTACATGCGCACCGGCGGCTTTCCCGAGCCGCTGACTTTCAGCTGGCGCGCGCTGCGGGAGCTGCGTGGGCGAATTGGGCGCATCGATGTTGTGCACGACAACCAGACACTCGGTTACGGCATGCTGCGCCTGCGCCGGACAGGCGTGGCGATGGTGACGAGCATTCACCACCCCATCAGCCAGGATCGCCGTATCGCGATCGACGCCGCGAGTGGCGGGCTCGCCAGGTTCGGGGCCCGGCGCTGGTACGGGTTCGTGCGGATGCAGGGGCGGGTGGCGCGGCGGTGCGGCCGGATCCTGACCGTTTCGGAGACATCGAAAGCGAGTATCGCCAGCGACTTCCACGTCGACGCGCGTCACATCGCCGTGGTCGCCCTGGGCGTCGACACCAGCGTGTTCAAGCCGCCGGCAGGCGAAGGCGATCGGGTCGCGGGCAGGGTGATCGCTGTGGCCAGCGCAGACACACCGCTCAAGGGTGTCGATGTGCTGCTGCGAGCGATCGCCAAGGCGGCCACCGAACGAGACATTCACCTGCACCTCGTCGGGCAGGTGCGCCCCGACGGCCCGATCTTCAGGCTCATCGGAGAGCTGGGGATCGCCGATCGGGTCACTGTGCTTTCCGGGCTTTCCGACACCGAGCTGGCGGGGCAGCTCGCCAGCGCTGAGATAGCGGTGGTGCCTTCGCGCTACGAAGGATTTTCGTTGCCCGCCTTGGAGTTCATGGCTTGCGGTACCCCACTGATAGCCACCACTGCGGGAGCGCTGCCCGAGGTTACCGGCGAGGCGGCCACCCTCGTCGAGCGCGGTGACGCCGAACAGATGGCGGCGGCGCTGCGCCGGCTTCACGACTCTCCCGGCGAGCGGGAACGGCTGCGCGCAGCAGGCCTGGCCCGGGTCGCGCAGCGCTACACGTGGGCGGCGGTGGCGCGGGCGACCGAGCAGCAGTACAGGGCCGAGTTGGCGGTCAAGGCGGCTGGGCGATGCTGACCGTGGACCTGGGCCGGATGGGGATAGCGGCGGGCGACCGGGTGCTCGACCTGGGGTGCGGCGGGGGGCGGCACGCATTTGCGCTTTACCGAGCGGGCGCGGCGGTGATTGCGCTCGATCAGGACAGCGAGCAGCTGGCAGAGGTGTGTTCGATGTTTGCGGCGCTGGCGGGTGAGGTTCCCGCCGGGGCGAGCGCGGCGGCTGTCATGGGCGACGCGCTGGCGCTGCCCTTCGCCGATGCCACGTTCAGCAAAATCGTTGCGGCTGAAGTGCTTGAGCACATCCCCGACGACACGAGGGCGATTGCCGAGCTGTATCGCGTGCTCGAACCGGGCGGGCGCTTGGCGGTCACGGTGCCCGCGTGGCTGCCAGAGCGGATCTGCTGGGCGTTGTCGAAGGAGTATCACACCAACCCCGGCGGGCACGTGCGTATCTACACCAGCGTCGAGCTGCAGACCAGACTCGAGGCGGCCGGATTCGTGTTGCGCGGCAGCCATCACGCGCACGGATTGCATTCGCCCTACTGGTGGCTCAAATGCGCGGTGGGAGTCAACAATGACAACCATCCGCTGCCGAAGGCGTACCACAAAATGCTTGTTTGGGATTTGATGAAACATCCCTTGCCGACCCGGCTGGCTGAGCGGCTGCTCAATCCTCTCATTGGCAAAAGCCTTGTCGTGTACGCAGACAAGCCGCTGGCCGAGGTGCCCAATGCTGCCTGACTTGAGCCAGCTGCCGCACGTGCCCGGGGTCATCAGCGCCACCCAGGTTCGCGCGGCGGCGCAAAGCATCGCCCGGCAACAGGAACCGAGTGGCGCAATTCCTTGGTACACCGAGGATGCTGACGGAAATCCCGGTCATGTCAACGCCTGGGACCATATCGAGGCGGCGATGGCGCTGTCGGTCGCGGGGATGCAGGCGCAGTCCCGCCTTGCCTACCGATGGCTGCGCGATCAGCAGCGGCCGGACGGATCGTGGCCGGCCAAATGGGTTCTCGGTGAGGTGGCCGAGGCGGCGGGGGAGTCCAACCACGCCGCCTATCTCGCGACCGGGGTGTGGCACGAGACCCTGCGCTCAGGCGACCGCGCATTCGCCGCCGAGATGTGGCCCGGGGTCGTGAAGGCCGTTGGCTATGTGCTGAGCCTGCAGCAGCCAACGGGCGAGGTGTGGTGGAATCGCGACCAGGACGGCAATCCCGGAGAGCTGGCGTTGCTGGCCGGATGCTCCTCGATTTACCACTCGCTTCGTTGCGCCACCGCGTTAGCATCCTATATGGATGATCCACAGCCGGACTGGGAATTCGCGGCCTACGAGCTCGGCCAGGCGATCTGCCATCGCCGGGACCTGTTCGCGGACAAATCTCGCTTCGCCATGGATTGGTATTATCCGGTGCTTTGCGGTGCTGTCACCGGCCGGGCCGCCACCGAACATCTTAAGGCGGGGTGGGACACCTTTGTGGTGGATAGGCTGGGATGCCGATGTGTCAGCGACGAGCCGTGGATCACCGGCGCCGAAACCTGCGAACTGATCATCACCCTCGTCGCCGCCGGTGACCGGGAGGTGGCAATGAATCTGTTGCGTGCCATGCAGTTCCTGCGGCACGAGGATGGCTCCTATTGGACCGGCTACCAGATAGTCGACAACAACTTCTGGCCGTTCGACCGTTCCACCTACACCGCCGCAGCGCTCGTGCTCGCCGTTGATTGCCTGTCGGGCACCACCGGCGCGGCCGATCTGTTCAAGCACACGCCATGGTGACACCGATACACCCGCCGCTGCGCGAGTCGGTTCTCGCGGCCTTCGAGGCGGCCAAAGGGTTCATGCCCACCGACGAGGGCCTGGCGCTCTACGCTGCGGCAGCCGATGCCTGCCAACGGTTGGCGCTGCCCGTCTTGGAGGTCGGAACCTACTGCGGGCGCAGCACTGTCCTGCTTGCCGAAGCGGCAAGGGCCGCGGGCACAGTGGCGGTCACGGTCGACCATCATCGGGGAAGCGAGGAACAGCAGCCGGGATGGGCTTATCACGATCCGGCGCTGACCGATCCGCAGACCGGGCTCACCGACACCGTGCCGTTCTTTCGCCGTACCATGCATTTCGCTGGGTTGGAGGAGCATGCCGTCGCCATCGTGGGCCGCTCGGCGCAGGTCGCCACCTTGTGGCGGGCGCCCCTGGCCATGGTGTTCATAGACGGAGGTCATACCGAAGCACACGCGGCCGCCGATCTGCGAGGGTGGGCCCCGCACGTCGCGGCAGGCGGAGTGCTGGCCATCCACGACGTCTTCACCGACCCGGCCGATGGCGGCCAAGCCCCTTATCGCATCTATCAGGAAGCACTCGCCTCCGGGACGTTCATCGAGGCGGGTGGACAGGGGTCACTTCGCCTCCTGCAGCGCGTGCTGGTGCAGACATTCGACCCTTATCCGCCAAAGACGGTCGGTCAGTAGTCCTATTTAGAGCGACAATCGTCTCATGGATGTCATTCCGGCCGGTTGTCAACAGATCGCCGCCTAGAGTAATCCACTATGGACTTCCGTCTGCTCGGGCCGTTGGAAGCGGAGTCTGCCGGCATGCGCATCGACATCCGGCGGCGGCAGGAGCGGCGTATTCTGGGCATCCTTCTGCTGGAGGCGGGGCGGGTGGTGGCCACGGGCCAGCTGGTGTCGCTGCTGTGGGAACAGGGGCCGCCACGGGCCGCCCGCCGCGCGGTGCAGACCTACATGTCCCGCCTGCGAGCAGACATGGCCGCCTATGGGATAGCGATCCAGACCCGCGGTGACGGCTACGTCATCGACATCCCGTTGCCTACCACCGACGTGCATCGCTTCGAAACCCTGGTACGGCAGGCAGAGGGGCTGACCGATCCGCGGGCGCGCTCGGCCCAGCTCGACAGCGCGCTGAACCTATGGCGCGGCCCGCTCCTGGCCGATGTGATCGATGAGCGGCTGCGGGAGAGGCTCGTGCCACGGATCGAGGAGATCCGGCTGCACGCCTTCGAGAGGCGGGCCGAGGCGGACCTGGACTGTGGCCGGGCGGCGAAGGTGGTCATCGATCTGACCGACCTCGTTGAGCGGCTGCCCACCAGGGAAGGGCTCGTGGAGCTGCTGATGAGGGCACTTGCCGGCGCGGGCAGGCAGTCCGAAGCGCTCGAACTTTATCGATCGACGCGGCAGTTACTGGTACAAGAAATGGGAATTGAACCCAGTGCGTCATTGGAGGAGTTGCATCGGGCGATCCTGCGTGCAGAGTTTGCCGCGGCTCCGCCGGAGTCACCGCATCGGATCCCGATCGCGCAGCTGCCGCTGGCCGTGCCGGGATTCGGCGGCCGAGACGATGAGCTGGCCCGGCTGGACAAGGCTTTGGCCCTGGCGCAGGAGCATCCGACGGCGGTGACAGTGCTGGTGTTGTCGGGAACCGCGGGGGTGGGCAAGAGCACGCTGGCGATCCATTGGGCGCACCGGATTCGTGAGTCCTTTCCGGACGGTCAGCTGTTCATCAACCTTCGCGGATACGATCCGCAAGCCTCGCCGACCGCGGCCGGCGAGGCCATCCGGGCTTTCCTCGACGCGCTCGGGTGGGCGCAGCAACAGGTTCCGCTCGGGCTGGACGCGCAGACCGCCCGGTACCGCAGCCTGTTGTCGGGCAGGCGGGTCCTTGTCGTGCTTGACAATGCCCGCGACGCCGACCAGGTGCGCCCGCTGCTACCGGGTTCGCCGGGCAGCCTGGTCGTGGTGACCAGCCGCGACAGTCTTTCCGGACTTGCCGCCAGTGAGGGCGCCCAGCTGATCAGCCTTGACGTGCTCACCGAGGTGGACGCGCGACTGTTGATGATCAATAGGCTGGGCCAGGCGCGAGTGGACGCGGAGCCCGATGCCGTCGACGAAATCATCAGGCGGTGCGACGGGCTTCCGCTCGCGTTGAGCCTGATCGCGGCGCAGGCGTCCAGGTATGAGGCGTTCCAGCTGGCCATAATCGCCGAAAGCCTGCGCGGCCTGCCTGAGGAGCGCGGGCTGGACGCCTTCGTCACGGGCGATCCGGCCACCGACCTCAGGGCCGTGTTCTCCACGTCCTACCGGACTCTGAGCGAGTCGGCAGCGGCCACGTTCCGCCTCCTCTGCCTGCACAGCGGCCCCGATATCAGCGAGCCGGCCGCGGCCAGCCTGGCCGGTATGTCGCGGCAGGCCGTCCGGCCGGTGCTTGCCGAGTTGTCGCGGGCGCAGCTAGTCACGGAACGGGTGCCGGGCAGATTCGGCGTTCACGACCTGTTGCGCGCCTATGCCCTGGAGCTCGGCCAGGCGATCGACTCGAAAGACGAGCGGCAGCAAGCATTGCACCGGTTACTCGACCACTACTTGCACACCGCGGTGCGAGCGGCCACACTGATCAATCCGCATCGCGATCCGATAGTGCTCAGCGAACCTTGCAGTCATGGGCAATCCGAGCCGATCAGCGACCGGGACGAGGCGATGGCCTGGTTGCGCGCGGAGCGCGTGGTGCTGCTGAGCGTGGTGCGTGCTGCGTACCAAATGGAATTCGACATCCATTGCTGGCAGCTGGCGTGGGCGCTCGCCGATTTCCTGCAGTGGAGCGGCTATTGGCCGGAGTGGAGCGAGGCGCAAAGTGCCGGAGCAAGGGCAGCCGACCGGTTGGGCCACGCTCAGGCCCGTGGTCACGCCCACCGCGGTCTGGCGCTATCTCTGTCGCGCCTGGGCCGCCATGGTGACGCCTACGAGCACGCCAGGCAGGCAATGCGAAGCTATGTGGAGGCAACCGACGACGTCGGCCAAGCCCACACGCATTTGAGCCTCGTGCCCATCATGGAGCGTCAGGACCGGCACGACATCGCGCTGAAGCACGCATACCAAGCGCTGGCGCTCTATGAGCGCAGCGGCCATCGGGTCGGGCAGGCTCGGGCGCTCAACGCCGTCGGCTGGCGCTTCGCCATTCGGCACGAGTACGCCGAAAGTCTTCAATCGTGCGAGCAAGCCCTGGCGCTGCTTCGCGAAGCCGGAGACCAATTAGGACAGGCGCACACCTTGGACAGCCTCGGCTACTCCTACCGTGGGCTCGGAGAGTTTTCGCGTGCGGTGCAGTGTTACCGCGATGCCTCGCAACTGCATCGAGGCCTAGGTTTCCGATTCTACGAAGCCGAGGCGCTAAGCCAGCTGGGCGATACCTTCCACGCGGCAGGCGATGTCAACGCGGCCGGCGAGGTGTGGGTGGACGCGCTGCACATCCTCGACGACCTGCGCCACCCCAAGGCTGACGAGCTGCGGCAGCGGATCGCGGCACTGTCCACAGTGGAGGTCGACCGGCGCTGGTAGGCGCTTGGTAAGCAGTTGGTAGACCGGCGTCCGTAGGGTGACCTCGCTACATCAACTGACGGGGACAGGAGGAAGTCTTGTGATAAAGACAAGAAGCAGGGTCGCGGCATCCGTGCTCACGTTCGCCATCTTGACGGTGGGAGCGGTGGTCGCGGGCGGGGTGCCGGCGCAGGCAGCCGCGCTCAGTGCGGCCTCTCGCACACCGGTGGAGCTGCTGACACCGCAGCTCGCCGCCGCGCTGGTGGCGCAAGCCGAGGCGAAGTCCGCTGCGGGCGTAGTCGCCGCGGCGGCGTGCGGCCACGTGGCTTTCGTGTCGGCCGCCAACGCAAAATACGTTTCGGTCGAGCTCGGTTACAGCGGCAGCGATTACGCCATGCTGCGCGCTCGCTCCGCAACCATCGGGCCGTGGGAGAAGTTCACCTTCTGCTACAACGACGCGGGCTATTTCACGCTGCAGTCGCTGGCCAATAACCTCTACGTCTCGGCAGAGCTGGGCTACACCGGCCTTGACTACGGCATGTTGCGCGCCCGGTCGAGCTCGGTCGGCCCGTGGGAGAAGTTCGGTTATCAGGCCAAGGACGTGCTGCCCTTCTGGTGGTACAGCCTCTCGAGCGGACGGTACGTGATGGCGTCCGTCGGGTACGGCGGGTCGTCCTACGCGATGCTGCGAGCCGCGTCCACGGACAACCCCATCACCGGGGGCCTGAGCATGAAGTGGGCGCGACCGGCGCTCTAGCTCGCTGCAAAGGGCGGGCCGGTGGTCACATGACGACCGGCCCGTCCGCTGGCGGCGCCAAGGCTGATTGGCCTTGGCGATCGCGCGATGTGCTGGCGGTGATGAGCCACAGCCCGGTTGGCAGGCGATAGCCGGTGTCGGGCTGGTGATAGCGGCGCAGTAGGCGGGCCACTCCCGCGCGTGCGGCGTCTTGCTGGGTCGCCGGGGCCGCACGGTAAGCGGCTCCCGCTGGGCCGATGTCGATGAGCCAGCCGGCGACGGTGTCTGGCTCATCTGGCGCGCACAGCTCGACGTCGCGCGGTTCGACGTTGATGTCGATGAAGCCCGCATCGGTTAACACCCGCATGACGTGAGCCCGATCGGCGAAGGCGAATGGCCCGGGCTCGCCGCCCACCGGTAGCGGCGGCAGCGCACCTACATGTGGGGCGGCGCCAAGTACTGCGGCGGACAGCCATGGGCTGGTAGCGCCGTCACGGAACACCGTGGCCGCCAGACGTCCACCGGGACGCAGCAGCCGCCGGACGGTGTCGCATCCGGCAACCGGATCGGTCAGCAGCATCAACGTCATTCGTGAGAAGACCGCGTCAAACGGCGATCCGGCTATGGAGCGAGCTGTTTCGATGTCCGCGGTGGTGAAGACGAGGTGTGGGAATCGTTGCGCCGCCGCCGCCACCATCGACACGGAAAGGTCCAGGCCGGTCGCCAGTCCGCCTGGGGTCACCATCGCCGCCAGCTCGGCTGTCGTGCCGCCGCAACCACAACCGACATCGAGCACACGCTCGCCGGGCTCCAGGTTCAGCGCGTCCACCGCAGCCGCCCCCAGCGGACGCCCGAGCCGGTCGTGGCGATCGGCCTGGCGGATCCAGCCTTCGGCAGCCTGCGTCCAGAAGTCGGCGTTGCGGGCTCGGATTTCGGAGATGGCAGCCATCAGAAGGGCATCTCCGAACCGGTCACGGTAAGGGATCGGAAACCCGCGGCCTTGCTCGCGTCGAAGTTCTCCTCCTGCGCGGCCAATCCGGCGGCACGCATGAGCCGCTCGGACTGAAAGCGCCGGAATGCCTGTTCGTCCTGCCAGATGTTGATGATGCGCCAGCCGCCCTCTACCGGGCCGGCCACGTGGGCGAGCAGGCCGGGCGGCCGATCCGGGCCGAGATGCTGCTCCACCATCCGATATTCGGATTCGCTGATACCGGGCATCTCCTGCACCACACCGAACGGCATGACCACCACTCCCTTTGGATAGAGTTACGCTCTATCCAATAGAGCACTACACTACGACCGTGGTTGTCAAGCGGCGATATGACTCATCGCGGCGACACGAGCAGGCACGCCAGACCAGGCGTGCCGTGCTGGACGCTGCTGCCAAGCTGTTCGTCGATCCCGGCTACGCAGCTACCGCGCTGACGGCCGTCGCTGCGGAAGCCGGGGTGGCCGTGCAAACGGTCTATGCGGCTTTCGGAAGCAAGCGTCAGCTGCTCTCGGAACTCGTCGATGTGACGGTCGCCGGAGACGACGAACCAGTGCCGCTACCCGATCGCCCTTTCGCGGTCGAGATCAGGGCACTGGCCGACCCTCGGGCCAAGCTCACCCGCTTTGCTCAGCACCTGACGCAGGTACACGCTCGGCAGGCCGACGTCATGCTCGCTCTCGCAGGCGCGGCCACCGCCGACCCCGACGCCGCCGAAATATGGCAGAAGCATGTCGACGACCGGCGTAGAGGAATGTCGATGTTTGGGCGGGAACTGCTCGCCACCGGCCAGCTGCGCCCGGAGCACGATGCCGACAGCGTTGCCGATATCCTTTGGCTGGCAATGGATTTCCGCAATTACGATTGGCTCGTGAGGCGCCGGGGCTGGTCATCGGAACAATTCGAACGGTGGTACGTCGACACCGTAATCGCCGCCCTTTGTCCTGAGCCACCCACGGCGCATCGTTAGTGCCGATCCGGCTCGACTTCCTTTACGTCAAGCTTCTTCGACAGCGCGCTGGGCCACCAGATGTGTCGGCCAAAGTCCAGGTTGAGCGCGGTAACCAGGACCGATCGGACGATGAAGGTGTCGAGGATGACCCCGAACGCGATCGCGAGGCCGATCTCGGCAAAGGCCACCATGGGCAGCGTGCCGAGGGCGGCGAACGTCCCGGCCAGGACCAGCCCGGCCGAGGTGATCACACCCCCGGTGGCGGACAGCCCGGCTACCGCGCCCCGCCGGGTGCCGAGCACCATGGACTCCTCGCGGACCCGGGTCATCAGGAAGATGTTGTAGTCGATGCCGAGCGCGACCAGGAAGACAAACACGAACAGCGGTAGCGACGTGTCCTCTCCGGCCCACCCGAAAAGGTGCTGGAAGGCGAAAGAGCTGACCCCGAGCGCGGTACCGAAGGAAAGCACCACGGTCGCCACCAACAACAGCGGGGCAACGATCGCCCGCAACAGCAGGATCAAGATGATCAGCACCACCGTCAGCACCAGCGGGATGATGCGCCAGTTGTCCCGGGCGGTCGCTTCACGGATGTCGTGGGTGACCGCTGTCTGGCCACCGACATGCGCATCGGCTTGGGAGATAGCATGCACCGCCGAGCGCACCCGCAGCACGGTGGCCTCCGCGGCGGCGCTGTCGGGCGCGTCGCGCAAGGTGGCCGTCATGAAGGCGAGACCGTCCTTGACCTGAGGCTGGCTGACTTCCGCGATGCCGTCGGTGGCTGTGACCGCGGAACGGATCTGGTCGACGGCACCGGCGTTGCCAATCACCACGACCGGCGAGCCGCCGCCCGCCGGGAAGTGTGCAGCCAGCACCTCGGCCCCGACCACCGAGTCAGGTTTGTCCACAAACGACTCAGCCATGGTCAACCCGTCGGCCTTCATCCCGAAGATGGTGAAAGCTAGGCCGCCGAGGACGATCGCGGTGCCGATCCATACCGGCCTGGGCCGTTTGGCGACGGCCTTGCCCACTCGGGCCCAGAGTCGTTGGCTGGCTGGATCTGTGGCGCCGAACGCGGGCCGGACCGGCCAGAAAATCCATCGCCCGAAGACGACCAGCAGCGCGGGCAGCAGCGTGAGCATGGAAACCAGGCCGACGCCGATCCCGATGGCGTTGACCGGCCCAAGGCCACTGGTCGGGTTCATCTCGGCCACCATCATGCACAGCATCGCGGCGGCGACCGTGGCGGCGCTGGCGATGATGGCGGGTCCCGCCCGGCGCAGAGCGTGGGCCATCGCCACATGCCGATCCTGGTGGCGACACAGCTCTTCCCGGTAGCGGGCGGAGAGCAGCAGGGCGTAGTCGGTGCCGGCGCCGAACACCAGCACGGTCAACATGGCGGAACTCTGTGCGTTGACGGTCAATCCCGCATGCTTGGCGAACAGGTAGATCACCGCTTGCGAGGCGATGAGCGCGCCGGCGGCGCTGATCACCGGCAGCAGCCACAGTACGGGACTGCGGTAGGTGAGCAGCAGGATCGCGATCACCACGACCAGCGTCGTGTAGAGCAGCGTGCTGTCGAGGCCCTTGAACGCCTTGGCCTGGTCCGCGGCGTTCCCGCCCGGTCCAGCGATGTACACGGAAAGCCCGTCCGGGAGCCCGGCCTGCGCGGCAGCCCGTAGCTCGTCGACCGTCTTCCCGATGGCCGCGTAGCCGCCGTTCCCGGCGGTGATCGGCACGACAGTCTGCATCGCCTGCAGGGTCGCACCGTCCTGAGTGGACTTGATCGGGCCCTGCACCGGGCCGGAGATGTTGGAGTACCCGGCAAAGGCCCGCGCATCGGCCGCGGCCTTGGCCATGTCGGCGTCGGTGAGCCCGGACTTCCTTTCGTAGACGACAATCGCCGCAGCGGTGTTCTGCGGCTGGAACGGGCGCATCTGGTCGAGCACCTTGGTCGCTTCGGCGCTGCCCGGCAGCCAGGCCGAGTTGTCGTTCGTCTGGACCTCGGTCAGCTTCCCGGCCAGCGGGCTGGCGACCGCGAAGACCATCACCCACAACGCGAGGACAACCCATTTGGTCCACCGGCCACTGACCGCTGACGCTAATGCTCGTGCAGGATTCTTCACGCAATTGATGATTGCGCCATCGACACGGCTCGTCGTCCGGCAGCCGATGGCAGCACCTACGTCATTGCGCGTAGCCGATTCGGGCTACCCTACGCCCGTCGTCGTAGGTAGCCCGGTGTGTCCACTCACGACTGGTTTCCGCGTCGCTCCTGAAGTCTGCGTGACTCCCGTTGCGTTTCTGCGTGTATATCCCGTTCCCGGATGAGCCAGGGCGGCGGGTCGGCCACGAGAGCCGCGATCTGGGCGGTCGTGAGCGGGTCGGTGATGCCACCGCGGGCGAGCCCGCTGTTGGACACCCGCAACCGGGCGGCGACGACGCTGCGCGGATGGGGGCCGTCGCGACGCAGGTCGACGAGCCATTGCGGCGGGTTGCGCTGCAGTTCATCGAGCTCTTCCCGCGACACCATGCCCTCCTGGAACTCCCGTGGGGTGGCCAGCAGGTACACCTCTAGCTTCAGCGCGGCCGTAGCGGGCTTCATCACCTGGGACTTCTTGGGCTTGCTCACCGCCTCAGCGTAGCGAACCCGACGTCACCCGCTCGGGAAGCTCTGCGAGGTACCCTGATCAGGTTGCGGCGATCACAGCCGTCGACGCTGCGGAGGTAAGGTGCCCCTGACATTTGGCCTGCTGGTCGTGCCTGGCGTCACCACCGACAAGTGGAGCCGCCTGTGGGCCGAGCGCCAGCGGGCGCAGCTGCGGTTGGTGCCATCCGAAGCAGCTGAGGCCGCCGAGCTCCTGCTATCGGGACAGGTCGATGCCGGGCTGGTTCGGCTGCCGGTTGACCAGGAGGCTTTTCACGCCATTCCGCTCTACACGGAGACGACGGTGGTGGTGGTGCCGCGCGATCACCTGATCAGCGCGGCAGAGGAGGTCACCCTCGCCGACCTGGCCGACCAGACGCTGGTGATCCCCGCGGATGATGTGCTCGCCTGGACCGAGCTGCCGGCCGCGGTGCTTGACCATCACCCGTCCACGACGGCCGCCGCGGTGGAGCTGGTGGCCGCGAGCGTCGGTGTGCTCGTGGTGCCGCAATCCCTGGCCCGCCTGTACCACCGCCGCGATCTCACCTACCGCCCGCTGACCGGCGCCCCCACCTCATCGGTCGCGCTGGCGTGGCCCCGTGACGGGCACACCGAACTGGTCGAAGAAATGATTGGGATCGTCCGGGGCCGCACCGCGAACAGCACCCGCGGACAGGCTGGTGGGGGCGCGGCCCGCGAGAAGCCCACTCGCGAAAAGCCCGCGCCGAAAGGCAAGCCACGCCGCGGCAGATAGGGCGGGCGGAGTCCACAAAATGGACGAGCTTTCCTGGATCGGCCCGGGCGGTAGGATCTGCCCGTGGTGGCGGGGTTTCGCGCTTTTCTGAGCCTGGTGATGCTTGCCGGGTTCTATGTCATTGCGGCGCTTGAGTTCTCCGTCATCGTGCTGATCACCTGGTTGGTGACCAGGGCCTGGCCGTGGCCACTTGGCCAGCTGCTCATGCTGCCTTTTCTGATCGGCTCGGTCGCCGCGGTCAAACCCTCGGTCCGGCAGGTGTTGCGCTGGCGGCGGCACCGCCTGCCCGGCGTGGTGGTCTCCGAGGAGCATGCCGGTCCACTTTGGATGCTGGTCCGCGAGCTGGCCGAGTCGGCAGGCACCCGCCCGCCCGACGAAATCGTCCTGGTGACCACGCCGACCGCGTCTGTCTCAGAGGTGAAGCGGCGGCGCTTCCTGCACTTAGGCTTCCCGCTGCTGATGTGCCTGACCACCGCCCAGATCCGGGCCATCGTCGGGCATGAGTTGGGCCACTACAGCTCTGCCCACACCCGCCTGGGCCCGGTCGCCTATCGGGGCCGCCGGGCTGTTTCCGCCACCGTGTCTCAGCTCCTCCGGACCGACCCGATCAGCTGGCCGTTCCGCCTCTACTTTCGGCTGTACCTGATGGTCGACGGTTCCGTTTCGCGCCGTCAAGAATTTAAAGCAGACCTCTATGCGGTACGCGTAGCAGGTCAGCAAGTCGCGATAAGTTCACTGATCGAGGTTCGCGTGCTGGCCGCCGCCTTCACGCATTTCCTCGAAGCGCACGTCACGCCGCGCGCCGACTACGGCTACCTACCCTCGGACTTGTATAAGGCATTCGTAGCATTTGTCGCTACACGGCGCGACGAGATGGATCGGCTTCGCGAGGCGGCGCTCGCCGAGCCGGGGAGCCCGTGGGACACCCACCCGCCGCTGGCCGAGCGGATCGAAGCGCTGCAACGAGTTCCGGATCCGGGCCTGCCGCCCGACCCGCGCCCGGCGGCTGAGCTGTTGGCCGAGCCGGACGTGATTGCCGCGGTCCTGGTGCCGCACGTGCTGACCCACTCCGACTGCGAGCAACTGCCCTGGGACGACTTCGTCGCGGCCGCATCGACGGCCAAGCTGCGCGAGGAGGCCAGGCGGGCAGCGGGGGCCGGGCGCATGGATGCCGCGGAAATCGTCGCCTACGCGGCCCTTCAAGCGGGCCTGGCGCGTTGGCGGGCAGAGTTCTCCGGCCCCGCCGCACTGGTCGACGACGACGGGGAGCCGTTGCGCCTCAAGCGACTCGCCGCCAAGCTCGACCTTGGCGCCACGGTCGCCGGGCTGCGGCCGGAAGGCAGCGCCCGCGGGGCACGCCTGCTGGGCGGGCTGGGCAACGTGAAGACCGAATCGCGATGGCTGAGCGCCGAGGCCGACCTGCTCATTTTGAACATCGGTCTGATCCTCATGCCCACCACGCGCGACGCCGACGAGGGCAACGTGCGCATGAAGGTGGCTCTGCAACGGTGGAGCCTGGCGGAGCTGACCGAGAAACACCGATACGTGCCTTTTGAAGAGGTAGTCCATGCGGAGATCCAGCGGACGATGCCGCTGCGGGCGCGGCTGACCATGCACGATGGCGCGACAATCACCCTGCGCGAGCCGTGGGGCGGGGACTCGCTCACGCGGGACAGCTCTGAGCAGCTACGGGAGCTGCTCATCCGGTACGCGAAAAAATCTTGAAAACGACGCAACCGCGACCTAGGCGCTGGCGTGTCTTGTGCGCATCTTGACCGGAGGAGAGCGAAATGGAAGCGGCACGAGACTTCGAAGGCTTCTATGCCGAGAATTTTCGCGCCCTGACCATCCAGCTCTATGCCTACTGCGGCAACATGACCGATGCGCAGGAGGTGGTGCAGGAGGCGTGCTACCGGGCACTGGCCCGGTGGCCCAAGCTTTCGCACTATGACGATCCGGCCGGCTGGGTGCGGCGGGTGGCGTGGAATCTCGCGACCAGCCAATGGCGCCAAGCGAAGAAGCACTCTGAGTGGGCGCCGGAAGATGGCCAGACCGTCTCGGGTCCCACACCGGATCGCGTCGATCTGGTGTCGGCGTTGGCAAAGCTGCCCGCGCCGCAACGCCAAGCAGTGGTCCTGCACTATCTCGGCGACATGTCGATGGCCGAAATCGCTGAGGTGTCACGAGTTCCGGCGGGCACAGTCAAGTCATGGGTGTCCCGCGCTCGCACCGTGCTCTCCGCCCAGTTGTCCACAAAGGACGACAGCGACGTCATTGAGCTGGGCGTGAGTGGGCGCACCCGCGGCGACGTGGAGCCATTCGCCGGGACAGGTGACCGGTCCACCGCATCACCCGGGGAGCTGAGACTCATCCTCGGCGACCCGCTGGCTGACCTGTTCGACGAATGGGCAGCCTCTCTTTCCCTCTGACTATCTGTGGAGTTGTAACGATGCGACGATTCATGCTGCCCATTTTCGCCATGACCGGGCTCGCGATGGCCATGACCGGATTGACCGCGTGTGATGGAAAGCAACCGTCAGCTGCCCCGTCACAACCGCCGTCGGCCGCCGCCCCGGAGAGCCCAAAGCCCGCCCCCGGCGACGACAAGAAAGCTTGCGCCACAGCCAAAACCGTGCGCCAGACGCTATTCAACGACCTGCTCCTGGCGTCGATGACGATCGGCGACAAGGAGTCCACGGCGACCGAAATAACAGAAGCAGCCGCAACGCTCAAGTCCACCTTCACCAAGCTGGCTGAGACCATGAGCACGGCGGCGGAGCAGGCGCAGAGCGACAAGCTGCGGGAAAGTTTCCGCGCCTATGCCGCAGGCGCGAAGACCGTCGTAGCCAACGTCGAAGCAGCAGGATCCGACCGTTCCAAATTGGACAATGCCACCGAGGTGGCCGCGTTGGATTCCGCCGAAAAGACAGTGCTCGAGCTCTGCGCCTGACGGGGGGAGGGGCCGGCTTCTCAGCCGGCCCCTCATCGGCTTCCCCGCCTACTTCGGCCCCTTCGACGACGCCGAGCAGGAGATCGCTTTGGCGAGCTGCCAACCGGAATCGCTGTGTTCATAGGACATCACTGCCGTGGTTTTACCCGCACTATTGACGAAAATTATGTCTTGGCGGGCTCCCGACTCGAGGGCAACCTTCTGGCTTCCGGAGAAGGCCCCTTTTTGCACCGCCGCGAACGCCGACGCCATCTCGGCCGGAGTTCGAGTCTCCCTTGCGTCGCCAACGCGGTCTGCGACCATATTGACGGCAGGCATTCCTCCGCATTCGAGGTAACTACCCACGTCAGGCCCGGTAACCTGCGGATCCGCGGCCTCGGAGCACCCGGCCACGAAGATGGACACCACCATGGACGCGACTCCCAGCCACCTCAGGTTCGTCAACCGCGTCATTGATCATCTCGCTTTCGGGCACGGCTAGTAAGCAGCATCGAATGTGTGCACATCATGCGGACTGACTGTGCGTTGCCGCTCTGTTCCAAGATATGTCGACGGACACATTGTCGCGCGCGTGCTGTCGTCTGGACACGCGCCATCACTCTCTGGGATGTGCTCCCAGAATCCAAGCGCGTGACCGAATTCGTGGGTCGCAACGCTCCAGAAGTCGACATTCCCACCGGGATTGTCGGCGTTGCCGCTATACCAGTTCGAACGGGTGCTATCGAATTCAATGGTGAAGTTGTAAATAGTGCTATTTAAGGTCTGCGGGCACAAACGAGTGGCCGCAACCCAATTCGAACCCAGGTAATCAAGGTCATTCCAGAATATCGCCGCCGTGTTAAACCCAGAGATACCGCAGGGATCCCCAGCTGAACCGTGATTGACGTCATCCGCCAGATACCAGTAAATCTTCGGCTCTCCGGTCGATGCCGAGTTGTTCCATTGATCCTTCGCCTCGACCAGCCGAGAGCGCCACGAGCCCGTGGGAAAGCCAATGTTGATGCCGTAGGAAATGACTTGAGAGGTCGGCCACTTTCCGGCGGTGAAATAAGAGGTCGGGCTGTGCGCGCTGGCGGGCGGGTGTGGCAGGAAAATGCCACCGACGACCAGCAAGAATACGAGGTAGATCCGAGCCAAGCTGGTGGATTTCATCGGGCCCCCCACGCGCACTCGACGATGTTCGCCAGCGACCAGCCGAGGTCCCCATCCTTCTCATACGTAAGCACTGCGACCGTGGCGCCTGCGAGGTTCGAGAAGGCCAGTTCTTGTCGAGCCGGCGAGTTGTAGACCGTCCTGATCTCACTGCTGTAGGTGGATCTATTCTGGACCATCGCCGCCGCCCAGCGTTGCGCCTGCTCGGACGGGGTGCCCAGATTCTGGGTACCAGCCACTCTGGTGCCCATGGTCAAAACCATTCGATCGCTGTCGCACTTGAGATGGCGGCGCGGATCCCCTTGGTCCGCTGTCGCCGCAGTGCCCGCGTGCATCGTAAGAACAGCTGCAATGGCGATCATTGTGCCAGCGACTAGGATGATCTTCGCGTAGATTCGTTCTGCTCCCCGCAACGTTATCCCCCCATTGTCTACGTCAGCAGTGTCATGCAGCGTAGCTGTCGTAGTCGAGAAGCTCAAGAGTGCCGATGTCTCGTTGTGACTGGCTTCGAAGCCAGGCTCGCGACTGGAGTCCCGAGCAAGAATGGGCCAGTGCATAAGATCGCCATTGACGGTGGATCGCTGGGCATTTTGTAGGCAGTTGGGCTGCGAGAAATAGGCAGTGGTTACCGATTCGGGGTGCTGGGGTGCCGCCGTAGAAATGCACGGGTGACCGTCAAGTACAGCACCACTGAACAGATCATCAGTCTGCCTAAGGGTGGCGGGGCCGTCCGGGGCATTGGCGAGACGTTCTCGCCCGATCTGCATACCGGAACTGGGAATCTGAGTGTGCCGATCCCGACGCCCGCCGGTCGCGGCGGGATGCGACCGGAACTCGCGTTGCGCTACAGCACGGGTGCGGGTAACGGGGCGTTCGGTCTTGGCTGGGCGCTGAGCGTTGCGGGGGTGACCCGCAAGACTTCGCACGGGTTGCCGACCTATGGCGACAGCGACACGTTTGTGCTCTCCGGCGCCGAGGATCTGGTACCCGTGGCACAGCGGCCCGGGGTGACCACCTACCGCCCGCGCACCGAAGGGCTGTTCGCCCGCATAGAGCACCACCGGGGCGCGGAAGGCGACTACTGGGAGGTTTGGAGCCAGGACGGGCAGGTGAGCCGGTACGGCACGCCGCGGCCAACAGACGCCGGGATCGGCTGGTCGGACCCGGCGGTGCTGGCCGACCCGGCCGACGGGAGCCGCGTGTTCGGCTGGCACCTGACCGAGACCGCCGACCCGTTCGGCAATCGGGTCCAGTACGAGTATCTGCGCGATGGGGACGCCGGCTGGACGCAGTGTTATCTGAGCCGGATCCTATACGCAGAGCACGATGACGCGAGTTTTCTTGTGACCGTCGACTTGGACCACGAGGACCGGCCGGACGTGCTGAGCAACCGCCGGGCCACGTTCGAGGTGCGCACCAGGTGGCGTTGCCGTCAGATCGCGGTGTACCACGCGGCGGCCGGACCTGATCCGATCCGGGTGCACAGGCTGCGCTACGACAACGAATCCGCCAACGCGGCGTCGCTGCTCACCACGATGCTCGTCGACGCGACCGACGGCGAGCGCTCGGAATCGTTGCCACCGCTAGATTTCGGATATACGCGATTCGCGCCTGACAGGCGGCGGCTGATCCCGCTGACCGGTGCCGAGCTGCCCGCCCTGTCGTTGGCGAGCCCACAATTGGAGCTGGTGGACCTCGACGGCGACGGGCTGCCGGACATTCTCGAAACAGCCGACGGCATGCGCTACTGGCGCAATCTCGGCGATGGGCGCTTCGACCGGCCGCGGCAGATGCCCGACGCTCCGGCCGGGGTCAATCTCGCCGATCCCGGTGTCCAGCTGCTCGACGCGGACGGCGATGGACGGCTGGAACTGGTGGTGGCCAACGGTTTGCTCGCCGGCTACTACCCGCTCGGCCCGGACGGGCGGTGGGACCATCGCGGCTTCCAGGCACAGCAGATCGCGCCGAGTTTCGCCTTCGACGATCCCGAGGTTCGCCTCGTCGACCTCGACGGGGACGGGACAATCGACGCGTTGCGGTCCGGGACCCGATTCGAGTGCTTCTTCCAGGACCGCCGCGCCGGATGGCACACCACCCGGCTGGTCGAACGCGGCAGGTATCCGGACTTCCCCGATATCAGCTTCGCCGATCCCCGGGTCCGTTTGGCGGACATGTCCGGCGACGGCCTACAGGACATCGTCATCGTGCACAACGGGCGGACCGAGTTCTGGCCGTCGCTGGGACGCGGCGAGTGGTCGGGCCGGACCGTGATGCGAGACAGTCCCCGTTTCCCCGAAGGGTACGACCCGCGGCGCGTGCTCGTCGGAGACGTCGACGGCGACGGCGCCGCCGACCTCCTCTACATCGACGACGACAGCGTCACCTTGTGGATCAACCAGGGCGGCCAAGGTTTCGGCGAACCGATTCGGATCAAGGGCACGCCGCGGGTCACCGACCTGTCCGCCTTGCGCCTGGTCGATCTGCTCGGCACCGGAGTGCCCGGTCTGCTCTGGAGCGACGAGGCCGGGCAGACGGCCCGGCCGGCCCTGCATTTCCTGGACTTCACGGGCGGGGTGAAGCCGGGTCTGTTGTCCGATGTGGACAATAACCTGGGCGCGGTCACCGAAATCAGCTACGCCGCGTCCACCCGGTACAAGCAGCCACTGCCTTTCCCAGTCCAGGTGATCGCCGCGATGCGGGCCGTTGACCGGTTGTCCGGCGGCGCCCTCACGACGGTTTACCGCTACGGCCATGGCTACTGGGACGGCGCGGAACGCGAATTCCGCGGCTTCGGCCGCGTCGATCAGGACGACACCGAGACCTTCACGGCGCCGGACGGTCAGCGGCGCTCGGTGCCGGTGCGCACCACGACCTGGTTCCATCAGGGTCCGATCGGTGCCGAGCACGGGGAGTGGGCCGAGTCCGACCCGACAGCCGAGTTCTGGTCGCAGGACCCGTCCGCGTTGGCGCGGCCCGCCGAACTCACCGCCATGCTCGCCGCGCTGCCCCGCCGCGAGCGTCGCGATGCGGTCCGTGCGTTGCGCGGCCGCGTGCTGCGCACCGAGGTCTACGAGCTGGACGGAACGCCGCGCGAGAAGCGTCCGGTGACCGTCACCGAGACGCTCACCGGCCTACGCGAGGAGAGCCCGCCGGACGGGTCCGATGGGCGGCGCAGGATCTTCTTCCCGCACCCGCTGGCGACCCGCACCACGCACTGGGATCGCGGCGACGACCCGATGACGCGGCTCACCTACACCGACGGCTACGACGCCTACGGGCACGCCAGCTCGCAAGTCAGCATCGCCGTCCCGCGCGGGCGGGACTTCCGCGCCGAGCTGGGAGGCGAGCCGTGCCTTGCCACCCAGACGGTCACCACCTACGCCGACCGCGACGACGGACAGCGTTACCTGGTGGGCCGGGTCGCCAGCTCGACCGAGTACGAACTGCTCGATCCCGGGAGCGGCGGGGTGCTCGGCCTGCACGCCGAGACCCTCGACGGCGAGGTGCGCCGCCGCGTCATCGCACAGACCGTCACCTGTTACGACGGCCGTGCGTTTGAGGGCCTGCCGGTCGGCGTTCTCGGCGACCACGGCGTGCCATCCCGAGTGGAGAGGCTCGCGCTCACCGAGGAGATTCTCGCTAACGTCCACAATGGAGCCCCACCGCCCTATCTTATCGGAGCCGAGCCGAGGTGGACGCCGGAGTACCCGCAGGAATTCCGGGACCGGATGGCACCGCTGGCCGGGTACGTCTACCACGACGGGGCGGTCGGATCGCCCTATCACAGCGGCTTTTTCATCGCTGTTGGACGCCGCTTCGATGTGCACGACGGGTCTGCGGGACACGGCCTGCTGCTGGCCGAAAGGGATCCGTTTGGCGCAGAGACAAGCATCGGCTACGACCGGTACGGGTTGCTGCCGACCGAGGTCGTCGACCCGCTCGGGCTGACCGTCTCCGCGAGCTACGACTACCGCACCGGCCAGCCCCGCGAGTTCACCGACGTCAACGGCAACCGGACCGCGTTCGGCTACACGCCGCTAGGGCTGCTGGAGCGGGTCGCGGTGATGGGCAAGGCGGGCGAATCCGTCGGCGACACCCTGGCCACACCGGGCACACGGCACGTCTACGACCTTCTCGCCTACGCGCAGCGAGGCCGCCCGGTGTCGGTGCGCTCGATCCGGCGCGTGCACCACATCAACGACACCGACACCGATAGCGGCGTCGACGACACGATCGAGACGGTCGAGTTCTCCGACGGCTTCGGCCGGGTGCTCCAGACACGTGTCCAGGCCGAGGAAGTGGCCTTCGGGGACCCGACGTTCGGTGCTCTTAGCGAGGTCGGCGATGCGGACATCGTCGGCCGGGCCGCGCCGGGCCGGGTCGTCGTCAGCGGCTGGGAACGATACGACAACAAGGGCCGGGTCGTCGAGCGGTACGAACCCTACTTCGCTACGGGATACGACTACGCGCCGCCGACCGACGTGGACCTCGGCCAGAAGTCCACAATGGACTATGACGGGCGTGGCAGGCTGATCCGCACCGTGCGACCGGACGGCTCGCAGCAACGGGTGGTGCACGGCGTGCCGGTGGTCCTGACCGACCCGGACCTGTTCGACCCCACACCGTGGCAGGTGTTCCACTACGACGAGAACGACAACGCCGGGCGGACCCATCCGGACACGGCAGCCACCTATCGCGACCACTGGGACACGCCGTTCAGCGTGGTGCTCGACGCGCTCGGCCGCACAGTGGAGACAGTGGTGCGCAACGGGTCCGACCCGGCCGAGTGGCACACCACCAGATCCAGCTACGACATCCAGGGCAACCTGCTCAGCGTCACCGATGAGCTCGGCCGGGTCGCGTTCCGGCACGAATACGACCTGACCGGACAGCAGTTGCGCGGCGAGAAGCTGGACGCCGGGGTGACCCGCTCGGTCTTCGACGCGACCGGGCAGCCGATTGAGGGGCGCGACGGCAAGGGCGCGCTCATCCTGCGCAGCTACGACATCGCCCGCCGCCCGACGCGGGTGTGGGCTGCGGACGCGGCCGGCGAGGCCCCGACCCTGCGCGAGGTGCTGCGATACGGCGACGAGAACGGCGAGTCGGAACACGCGATGGCCGCCAACCTGCTCGGGCGGTTGACCGAGCACTATGACAGCGCCGGCCGGTCCACTGTGGAGCGTTGCGACTTCAAGGGCAACGTGGTCGAAACGGTTCGGCAGGTGGTGTCGGACGAGCAGCTGCTGTCGGTCTATCAGCGCGCGGCCGAGGACGGCTGGCAGGTGCCCGCGTGGCGCGCCGATTGGCAGCCAGCGCCGGGCGGCACGCTGCCGGAGCACGCCGCGACCCTGCTGGACCCGACCCGGTACCGCATCTCAACCGGCTACGACGCGCTGAACCGGGCGCGATCCGTGCGGTATCCGGAAACGGTCGAGGGCACCCGGCCGGAGCTGGTACCGCGCTTCAACAGCGCGGGCGCGCTGGAAGCGGTCACGCTGGACGGCACGGTTTACGTGGAACACATCGCCTACAACGCCAAGGGTCAGCGCACCCTGGTCGGGTACGGCAACGGGGTGCTCACCCGCTACAGCTACGACCCACGGACGTTCCGGCTGGCTGGGCTGCGCACCGACCGGTTCACCCGGCCCACCGCCGCGCTGGCCTACCGTCCCGCGGGCGCGCTGGCGCAGGACCTGACCTACGGCTACGACCTCGCCGGCAACCTGCTCACGCTGCTGGACCGGGCACCGGGCAGCGGCATCCCGAACAACCCGGACGCCGCCAGCGCCACGGGCCCGGCGCTTGCCCGGCAGCTCGCCGCCGGAGACGCGCTGCTGCGCCGATTCGAGTACGACCCGCGCTACCGGCTGACCTTGGCCACCGGCCGCGAGCACGATCTGCCCGGCCCGTCCACACCATGGGCCGATCAGCCGGGCGGGACCGACGTCACCCGCACGCGCGGCTACGTTCAGCGATATCGCTACGACGCGGTCGGCAACCTCACCGAACTGAGGCACCAGAACGCCGGTGGCAGCACGCCGTCGCGGGCCTACGATGTGGCGGCCGGCACCAACCGGATTGCCACACTCACCATCGGCCAGAGCGCTTTCGGCTATCAGCACGACGACGAGGGCAACCTCGTCGCCGAGGGGCTCACCCGACGCCTCGAGTGGGACTACGCCGACCGCCTGCGGGCATTCCGCACGCAGACCGGAACCGCCGAGCCGTCGGTGCACGCGCAATACCTCTACGATGCCTCCGGTCAGCGGGTCCGCAAGCTCGTCCGCACCCAGGGCGGGCAGTACCGCTCTACGGTCTACATAGGACCAATATTCGAGCACCATCGAGCGGTGGCGAGCGGCACCACGCGGCAGAGCAACGTCTTGCACGTGCTGGACGGCGAGCGCCGCGTCGCCACCCGGCGCGTCGGCGCGGCCGACCCCGAGGACCACACCCCGGCCGTCCAATTCCAGCTCGGTGACCATCTCGACTCGGCGGCGCTCACCCTCGACGAGACCGGCGCTGAAGTCAACCGCGAGGAGTACACGCCTTACGGCGAAACCAGTTTCGGTGGCTTCGCGCGCAAGCGGTATCGGTACACCGGAAAGGAACGCGATGAAGAGAGTGGCCTCTACTATCACGGTGCCCGCTACTACGCGCCCTGGCTCGCCAGGTGGGCCACGTGCGATCCGGCCGGCCCGGTCGACGGCACCAACCTCTACGCCTATGCCCGCGCCAACCCGATGCGGTACCACGATCCCGGTGGGCAGCAAGCACTTCCGGCACCCACGGCCTCGGACGCGCCGCCTGCACCGGCAGCCTCCGCGCCCACCGATCCTGATCCGGTAACCCTCGACCGGGTGATGACCGGTGCGGGCAAACAATTTCGCAACTCCCTGTTGCACCGGCCGGAGGAGCGGCAATCGGACACGATCCTCATCATGGTGGCCCATGTCTGGGACTTGATATTCGGCGGTACCTCGGGCAAGAAGATCGCCGATGTGGTGGAGGAGAAGAACCGCCAGCTCGACAGCATGGTGGAGCCGATCGAAGGCACCGGCGAGATGATGGGTGCGGTTGGCCTCGAGGGCTTAGTGGGGCTGGGATCGGCCATGGCGGCCGGCGGCGCGGCCAAAGCCATGGGCCGGCCAAGCGCGCCGGCGCCCGCGGCTACGCGCACCCCGATCGGTGCCGGACCGCCGAAGGGCTACGTGATGGGAATGGGACGGGTGGGGGCGGTCCCGAAGGCGCGCAGCAACTTCAACGATGAGTTTGGCGCCGCCGGGAGCGACAACTGCACCAGGTGCACGGCCTCATTCCTGCTCAGGCTGCGGGACAGGAACCAGCCGGGCAAGGTCGAGCTGAAGTCCTCGGACTTCGACCCAATGCCCTATCCGGACAGGCGCACGATCCGCAAAATCAACGAGTACCTCATGACGCAAGTCAGCGGCATCACCGTGGCTGAGAAGGCTTGCGTCGACGTGATGCCGCCGGGCCGGTTCTACGTGGTGCACCCCTCGCCTTTCAATGGACAGTTCGGTGCGTCATCGCTGCACGTGCTGGTCGGCTGGAACCACGGGCGGGGACAGGTGTTCTTCGATCCACAGCTCGGCCGCGCCATCAGAGATGGTCAGCGGAACCCCGAACGCTATCCACCGCTGACCTTTAACGCCTACCCCATCACCTTCTGACGAACCAGACCGACAAGGAGCAAGAGATGCTAGTCCAAAGTGGATTATCTGACTCCGCCGCCCGGGTGGAGGTGCTGGCGCAGGGGCCGGTCGCCAATCTCGACGATTCCGATCCGCCGCCCGGCAACGACGACCCGGGACCGACCGGTGCCGGTGGCCACACCGGGCCTACCCTCGAAGAGGTGCTGTCCATCTCGATCGACACGCCTGCGCATACGGACACGTTCAACGGCAACTCCTCCAGCGGGGTGATGATCCCGGTGACCGGTTCCATCATGCCGGGCGTCGGTGACACCATCAAAGAGGTTCGGGTCCGGCTCGGCAACGCGCCCAGCGTGCTGGCCAACCTGGAGCCGGCCAACGACTGGCGCTGGTCGGCCGTGGTAGGACCGGTCAAGACCGCCGGTGTCGTGCACATCGGGGCGAAGGTCTACGCCACCGACTCGAACGACAACCCGAAGAGCGAGGGCCAGGGGCGCTCGGTCATGGTGGTGCTCAACGACGACATCAAGCCGGCCGTCACCTTTGTCACGCCGACCGGCACCTCGGCCAACCCGAAGGTTGTGTCCCTTGTGGACGGCGAATACTCGGTGCCGATCGACGTGACGGTGTCAGATTCGTCCGGAGTGCTCTCCGGGGACTATTGGGACAACGTGGCGATGGCCTGGGTGCCGCTGGATCCCAACAACGCGACCGGCCACTGGAAGGCGACGGCGACTCTGTCCTATCAGGATGGTATTCAGGCGATCAAGGTGAGGGCCAAGGATACCAAGGGCAACATCGGCGCCGACCTGGTCTGGGTGCGGACCAAGGACACCACCAAGCCGACCCTGAAGGTTAAAGGGGACCTGACGTTCAGCATCCCGGGCAAAGTTGGTGTCGGCGCGGTGCTTCCGGCGCTGTCCGGTGTCGCCACCGACTACGAAAGTGGCGTCGCGAAGGTGCAGTGGGCGCTGAATCCGGCACCCGGCCAGCCTCCCACCAATCCAGTGACATCCTCGTCCGGCAAGTACTACGCGAAATGGCGGATCGAGAACGTCGGGTTGCCGATGGGACCGAACCGGATCGTCGTCCGCGCCTTCGACGTGGCGGGCAACGAGACGGGCAAGGTGGAAGTAAAGATCGCGGTGACCGAGCAGTACGCACCGGTCGACCCCACCGTCCACGAATACTTCCGAAGCCTGGTGGACTTCGTCGTGCGCCGGCTCGGTTACAAGGGCAGCAGCGCTATCAACACCGGCGTGCTGAACTCGGTGCTGCTTCAGCCGTTCGGCAAAGTGCTTGACGACAAGCTGCGCCAGGACTCGGTGTCACAGCTGCGCCTCACTGTCGAGGTGCTGCGCAGATACTTCGACAGCGTGCTCACCGAATTCTTCGACAAGATCGCCGAGCAGGGCGGCGACCCGGCGAAAGGCCTACAGGCCAAGGCGGCCTCGGACGCGGTGGAAGCGGCGTACCGGCAGGAGGCCTACGCCGCGACGCTGCGCCAGCTCGGCACCTCGATAGAGGAATTGTCCGCGGCGCTGCGCGCAGACCTGCCTATCCGCCGCGCGCTCGCCGACCGGCTCGGGATAGACCTGGACGAGGGTGCGATCCGCGGCGGCAGTGGCGATAACAACCTCCAGCAGTTCCTGCTCGCGCCCGGCCAGTTCGAACAGGCCAAGCTGGAGACGCTATTCGGGCTGGTGGACTTCCACCGCGACCCGTTCGCCGACCCGGCCACCGACCCGGTCCTGCTGCAGCTGCAGTTCCGGCGACTGGACGCCGCCTGGCGCGGTTGGGACCTGTCCGCGTTCGGCGCGGTCATCGACCCGGACGTCATCAGCGAACAGGACCTGCAACCCGGTGCCAATCCCGCGCTCCCGCTGCTATTAGCCCGTCGGTCCTGGCTTGACGGCCTGCTGACGGCGATGCGGGAGTTTCCCACGCCTAAACTGACCCCGAAGCCGCTCCTCGCCCGCTTCGACAATGTGGTGTCGGCGTTCTTCGGACCGGTCGACGTGCTGCTGACCGCGAAGTCGCGGATGGACAAGGGCGAGGACATCACCGCCGAGCTCGAGCCGCGCCAGCTCACTTTCGCCGCTTTCAGCCGGCTCATGGCCGTCCGGGCGTTGACCGAGACCGGCAAGGTCGTCAACGCCGACTGGGAGGACGTGTACGCGATCCTGGTGCACGTCAACAAACTGCGGTCGATACCGGCGTGGCGGGAGGCGGAGTACGGCGCCGGGCTGGTGCTCGGCCCCACGTTCTTCCAGCTGGGTCCGGTCGACCGCGACGGCCCAGCGCCTTCGCCCTGGCGGCTGGCCCGCGGCGCCCGGCCCCGCTGGCGCAACACACTGCAGGGCCGCATTGAGCGGCGGCTGGCGCTGCGGCAGGCGCTGGCCTCCGCGGTGGCGGCCGTCGAGGAGCAGACCCACCCGGCGCTGCGCGACGGCCTGATGGTGGCGCTCAACCCGCTCGCACCGGCCAGTGCCAGCGCCCTCGGACGGCTCCTGATGATCGACGTGATGGCCGGTGGTGCGGTCCGGATCAGCCGTGTCGAGCAGGCCATCCAGACCTTGCAGGCGCTCCTGGTACGGGTCCGCACCGGCGATGCACCCGATTGGAGCCGCGTCTCCAACGAGAGCCAGGAAGACTTTGACGAGGAACTGAAGTGGATGGGCTCCTACACGAACTGGTACGCCGCGATGCAGATCTTCTTGTTTCCGGAGAACCACCTCGACCCGACGCTGCGCCCCGACGACGGGCCGTCGGACCCCGCCACGCCCAGCACGAAATTCCGCAACCTGGTGTCGGCTCTGCGCACCACGCGGCTGCTCACCCCGGAGCGGGCTTTGGAACACGCCAACGTGTTCAACGGCAACGAGTTTCCGGACGACTTCGAGCCGCCGCGCACCGCGATCGATCTGGCGGACCGCCGGAAGAGGATCACCGATGACATCAATGAAGCCTATAGCGGTAGCTATGTCGACAAGCTCAAGAAGCTCGTCGGCTCAAACGATCGGCGGGAGAAGTACTACTTCGCGCCGCTGGCCATCGCGCTGCACCTGCAGAAGGCGGGCCAGTACCTCGCCGCGCTGGACTGGTATCGCATGATCTACGCGTTCGATCAGCCCGTCGCCACCCGGAAGATCTACTATCCGCTGCACCTGGAACGCGACCCGAATCCGAACGACGCGCTCATTTTCGAGCGCAACGTGTTCTGGCTGACGGACACCCTCAACGCGCACGACATCGTCGAGGAGTCGTACGGGCAGGCGCCCAGCGTCCGCTACAACGTTCACACGCGATACGTCGTCATGTCGATTGTTCGATGCCTGCTTGACTTCGCCGACGCGGTATTCGTCCAGGACACCAACGAATCCGTGCCCAGGGCGCGAGCTTTGTATCTGCAGGCGCTGGATTTGCTGGCCATCGAAGAGCTGAACCCGAAGAAGGTCGACGGCCTGACCCCGAATGAAGTTGTCACCGGATTGGTCCGGCGGGCCCAGATCGCGCTGGCGAAGATCCGTACAGGGCGCAATGCGGCCGGTCTGATCCGGCAGCTGGACACGGTCACGCCGATGACGCTGACCGGCGGTTCGCCGCTGGTCGTCAACAGCGGGCCGTTCGGTTCGGCGGCGTTACGTGCCTTTCAGCCGACGCCGTACCGGTACACGACGCTGATAGAACGCGCCAAGCAACTGGCCGGGCTCGCGGCACAGGTTGAGCAGTCCTATTTGGCCGCGCTGGAGAAGCACGACGCCGAGAAGTACAACATGCTCAAGGCTCGGCAGGACCTCGCGCTCGCCAACGCCAACGTGACCCTGCAAGGGCTGCGGGCCGTCGAGGCCGCCGATGGGGTGACCCTGGCGCAACGCCAGCAGGAGCGGGCCACTTACCAGATCGAGGAATACCAGCACCTGCTCGACGAACCGATGAACGGCTGGGAGCGCAAGCTGCTGGGCGACTACCACGACGCGCTCGTGGCCCGCAACTGGGTGGCCGGGCTCGACGCCGCGCTGACCACAGCGCAGGCGGTGCAGTCGGCGGCGTCCTGGGAGAAGGCGACCTTCTTCGGTGCCGGCATTCCCTCTTTGGCCGCAGTGACGTTGCTGGCCGGTGCGAAGTTCGGCGCCACCGTCAATCTCAACGACATCGAGACCGACATTCAGCGGCACTCGTTGCACGCCAGCGTCGAAAACCGGGTTCGGGAATGGACGATGCAGCAGGGGCTCGCGCACAAGGACGAGGCGATCAGCGCCGCGCAGTACCAGGTGGCGCTCGACCATCAGGCCATCGTGGACCAGGAGGGGTTCATCAGCCGGATGCAGCTGGCCCACGCCGAGGCGACGGTGGCGTTCCTCAGCAACAAATTCACAAATATTGAGTTGTACCAATGGATGATCGACGTTCTTCAAGACGTTTACAGTTACTTCCTGCGTCAGGCCACGGCGGTGGCGCAACTCGCCCAGAACCAGCTCGCCTTCGAAACCCAGCAGGCGGCACCGGTCTATATCCGCAAGGACTACTGGCAGCCGGACGACGCGGGCCCGTCCGACGACTCGGCCAAGGACCGCCGCGGGCTGACCGGGTCGGCGCGACTGCAGCAGGACATCTACCAGCTCGACCAGTTCGCCTTCGAAACCAACCAGCGCAAGCTGCAGCTGACGAAGACGATCTCGCTGGCCCGGTTGGCGCCCGCTGAGTTCCAGGCCTTCCGGCGCACCGGAGTGCTGCCGTTCATCACCCCGATGGCCCTGTTCGACCAGGACTTCCCCGGCCACTACCTGCGGCTGGTCAGGCAGGTGCGCACCTCGGTGATAGCGCTTGTGCCACCACACCAAGGGATCCGCGCCACCCTGACCAATGGCGGCATATCCCGGGCGGTGATCGGCGGGGACAGCTTCCAGAGCGTGCGGCTGACCCGCGCGCCGGAGTCGGTCGCGCTCACCTCACCGGCCAACTCCACCGGGCTGTTCGACCTCGACGCCCAGCCGGAACTGATGCAGCCGTTCGAGCTGAGCGGGGTGGAAACCGCCTGGCTGCTGGAAATGCCTAAGGCCGCCAACACGTTCGACTACCGGACCATCGCCGATGTGCTCGTCACCATCGACTACACCGCGCTGGCTAGCGGCGAATACCGGCAGAAGGTCATCCAGCAACTCGACCGGACCGTGCAGGCCAGCCGCTCCTACAGCATCCGTGACCAGTTCCCCGACCAGTGGTACGACCTGCACAACCCGGCCCGGCCGGACGCGCCGCTACAGATCGAATTCGGCACCACACCTGGAGATTTCCCGGCCAACGTCGACAATCTCGTCACCGAGCAACTGGCTCTCTTCGTGGTGTTCGCCGACGATAGCAACTCGCCGGTGCGGGTGTCGCTGACCTTCACCCCCGACACCGCCGGCGCGTCACCCATCAGCGGCGAGGCCACGACGACCGGCGACGGCATCGCCAGTACCCGGATCGGCAACGCGCCCGCCTGGATTCCCATGCTCAACCACCAGCCCACCGGCCGATGGCGGCTCGCCTTCCCAGACGCCGCCCCGGTGCGGGACCTGCTTGACCGCGAAGGGATCGCCGACCTGGTGCTCGTCGTGACCTACACCGGCCAAACCCCCGAATGGCCAATCTAGCCCGCGTTCTCGGACGGCTGCCCGGTGCCCGGCACCGGTCAGCCGTCCATTCAGCGGAGCGCGCCGGCCCAGCGGCCGATCGCGGCTCCGATGGCCTCGGGCTGGTCTTCGGTGGCATGGTGGCCGGCCGGTCCAATGTGCTCAGTGGTCAAGCCGGCTATGTTCTCGCGGCACCACTGCGCCATCGCCGGGGTGATGGACAGCACCGGCGAGCCCTCGAAGGTCAGCAGTAGCTTTGGCACGTCGGTGCTGGCGGCCAGCCATTTGCCATAGGCCATCATGCGTTGGTGAACCTCGGCCGGGTCGCCGTCGAGCGGCAGGGACCGGGCCCATTGCAGGATCGGCCGGCGGCTCTCCCTCGTGGGGTAAGGCGAAACGTAGGCTGCGATCTCGTCGGCGTCCAGCGGGTGGAGCACGCCGCCGGTATAGGCGGTCTCGATGAAGAAGTTGCTGTCCAGGATCAGCCCCTCGCCCACCGGTGACCGCATGGTCTCCGCGCGGGCGCGTGGCTTGTCGGCAAGCTCGCTCCATGACATGGGGCGCACGATCGCTTCGAAGAACGCTAAGCCCTCGACGCGGTCCGGGTGCTGGGCCGCCCAGTCGAAGGCAAGCGCGCCGCCCCAATCGTGCCCGACGAGGATCACCTGCCCGAGCCCGAGCGAGTCCATCCACCCGTCGAGATATCGGGCGTGGTCGGCGAAGGTGTAGCCGATGTCGGGCTTGGCGGACTGGCCCATACCGATGAGGTCGGGTGCCAGTAAGCGGCGGTCACCGCCAACGGCGGGCAGTACGTTGCGCCAGGATCGCGACGAGGAGGGGTTGCCGTGCAGAAACACGATCGGTGTGCCGTCGGCGTCGCTATTGACTTCCACATAGTTCAACATGGCGTCGTCCGTTTCGTTTGTCGCATAAACGTTTATGTCACTAACGAAACTAGTTCGTTAGTGGGACGAACGCAAGAGGTATGATCCAGGTCATGAGTGCCACGGAATCATTGACCGCGCCACGCCTGCGCCGGGTGCCCAGCCGGCTGCTGGCGCAGGCGGCTGGACAGGCCGATCGTCTGATCAGTGCGGGCCTGGCTCAGGCGGACGCGCACAAGTGGCACTACGCCGCGCTGGCCACTCTGCACGACGTCGGTTCGGCCAGCCAGGCCGACCTGAGCCGCCGCACAGGCATTTACCGCAGCGATATGGTCGCGCTGCTCAACGAACTGGAAGAGCGGGCATATGTGCGCCGCAGTCCCGATCCACAGGACAAACGCCGCAATATCATCAGTATCACCAAGCGCGGCGAGCAGCAATTGTCCAAGCTCGACAAGCTGGTGAACGCGCTGCAGGACGAGCTCCTCGCCGGGCTGTCCGCCAGGGACCGCGAGCATCTTGTCGACCTGCTCGCCCGCCTCGTGGCTTCATTCAGCGCCGCAGGTGCTGGCGGACAGTGACCACGCACGGAGATTCGTTGCCGCCCGGGAGGATACGGCGCGTCACCATGACGAAGCGGCGTATAAAAAGGTTGGTATAAAGAACGCATGGATATCACCGGAATTGAGCGGGAGATGTCTGATCTGGACGCGATGTATCGGCCGATCGCGAAAAACCCGGTGGACCTCGATGATCTTCGGGCATTTGAGAATCTTGGTGCCGCTATCAAGGTGAAACTGGATCGGCTGGGTGTGAGCGAGCGCGCTGAAGCGGTGCTGCACGCGATAGTGCAGAGCTATGCCGGTGGTGATCAGACCGTGCGCGAGGCAATCCGGCGGCTGTTCGATCGGTACACCTCGTTTCGGTGGGCGGCATATCTGCCCCGGCAATGGCATACCGCCGAAGAATTCCGCGACCGGCTCATCGTGATGTCCGCCCACGACCAAGGGGCCGACACCCGTGATGAAATCCTGGCGCTGCAGGATCTTTGTAACCGGGCTGCGGAATACGGGATCGACGTCGATTCCATCCTGGATGAGGTGGCCGCGATGTCCAGCGATGTCGATCGCTATGGGATGGGATCAATGCAAAGTGTCTTCCTTCATTACGGTCGGCACCGCCCCTGAGCGCATCTAGATGCTTAGATGTGTATCTATGAGACGTTTCGTGTTTGTGGGCGTCGTGCTGCTGGGAGTGGCGAGTGTCGCCTCGCCCGTTCACGCCGCACCCCCGCCCGAATTCGGCAATGATTGGGACGATCCCCAAATCGCCGCACCCGCCGTCGAAAAGCCATCCGGGCCGTCGTGCACGGTGCGCATCGTCGACAACAGGTTTGCAAGCTTCGATCCCTATCGGGCGGAGTTCACACCGCCGGCGGCCTGCCCGGGGCCGTGGGCCAAGGTGGTGCTCACGCTGACCGGGGCGGTGGCCGGACGCCAGTTCGACCGGCTCGGCAGGCTTGAGATCGGTGGCGTCAACGTGTTCAAAACATCTACGCCGGAGCCGTCCGTCGACGGCATTCGGTGGAAGATCGAGAAGGACATCACTGAGTACGGTGCGGTGCTTGCCAATGCACAGCCGGTCACCATGTGGCTCAACAACGTCGTCGACGACGTATTCACCGGCATCCTCGACGTGCAGGTCGATTTAACGTTCTACCCGGGCAAGCCAACGCTTGACCTAGCCGACGATGTCTTCGCGGTGGGCAGCGGCGGTGCGGTAACCGTCGCCCGCAACACCGAGCGGCTCATCGCCGAGATCTATGTGACCGGCTCGGGCGGCGGCTGCGAAGAATTCTGGTACATCACCGCGCCGCCGTCGACCGGCTACTCCTGCACGGCCGACAGCGGGCCGTACCGGGAAGTTCAGATCCTCGTCGACGGCCGGGTGGCGGGAATCGCCGCACCATATCCACACATCTATACGGGTGGATGGTCAAATCCTTTCCTGTGGTACACCGTGCCGGCGCCACGGGCGTTCAACCTCACCCCGGTCCGCTATGACCTGAGCCCCTTCGTGGGTGGGCTGACCGACGGTCAGCCGCACCAGATCACGGTCAACGTGCTCGGGGTTCCGGCCGGGCAGTCCGGCTGGGAAACGCCCACCAACCTGCTCGCGTGGCGCGACCCGGGCGCGACCCGGGTGACCGGCCAGCTGCTGACATCGGCCCTGTCACCCTTGGTCAACGAGGTCGCCGCATCCCAGGCGGAGGGCTGGACACAGGTCGCCGTGCGCGGTGGGCACAGGTTCAGCGCTCTCGGCTACGTGCAGACGTCGCACGGGCGCGTGACCTACGCCGTCAACCGGGAGCTGGCCAACACCTCGACCCACCGCTGGCGTGACGGCGAAGACCCCGACAGCCTCACCGCCACCTGGACAGACACCTCTACCGCGCTCACCGCCGGGCTTCGGCCGAGGCTGACCCACCACTCAGCCCGCTACACCATCGATGGTGTGATAAGCGTGGATGAAGGGACCAGCCTGGGCGACCGGCTCACCACGACAATCACCGCGACCGATGCCGCCACCCATTCCGAGACAGGCAACGGCGGGCCGCAACGCTGGACGCTCGAGGACACCTACACCGGCGAGGCGACCTGGACGCTGGGCGTGCCCAGGCCGGACCGGCACGCGGTGGGAACCTCAAGTGAGCGTTACCAACTGCGCGGCAACCACCCGAGCCGACATGGAAAGTGTTACGACCGAACGATCGCGACAGTCAACGGTTTCATCACCAGTAACAGAAACATCTGCTAAGGCGTCACCGGCGGGTACCCGCTCGGTCGCCTCATTGACCGCTGCGCTGGGATCCGCCGGTGATCCTCGAAGAAGTCTCGGTGAACTGCCACGAAGCACAGCGCCGGGCGGAAGAATGAAGCCATGGCCGGCACCGATCGACCCGAACGGGAAGCGACAGCGAATCCCGAGGACGAGCCCGACTTCGCCAGCGAGCATTCCCTGGTGACCACGAGCGAAGTGGTGAGCGCCGGACAGGATGCCCATTCGGATCCCGACATCCCAAGCGGTCTCGGCGGGATGGATCTCAAGCGCACCCGTTTGCTCGACTAGCTCCGTGTCCAAATGGGACGTTCGTGCCTGGTCAGCGCCGCACGGCACTTGCGAACAAAGGCTCGCTGTTATCGTGCCAGCGTGACTACGCCTGGAAGCGCTGACGAGTCCTCCGAAACTCCCGCGCCGATCGAGACTGCGCCTGATAAGCCGGCATCTCGAAGCCGGATCCTCCTGGTAGCGGTCGCTGCCGTGTCGATGCTGATAGGCGCAGCCGGAGCGACCGCGGTGCTGCTCGTGACGGGCCTTCCCGGGCAACCCGTGCACCACTACACGGTGAGCATCTATCTCGAGCACGATGTCACCCCCGATCAGAAGGCGGCGATCGAAGCCGCGCTACCGGCCTTCAAACCTACAAATGCCATCAGGTTTGAGACGCGGGAGGAAGCCTTCCGGCACTTCCAAGAGATGACGAAGGACTATCCGGATTTGCGGCAGAGCACCAAAGCGGAGGACATGCCAGAGTCATTTACCTTGGAGACCAAGGGTCGGCTGTTCGACTGCACCGGCTACGCCAAGGTGCGGCACATGCCAGGTGTTGACCAGATCCAGGTCGTGCAGCAACGGGTGACCGACTACGGCGCAAAGATCATTTGTGACGCCGAGTACGCGAAACCATAAGGGCTGACGGGGTTTACGGCACCGCGTGGCCGTATCCGGGCCGGCCGGACTGATCGATGCCGTGTGCTGCCCACGAGTAAAGGTGCAGCTGCAGCCCATCGGGGTCGGGGAAGACGAGTAGCCAGCCGACGCTGGCGTCGATGATCGGCGAGTGCTCGAGGCCAAGGGCGTCGAGGTGAGCGACCCAGCGCTCAATGTCGGCGCGATCGTCGACGCCGAAGCTGACCGGGTCGAACCCCTTGCAGCCGTGCGCCGCCTGCTCGTTGACCCGCAGCGTGAGCTCGGTGCGGCCGAGGCCGGGGACAGTCCCGGCGACGCCTCTCACCACGCCGTCGTCATCGGGAAATTCCATCGTCACCGTGAAGCCGAAGACCTTCCCGTACCAAGCGATTGCGGCCGTGAGGTCGGTGACCGGGATCTTGATGTGGTGGATGCCGGATAGCTCTGGGCGGGACATGGCCGACTCCTCGGGTTCATATTGGCCGCAGTAGCGCTGCGGTGAATAGTTGTATGATGCTCCCTATGGGTCAACCCGTCAAGCGGCAGTACCGATCTGACCAGCGCGCCGCCACCGCCTCGGCCACCCGCGCGCGGCTGCGTGAGGCCGCGACCCGGCTGTTCGTCGAGCGCGGCTACACCGCTACCAAGATGAAGGAGATAGCCGCGCTGGCCGGGGTGGGCGAGCGGACCCTGTACGACGCGTTCCCCACCAAGGCCGCGCTTTTCGGGCACACCCTGTCCGTCGCCACCACCGGGGACGAGGCCCCCGTCCGGGTGGCCGACCGCGCCGAGATCCGCGCGGCGCAGGACGAGCCGGACCCCCGGGCCGCCATCGGCCAATACCTTGCCTATGCGGCGGACCTGTTCGAGCGCGCCGGAGACCTGATCATGGTGAGTGTCGAGGCGGCCGGAGCCGACCCCGACATGCGCAACGCCGCCGATGCCGGAGCGCGCGCCACCCACGAGGTGTACCTCAGCCTGACGACCAGCCTGCATCGGCGCAATGCTCTGCGCGCAGGGCTCGACCCGATCGAGGCAGCCGACATTCTCTATGCGTTGGCGTCGCCGCACATGCACCAGCTGCTGCGCCGCCACCGGCGGTGGCCGGTCCCGGCCTACCGTGCCTGGCTGGAACGGGCCGTCTGCACGGAATTACTCCCGCCCGACTGAACCGTGAGGTCTATCCACATTGGACTAATGAGCGCTGCGCGCTTGCGAGCGGCGCAGGGCTCTAGACTTAGCGGGTGCCGATCATCCTGTCGCTGCTGGGAACGGTGCGCTGGGACGGCGAGCCGGTGGTTGGCGAGCGGCCGCAGGCACTCCTCGCCGCGCTAGCCTCCGCCGGGCGGACGGTGAGCGCGACGCGACTGGCCGACCTGATCTGGGAGGAGGACGTGCCGGCCAACCCCGCCAAAGCCCTGCAGGTGCTGGTCTCGCGGACACGCAGCGCGCACGGGCCGGACTCGGTCGTACGCGACGGCGACGGCTATCGCCTCGGTGTCGGCAGGTCCCAGGTGGACGCGCAGGTGCTCGCGGATCAGCTGGCGGCGGCTCGGTCAGCGTTCGAGTCCGATCCGGCGCTCGCCGCCGCGCTGGCCGCCGAAGCGGTGGCGCTCGGCGGGTTCGCGGCCGGTGACGACCGTGGGCCGCTCGGCTCGCTGCGCCGCACCTCCGAGCACGACCTCGACGAGGCCCGCGTGCTGCTGGCCCGGGCCAAGGCCAGGCTTGGCGAACATGCCGAGGCGCTGCCCACCCTGAGCACGGCGTGGGCGGCGAACCCGGCCGACGAAATGCTGCTGGCGGAGCTGTTGCGCAGCGAGGCGGCCATCCGCGGTGCCGGTGCGGCACTGCGCCGCTATGAGGAATACCGCGCCGATCTGCGGGACAGGCTCGGCACCGATCCCGGGCCGGAGCTGCGCCGCGTACACGGCGAGCTGCTCGCTCTGGACAGCCCGGTCCGCGTTGGCGTGCGCTATGAGGCAACCAGCCTGCTGGGCCGGGGCGAGGACATACGCCGGCTGCAGGCGCTGCTGGCCGGGTCCCGGGTGGTGTCGATTGTCGGGCCGGGCGGGCTGGGCAAGACACGGCTGGCCCACGTGCTCGGCCGTGAGGCAGCCGTCCCGGTGGTGCATTTCGTCGAGCTGGTGGGCGTGACGGCACCCGACGACCTGGTGGGCGAGGTCGGCTCGGTGTTGGGGGTGCGGGACTCGGTGAGCGGCCGGCGTGCGCTCACGCCGGAGCAGCGGGCCGACGTGCGCGCCCGGATCGCCCGCTACCTCGACCAGTCGCCGAGCCTGCTGATCCTGGACAACTGCGAGCACATCATCGCGGCCGTCGCCGACCTCGTCGCTTACGTGGTGGCAACCACTCGCGAGCCGCGCGTGCTCGCCACCTCCAGGGCGCCGCTGGCGATCGCCGCCGAGCAGGTCTACCTGCTGGGGGAGCTGGACCTCAAGGACGCGGCGGAGCTGTTTCGGCAACGGGCCGTGGCGGCTCGGCCGGAGGTACGCCTGGCCGGCGCTGAGGACGTGGTGGCTGAGATTGTCGAACGCCTGGACGGGCTCCCGCTGGCCATCGAGCTGGCCGCCGCCAAGGTCCGGGTCATGTCGGTCGCGGACATCGCCCAGCGGCTGGAGAACCGCTTCGCGTTGCTGCGCGGCGGGGACCGCAGCGCGCCCGATCGGCATCAGACGCTGCTCGCGGTCATCGACTGGTCCTGGAACCTGCTTGCCGAGCGAGAGCGGCGGGCGCTGCGATGGCTGTCGGTGTTCCACGACGGCTTCACCCTGGCCGGTGCGGAGGCGATGCTGGGCCCCGATGCGCTTGCGGCCGTTCAGGATCTGGCGGACCAGTCGCTGCTTTCGGTCGTCGAGGCCGATCTCGGTGGTGTTCGGTACCGGATGCTTGAAACGGTAAGGGAGTTCGGCCGGATGCGGCTGCTCGACGCCGGTGAGCAAGCCGACGCTGAAAAGGCTTATCGCGCTTGGGCGGTGGCTTTCGCAGGGCAGCACGCGCGAGCGCTTTTCAGCCAGGGACAGTTCGATGCCGTCGACCGGGTAAGGGCCGACGAGAGCAACCTTTCCGACGTCCTGCGCCGTGCCCTCGCGGCGGCGGACGCGGCTGTCGCGGTGCAGATCCTCGCCGCGCTCGCCGGGTACTGGCTCATCCTCGGCGAGCACCCCCGCCTGCTGGTGCTCCTCGACGCGGTGGCCAACGCGGTGGCCGACTGGACCCCGCCGCCGGAGCTCGCCGACGCGACCCGGCTGGCGGTCGGGATGACCCTAAACGGCTCGCTGGTCGCCAACACCTCGCACACAGACACGTTGCGTGGTGTGCTTCGCAGGCTCGGGCCGGGCCATCACGACCCCAGGGTCTCGGCACTGGTCACCATGTTGAGCGATATCGATCCGAATTCGGCGGACGGTTTCCTCGGGCAGTTGCGCGAACACGCTGACTCTTCCAACCGCGACATCGCGATCCTCGCCTTGCCGTGGCTGAGTCAGGCCCTGGAGAACCTGGGCGATCCGGTCGGCGCCATGGCCGCCGCGGAACGTGGCTTGCGCTACGCGACCGATGCGGACGGCCCGTGGGGGCAGGCGATCATGCATACGATGGCGGCGCAGCTCGCCATGCACCTCGGGCGGGTGGAGAAGGCGGTGACCCACGCCTATGCCGCATTGCCTGTGCTGGAACGGCTCGGCGCCCGCGACGACCTGGTCCAGCTGCGCGCGCTGCTCGCCGTGGCGATGATCGCGGAGGGTGACCTGGACGGGGCCGCCGAACAGCTGGCCGGTCTGGGCGGCCCGGACAAGTCCGAGTCGATCCTGGGTGGACAGCTGGTCTCCGACGTCGGTGTCGCGGAGCTGGCCCTCGCGCGGGGCGACACCGAGTCCGGATTGGCCGCCTATCGCACGGCTTTGGAGCGGGTTCGCGCCCTGCGGTTGCCGGGCCTCCCGTCGACCGGGCTCGAGCCGTGGGTGTTGCTCGGCGAGGCCACTGCCCTGGCCGCGCACGCTTATTACGCGCCGAAAGGCGACCCGACCGGCCCGGCGCTGTTCGCGCACGCCCGCGATCGCGCCCTGCGGGTGCTCGATCCGGACCATCCCTACCTGGACTATCCGGTCTGCGGGCTGGTGCTGTTCTCGCTCGGCGCGTGGGGATTGCTGCACGATGCCTTGTCGCGCAAGGATTCGGTGCGGCTGATCGTGCTGGCCGACCGGTTCGCCTACAACCGGGTCATGCCGACGATGTCCTGGGAGCGGATCACGGCCCGGATCGACGAGCTGGCACCGGGCCTGATGGAGGTGTGCGCAGCCGAGTACGGCGACCGGCGCGGCCCCGACCTGCTCGACGAAGCTAGGAGCCTGGTCGAGCGGATCGGAGCCGGCAGCAGCTAGCTCACAGGTGGCGGCGGTAGCCGAGCACCGACAGCGGCGCGAAGATCAAGATGACCGCGGCACAGGCCAGCAGCGCCCAGCCGACATGTGCGGTGATCTGGCCTAGGTTGGCCAGGTCACGGGTTGCCGTGACGATGTAGGAGACCGGATTGACCTTGACGAACGCGGCGAGCCATCCGGGCAGGGTGTCGACCGGCACCAGCGCGTTGGACATGAACGTCAGCGGAAACATGATCATCATTGAGATGCCCTGGACGCTCTGCGCGCTGCGAGCCAGCGTGCCGACCCAGGTGAACGCCCAGGCCAGCGACCAGCCGGCGATGACCGTGAGCACGATCGCCGCGAGGACCCCAAGCACGCCGCCTTCGGGCCGATAGCCCATCGCGAAACCGGCTGCGAACGTCAGCGCCGAGGCGATCGCGTACCGCAGCAAATCAGCGATCATCGGACCGGCCAGCGGCGCTATCCGAGCCATCGGCAGCGACTTGAACCGGTCGAACACGCCCTTCTCCATGTCCTCGCGCAGCTGCACGCCGGTAGCCATGCAGGCGGTCAGCGCAGTCTGCGCCAGGATGCCCGGGATGACCAGCGGCAAATAGGCCTCCACGCTGCCGGACATGCCGCCGCCGAGAAGATAGGCGAACATCGCTGTGAACAGCAGTGGCTGGATAGTGACGTCGAAGAACTGCTCCGGGTTGCGGCGCATCTTCTTCGTCGCCCGCCAAGCCATCGCCATCGTCTGGCTCAGCGTCTCGGCCAGGCTGTTACGCGGTGTGGTGCGGGCCGCGATATCGCCGGCCGAAAGCCGGCGCGGCGGTGCGACAGCGATCGCAGGGGGAGTCAGCTGCATGGTCATCGGGCCACCTCAAGTTCGGGTTCGGCGGTGTCATGGCCCGTGAGCACAAGGAACACCTCATCCAGGGTCGGCGCGTCGACGCTCACCGAGGTGATGCCGATGCCCGCCTCACGCAGGCCGATGAGCACCTCCGCGGCCCGGTCCGCGGCGTCGAGGGCCACGTTCATCCGGCCCGAACCGCTGATCACCGGCTCTTCGCCGAGCAGACGCCGTACCACGTCGGCAGCCATGATCAGGTCGGCGGCATCGGCCAGGCGCAGCTGCAGGGTCGAGTTGCCCACCGAGGCCTTCAGCTCGTCGGGGGTGCCCTCGGCCACCTTGTACCCGCGGTCGATGACAGCGATCCTGTCGGCGAGCTGGTCGGCTTCGTCAAGATATTGCGTTGTCAGCAGCACGGTGCAGCCATCCGCGACCAGGTCGCGGATCGTGTCCCACATTTGTCCGCGGGTACGGGGGTCAAGCCCGGTCGTCGGCTCATCCAAGAAGATCAGCGGGGGTCGGGTGATCAAGCTGGCGGCCAGGTCGAGGCGTCGGCGCATTCCGCCGCTGAACTGGGAGATCGGCTTGTTCGCCGCCTCTTCGAGACCGAACCGCCCGAGTAGGTCGGCAGCTGTATCGCGTGCTTTTTTGCTCGGTACCCCTTGCAGCCGCCCGAACAGCCACAAATTCTCGTTCGCGGTCAGGTTCTCGTCCACGGAGGCGTATTGCCCGGTGACACCGAGCAGCTGCCGCGTGCGGTGCGGGTCCCGGCGCACGTCCACGCCAAAGATTTCGGCCCGGCCCATATCGATGGACAGCAGCGTGGCGAGCATTTTGAGCATGGTGGTCTTACCCGCGCCGTTGGGGCCGAGCACGCCGAAGATCTCCCCCTGGGCGACGTGCAGGTCGACGCCGTCGACAGCGCGGAAGTCACCGAAGGACTTCACCAGGCCCTCGGCGTGGACGGCAGGAATGTGCGTCATCAATCGCTCCTTCGCGACCGGCATCAACCGGTCTGCGAAAAGCGTCCGCCCTCTCGGTTCCACGGCGCCTACACGGCGGTTTCACGACCTACGGCGGCCATCGGCGATTAGTTTCGCCTTAGCTCCGAGTCTCTACATACAAACTCGCAAACCGCACCGGAGGAGAGCATCATGACCGTCACCTACACCTTCGACGTCTTTTCCAGCCTGGACGGCTTTGGCGCCGCCGGCGGCAACTGGACCGGCTATTGGGGCAAGCAAGGCCCTGAGCTTCTCGAACAACGCCTCGCCCGGTACGGCGAGGAGCAACGGATGGTCTTCGGAGCCAACACCTACCGGGCGTTTGCGCGGATGCTGGCCGAGAGCACCGACGAGTCCGAGGTGCGTGACCCCTGGGTCACCCGAATGGTGAACCTGCCCGCAACGGTGATCTCGACGACACTGCACGAACCCCTCGACTGGCCGGACGCCACCGTGGTGAGCGGCGACGCCGTCGACGTCGTGGCCCGCCTCAAAGCGGAGTCCAACGTGCCTCTGCGCTCACACGGCAGCCTGTCGATGAATCGGGCGCTGATGGCCGCCGGTCTTGTGGACCAGCTCCACATCACGGTCTTCCCCGTGATCACCGGTCAGACCGGAGCAGACTCGATCTTCCAGGGCGCGGCCGACTTCGACCTCGAGCTGATCGAGTGCCGCACGCTCGACGGCAACATTCAAGAACTCATCTACCGCCCTACTCTGCATACCTGAGTCAGTCCACGCGCTAGCCGCGTTGATCTGGGTCGATGAAGCGCGGAAATGTGCGGACATATAGGTTGGTCCGCATGTCCAAAGACGAGATCGCGCGATGAGCCCACTTGGCCCAGGGATTTCCGCCCGGATGCGGGCCGCCGCCTCGCGTTATCGTGTCGCGTTGATGGCGTTGTGCATGCTCGCCATAGCCAGCACGGCCACCGTCGCCATCATTGTTGCCGGCTCCGGCAGCGACCCGAATTCCCCGGCCGGGGGCCAGGTCATCGCGTCGGACGAGCCCTCCGGCCAAGGTGTATCGCCTTCGGCATCGGCGAGCCCCGCAGCGGCAAGCGCGTCCCCGGCCGGTGCCGTGCCCGCCGGTCTGCAGCGCTGCGCGCCCTATCCAGCTTTCCCCGATGCCAACTGCACGGGTGTCCCCACAGGCATCACGCCCGTGAAATACACGGGCCCCTGCACCATCAAAACCGACGGGACGGTCATCGAGGCAAAGCTGGTCACGTGTGCGCTGAGCATTCAGGCCAAACAGGTGATGATCAAGAATAGCCGGATCGATGGCACCGTGGGGACCCCGAACGGAACCGAGCAGTATTCGTTCACCATCATGGATTCCGAGGTCCATGCCCCACGTGCCACAGGCACTGAGTCACAAGGGGTTGGAGACGCCAACTTCACGATGATCCGGGTCGAGGTGACCGGCGGAAACCGCAGTGTCTACTGCCGAAAGAACTGCCGGGTAGAGGACTCCTGGGTGCACGGTCAGGATATCGCTCAAGAGCCGCGCATCCACGCCAGTGGAATCCGCCAGAGCCAGGGCTCGACTATCCTCCACAACCGCATTCACTGTTCGGTGGCTGATACGCCGTCCGGTGGCGGCTGCTCGGCCAACCTGACCGGATACGGTGACTTCGAACCGGTCCGGGACAATCGGATAGAGAAGAATCTGTTTGTTGCCACCCCGGCCGGTGCTTGCGCCTATGGCGGGTCCAGCGGCGATGACGGCACCAAACCGTACGGCAATCAAGCTTTGGGAATCGTGTTTGTCGACAACATCTTCCAGCGTGGCCGAACCGGCAAGTGCGGCTTTTACTTCCCCATCACGGACTTCGACTCCAGCCGGCCGGGCAACAAATGGGTCAACAACAAATGGGACGACGGCGTCGCGCTACCTCCCGCCAACTGATCGGCTGTTGAGCTTTGAACGCAAAAGCGGCCCAGCCGGAGCTGGGCCGCCGCTTTCCCAACGCTGTTAAGGGTTTTGGGTGAGCAGGTGTGCCTTGTATCCGTCACCGTAGCTGCTGGTGGGGGTACCGGTGTAGTCGTTGATGAGCACGTTGCCCTGACCGCAACCCCACGGGTTCCAAGTCCAGGCAAGGTATCCGACTCCACGCGAGTCGGCCCAGGCCATGACCTGGTCGATGTAATCGTGGGCGCACGTGTTCTGGCCGATCTCGCCGGCCACCAGCGGCACCTGTGCCGCGACGGTGCCGATCTCGCTGTTCCAGCACGCGACGGTGATGCAGGCGTTGAAATTGTAGGTGTGCCATGAGGCCATCAGGTTGCCCGTGGAATCGGTCGGCCGGAAGGTCAGCCACTGCGTCAGATCGTTGGTCCACCTGATGCCGGGGACCATGATGACGTTGGTGGCGCCGGTGGCGCGCACCGCGTTGACCAGACTCTGCATACCGGCCACCTGATAGCCGATGCCGGTACAGGTGCCGCCGTCGCGTAGACAGGTCCACGCGGCGGTGGGGTTGGAGAAGTTGTTGGCCGCGTCCGGGTAGGGCTCGTTGAACAGGTCGAAGATGACCGCGTTGTTGGCCTTGAACATGTTGGCCACCTGGGTCCAGAACATCGGCGCGAACTGCGCGTCGGGCATGGGTTTCTGGCAGGTCGCGTTGACGTCCGCGCAGGCCGACGCGTTGCCGGTGTACACGCCGTGGTTCCAGTGCATTTCGACGATCGGCGTGATGCCGTTGGCGACGAGCAGGTCGACGTAGCCCTTGACCTCTTGCTGATAGGTGGTGCCGCTGGGCGTGCCGAACGTGCCCAGCCAGCAGTCCTCGTTGAGCGGAATCCTTACCGCGTGGATGTTCCAGGCCTTCATCGCATCGACGGTGGCCTGGTCCGGAGTCGGGCTGTCCCACATGCCTTTGCCCTGCACGCAGGCGAATTCGGCGCTTGCCCGGTTGACACCCAGCAGCCGGTAAGTCACCCCGCTCGCCGTCACCAGACGGTTACCCGACACGCGCAGCACCGGAGCGGGCCCGCCCGTGTTGGCCGGCCGCACCGTGATGCTGATCGGGGTGGTGGTCGTGGCTGCGCCGAGGTTGTCCACCGCACGCGCGCTCACCGAATAGGTTCCGGCTGCCACGTTCATCCATGCGAAGGTGTAGGGCGACGAGGTGTCCGAACCGACCACAGTCGAGCCGTTCAAAAATTCGACCCTTGCCACTGTCCCGTCTGGATCGCCGGCAGTGGCCGCGAAATTGACCGTTGCCGGTGCGGTGAATAGCTGGCCGGCCCCCGGACTGGTCAGCGTCACTGTCGGCGGCCGGTTACCCGAACTCTGCGATGGGCTGGGGGAGGTGGTGCTGCCGGTGCAGGCCACCCCATTCAGGGCGAAGTTGGCTGGTCTGGGGAACGGGTTCGGCGGCGCGGTGCCCGCGGCCGAACGGGTCCAGTCGCCCTGCAGGCCAACGGTCGCGTTGGTCTGGCCGGTGCCGATCGAGCCGTTCCAGCCGATATCGGTGGCGGTGACCGCCGTGGTTCCCGAGAAGGTGGCATTCCAGCCACCCGTGCGGGTATGCCCGCTGGGCATGGTAAATGTCAAGGTCCAATGGGCTATCGGATCGCCGAGATTGGTGATCGCCAACGTGGTGTTGAACCCACCGGACGTCGGTGTCGATTGCCAGGTGTTCAGATTCTGATAGGTGACCGAACATCCGACGGCCGCCTGTGCCACGGTCGGCATGATGATGCCCACGGCCACCACCGTCACCGCTGCTGCGGCACTGGCGATGAGAGCAGAACGACGTCTCATAACGCCTCCTCAATGCATGGTTGGAAGGCGTGCCCAGCTCACCGCACAGCTGGCGAAATTAAATCAGATGAATGCCGCAGGTACCATAGCTGGTGGATCTTCAGCCGAAATCGCGGGACAGGGACGGGCGTCCGGCCCTCTATCTAATGTGGATGGTCATCCCTGCATGTCGGCCTCGGTGATGCCGTCGGCGTGGCCCGGCGGCCATTGGACAAGCTCAATACGGTTGCCATCGGGGTCGGTCATCCATGCGGTGAGGAAGTCAGCGGTTTGGTCCGGCGAGGTGGGTTCCTCGACGTCGATGCCGCGGGCCGAGAGGGTGGCGATGGTGTCGGCCATCGATTCGACCTGGATCACCAGGTGGTTGAGGTTCTGGCCGGCCGGTGGCTGCGCCGGGTGGTGCACCAGCTCGATGGTGACAAAGTCGTCGCCGGGCAGCTGGATCATCGTCAGGCTGCCGAAGGCGGTCTCGGGCACGGTGCCCAGCACGCGGTATCCGACCGCGGTGTAGAACTCGAGCGAACGGTCGAGGTCGGTGACTCTCAGGCCAAAATGCAAGGTCCTCATCAGGGCAAGTTACCCAATCACCGGCATGGTGTCCTTTCCGGACACGGCAACATTGACATCTGATCGTGCGGTCTCCACGCTGGTGTTCGCCCGCATCGATCGGAGGAGCAATGGAGAAGAAGAAGCCGCTCAAAGATCGCACCGCAGTCCGGATCAGTGGCGCGGTGGTGACCGCCGCGACGCTGCTCGCCGCGCTTTACGCCGTCGCCGCGCCCATGATCAGCAACGACCCTAGGTTGCCGTGACCGCTGTCCCCAGCTTTACCGGCGTCGTCTTCATCGCGTCGCCGTTGCTCATCGCCGCGATCGTGGGCACGTTCCTGGGCCGCGACCCGCTGCGCCTAACCGCGCTGCGGCTGCGATACCCCGCCCTGATTTGGGCCGCAGCAGCGATCGCGGCGCTGCGGTATGCCGACCCCGCTTGGCTGCCGGAAACGCTACGGCGCGACAGCGGCATTCTGCTCGCCGTGGCCGTCTGGGTGCTCGGGGCGATCTGGGTGTGGACCAACCTGCCTGGACGCCCGCCCGGCCAGCGGGTGGGGCTGCTCGTCCTCCTCGCCGGAGGCGCGGCGAACGCGGTGGCTATCGCGGTGAACCGCGGCGCAATGCCCTACGCGCGAGCCGGGACGCAGGGCACGGGGTCCTCGCCGCGCCCCGACGAGGCGGTCGGCCACGCCGCTTGGGAGGCGGGACGCCATCGCCTTGCCTGGCTCAGCGATGTCATCCCGGTACCGGGCACCGCTGTCCTGGTGAGCGTCGGTGACCTGCTCCTGATCGGCGGCATCGCCGCGCTTCTCGTCTCTGCCATGCGCCCCCGCCCGTCCAAGCAGCTTTCGCCAACGGCCTCCTGACCGCCCTCGCCTAGCGCCTGACCGTCACGGTGTAGGTGCCGTGGGCGCAGCCGGTTATCCGCCAGCCGCCGAACACCTTCGCCGACCTGATGTCGGCAACGCCCTCGGTGGTGAGTTTGGGCGTTGCGTCGCCGGGGACCCAGATGTCGAGCTGACAGTTCACCGCTTCCGGGCCGACCGTGGCGCTCAGGGTCAGGCCACCGTCGGCCGGAGTGGCGGCGAGGTTGTCGAGACGGCCCGGGAATGCCCGCGGATAGGCACGCGACAAAGGCTTCGCGAAACCGGTGGGCGGCGCGATCGAAGCGCCGGTGACACAGTCGAGGCCGATCAGGTTCCCGGACGTCTTGGCGTCCGCGCCGGTTTCCGGCGAGCCGCAGCCCTGCTTCCACACCCAGAACGCGCCGCCGATGCCGAGCCTGTCCTGGGCCGCCCCGAAGCGGGTCACCTTCGCGCCGTCCGTCGCCGGGTCGCCGAACCAGCCCCATTCGCCCATCCAGAGCGCGGCGCCATAGGACGCGGCGGCTCGGGACGACACCGTCAGGTTCCGCTCGATCGACGCGATCGTCAGCCCGAAGCTTTGATCCATCGTAATCGATTCACTGTACGGGTGCGGCGCGAAGACGATCTGCCGATCGCTGGTGAAGCCCGGCGGCGGTGTCACATCGAAGGCCAGCCCCGACCAGAGCACGCTCGGCTCGAAGAAAGCCAGGTGCGGGAAGCCTTGCCCGGCGCGTTCGGCGGCGCGGATCGCGGTGATGGCCGCGTCGTAGTAGCGGCCGAGCAGCAGTGCGGAGCTGACCGGCGGGTTGGCCCCGATGCCGGGCTCATTAAGCAAGTCGTACCCGGCGACGGCCGGCTCATTGGCGAATTCTCGCGCCACATACGCCCAGGCGCGAATCAGCTCGCTCTGAATGCCGTCGCGGTCGGTGTAGAAGTTGCTGAAGGCGGTCGCCACCGCCGGGGCGAGGTCGCGTGCCAAGAACTGGCAGTGCAGTGTCCCATCGGTGAGGGTCGCCCAGGCCGGCGCGCCGTCCCAGCCCTTGGTGGGCTCGGTGCCGCCGCCGCACTGCTGTGCCGGCCGAGCCAGCGCATTGCCCCAGGCGTCCTGGTGCATGTCCAGCACGACGTATATGCCATGGGCTTTGGCCGACGCCACAGCCGCGCTGATCTGCCGAAGATAGGAGTCGTCGAACTCGCCGCGCAGCGGCTCCAGCCGCGACCACGACATCCCCAGCCGGGCGACGTTGAATCCCATCGCGGCCATCTGAGCGAAATCGTTGTCTGTCAAGGGCTCGGTGGCCGGGATGCTGGGATCGCGCTGATAGTAGTCGATGAGCTGGTTCACGTTGACGCCGCGCAGGATCACCTGACGGCCGGTGACGTCGCCGATGACAGGCAGGTCTTTCCCGTCCGCGGCGGGCAGAAGATGCAGGCGCTCCAAGCCCCCGGAGGCCGTTACCGCCGCAACCTGTTGCGGCCCAGGCGTGGTAGTGAAGTCGACTAACACCGGGCCAAGCGTCGGCACGGCCGCCAGAAGCACGACCGCGCCCGCCATCACCCAGCGGCGGGAGGCGTTGCGCGGGAAGGAGAGCGCTGGCCGCCAGCGCCACACCGCACCGGCGCAGACCGCACCGATCAGGCCCGTCGCCGCGCCGTAGCCGATGCCCGCCGCGACATGGATCAGCGTCGTGCCGATCCACCAGCTGTCCGGGCCGGCGTCGGCAAGGCCGTTTGAGAAGGGCAGCGCTGCGATGGCAGCGCCAAATACGCCAACGGTGAAGCCGCCGATGAGGGCGGCCAGCCAGACCGTCGCGGCGACCGCTGAAGGCGTCAAGAGGGCGAACCGCCGCAGCAGGGCTCGGGCCGTCAGGCCAAATGCGCCAAGGAACACGGCCATGCCGCCCAGGTAACCGACCGGGCCGGCGGCGAAGGTGGGGGCGAACAGGAGTCCGGTGAAGGCGTAACCGAGCGGGCCGCCGCGCCACCACTGCGCGGCGAAGGTGACCGCGCCGAGCGTCGTCACCACGTACACAACGGAAATGGCCGCGGGCCCGTGGCGAACTGGCTGGCCTTGCGCTGGGCGGCCGATGCGGGAGGCAAGCGCGGCCACGACGGCTACCAGCGGGCCGGCCAACAAGAATTTCATCGCGGCGAATCCGCTCGTGGCGAAAGCGAATCGCAGCACCGATCCGGCGGAAAGGTGCGGCCCGATCATGGGGATGGCGCTGACGAATCCGGTCACGGCAGCGGCGAGCGCGGCCGCCCCGGTCACCGCGATCCACGTGACCAGGAAGACCCGCCTGCCCGCGAACACGAGGATCGGCACGGCCGTGGCAGCGAGCAGCACCGGCAGACCGACCAGCAGCGGAGCCCAGCGGTAGACGCCCTCGAAGCCCATCAGCGGAAGGCCACTGCCACCCACAGGCGCCAGCAGGCCCGAGGGGTCCCAGAGGGCACCGGCCGCGACGATGAGAATGAGCGCAACGGCCGCTGCTGCGGTGGCGCGGATGGCGGGGCGCCGCGTCGCCGGGTCTGGTGAGGTCTGCTCGGTCATAGTGATCGCGAAGCGTAGCCGCTGCTCAGCGCCCAGGCATGCCCCCGGTCGGCCGATCACCTCATACTTTCGCGGCTATCCCTTCCGCCAAACGGCCGAGGGCCAAGCTGTGCGAGGTGTCGTGTGTGGACGGTCGTAGAATACCTGGGTGAAAGCATCCGGAACGTTTAAGGTCATCGCTTTTGTCCCGACGTCGCTGGTGCCCGACCCGGCGATCGCGACAGCGCTTCCCGTCGGGGTCTCCACCATGGAAAAGCACTACGAAGGCGCTGTGGTGGGCCGCTCCGCCACGCTGTTCACCGCTGCTTACGACCCGGCGACCGGTGTGGGTGCCTATGTGGCCATGGAGTCGTTCGAAGGATCGGTCGACGGCCGATCGGGCGCCTTCAACTTCGTGCACTCCGCGGGGACTCAGGGGACGGACCGCACCAACGAATTCTTCGTCATCGTCGCGTCCAGCGGCACCGGCGAGCTGGCCGGTATTTCCGGCACGGGCGGAATGCGGGTCGAGTCCGACGGCACCCACCAGGTCTGGTTCGACTACGAGCTGCCCTGATCGGTCCGGGCTTGGCAAATCCGTGGTGCCAGAACGGTGTCGGCGAATATGCTCGCCCGATGTCGTGGACGGTGCAGCAGCTCGCCGAGGCGGTCGAGGCCGCTGCGGGTGATGCGGGGTTCTCCGGGGTGGTCCGGGTCGACCGGGAAGGCGAGCCGGCCTATCAGGCCGCCTTCGGGCTGGCCCAGCGCGGGCACGAGGTGCCCAACACGATCGACACCCGTTTCGCCGTGGCCAGCGGCGGCAAAGGCTTCACCGCGCTGGCCGTGGTGAGCCTGATCGAACAGGGCCGGCTTGCGCTGGACACCACCGCCCGCTCGGTGCTCGGCACAGACCTGCCTCTCATCGCCGACGATGTCACCGTGGAGCATTTGCTCGGGCACCGCTCCGGGATCGGTGATTACCTGGACGAGGAGACCCTGGGCGACATCGCCGACTACGTGCTGAAGGTGCCGGTGCACCGGCTGGCGCAGACCGAGGAGTTCCTCGCCGAGCTGGACGGGTACCCCACCAAGTTCCCGGCCGGGACAGCCTTCAGCTACTGCAACGGCGGCTACATCGTGCTGGCGCTGATCGCCGAGCGGGTCTCTGGAATCGGCTACCACCAGCTCGTCGACGAACTGGTCTGCCAGCGCGCCGGCCTGGCCGACACCGCGTTCCTGCGCTCGGACCAGCTGCCCGCCCGAACCGCCACCGGCTACCTGCTCCGCGACGGGCAATGGCGCAGCAATGTGCTGCACCTGCCGGTCCGCGGCAACGGCGACGGCGGCATTTACACCACCGCCGCCGACATGAGCACGTTCTGGCGCGCCTTCTTCGACGGCCGGATCGTCGGCAAGGACTGGGTGGCCGAGATGACCCGGCCGCACAGCCTGGTCCCCGCCGAACACGCCCGTTACGGGCTGGGGTTCTGGCTCCGCGAAACCGGCCCACAGGTGCGTCTGGCCGGCTTTGACGCCGGCGTCTCCTTCACCAGCACGCACGACCCCAGCACCGATCTGACCTGGACGGTGCTGGGCAATACCGACAACGGCACCTGGCCCGTGGCGCGCGCCATCCGCTCCCTGCTTGCGCCCTAGAGCCGCAGCGGTCACTCCTGACCGGGCTGCACTTCGTCTGCGAGCGCAATATCCACGCTTTGCCCTGCCTCCGTGGCGTCCTCGGCTCCCGCCGCCGGCCGGGAGGCAGCGCGCTGCCGGTGCCATACCCCGAAACCGCCAGCCAGCCCAACAATGAGCAGCGCGATCGCCACCAGCACCGGCCAGCGCGACGGGTTGTCGGTCTTCGGCAAAGCGGCCGGCTCGATCGCTATCGTTTCGATCGACGCGCTGGCCGACGGCGTAGCCGACTCGCTTGGCACCGCGGACTCTGAGGGGGCCAGCGACGGCGCGATGGCGGCCGGTGCCTGCGCGCCTGGATTGCTCGTCCCCGGATTCGGCTTCTTCACCGGCACCAAACCATTGATCTTGATTTGGTACGTGATGAAGTTGCCGACCCAGGTCGTCCCGCCCTGACCGGTCGAGTAGAGATATGAGCCGATCTGTGTGCAGATACAGCCGTCCTTGGCGAACTGCGCGGTGACGATCTTGTACCGCACGGTCAAAGTCCTTGACTCGCCTGGATTCATGGGGCGGGTGATGGTGCAGAAGGTATCGGTCCCACCGACCTTGCCTTCGCTGCATCCGTCCTGGCCAACGTATTCGGTGCCCTCGGGCAGGTTTCCGGCCAGTCCCCAGACGAGCAGGGGATTCGGCCCGGGATTGCGCACCGTGATCTTCTCGGCGACCGTGTCACCGACATTTCCCCAGACTTCGCTCACCTCGACGCCGATGTTCTGTGAGACACCACGTTGGACAATCCAGATCGGCACCCGTGCCGTGCTACCCGAATGCGGTGTGGTGACCACCAGGTCGCCGGCCTTGCCGAGCGGCGCATCGGCCGCGGCCCGCAGGGTCGCCGAGCCGTCGAGCAGCCCGCCGTCAGGTTGGTCGGGAAACGTTGGCATGGTCAGCTGGCATGTTCCGCTGTTGCCGCTGCCGGAACAGCCGTTGCCCTCGACGCGATCGATCGAGACGCGGCCCTGCATCGCCGACGTAGAAATGTTGACGGTGTAGGTGCCCCCATCCAGTGGCACGGTGATCCCGAAGTAGGAGCTAAGAATCTCGCCTCGGTACATGTAGTAGTTGCCGCTGAACCCGCCCGGGTTGCCGTTCGAATTGCCGATGAACGCTCGCGGCACCACGTCGGCCCACACCGGTGAGGCACCGACCATCATGAATGCGACAAAAGCCAGCACGGCGGCAAGGCGACGGCGTAAAGGGGTCACGCCGCGAATTTTAAGGCCCTCGGTTACGGCTCGCACGCCCGTTTTTGACCCGAGCATGGGTGTGGCCGCGGTCTCACGGCCACACCCGACTGAGGTCTAGAAGTTGCAGTTGCCGGCCGGGATCCAGCCGTCCTGCCCCGGCGCTTCGGCCCCGTGGCCGTAGTACCAGGCGCCGATGTCGCTGCCGCCATATGCCCAGTGGACGCGGAATCCCCGGCCGGGGCTCAGCGTGCGCAGGACACTGCCCCACGGCTGATCGCGCAGCCAGGTGGGCTGGTTGGTTATGCACAGGGGGCCGCCAAGCTCACTGGCGTGAGCTGGCGCGGCCGCCACCGCCGAGCCAGCGAAGGCGATTGCCACCACCGCCACAGCACGGACAAGCTTGTGCTTCATGTTCTTCCTTTCGGCTGATGCCTTGCTTGCCCACCGAGTGTGCTGGGCGAGGCCATGGGCCGAAATGGGAAGCGGTTCCCAACCATGGAAAGTGTTGGATCCGCCGCGGGAAGTCACGGCGGATCCAGATTCGTCTTTGTTTACTACGGCTGGCCCGGCTTCGCTTGCGGCGCAGCACTGTGCGCGAAGTCGCGGCGCGGGCGTGAGTCGAAACCTGCTGACTGTTCCAAGGCGAAAGCGGCACGCAAAATCTGTGCCTCGCTGAAATGGGGCCCGAAGATCTGCAGCCCCACCGGAAGCCCATCGGCCAGCCCGATCGGGACCGTGATAGCGGGAATGCCCGCCAAACTCATGGGGATGGTGGCGATGTCCGCCAGATACATGGCGACCGGGTCGTTCACCCTGTCGCCGAGCTTGAACGCGACGCATGGGGCGGTCGGCCCTACCAGTACATCAAAATTCTCGTACGCGGCCTCAAGCTCGCGGATGACCACTGTCCGCACCCGCTGAGCCTTGTCGTAGTAGGCGTCGTAATAACCGGCCGACAGCGCGTAAGTCCCCACCATGATGCGCCGTTTGACCTCGTCTCCGAAGCCTTCCTCCCGAGACCGCATCATCATCTCGGTGACATCGCGCGCGTCAGGACTGCGCAAGCCGTAACGTACGCCGTCGAAGCGAGCCAGGTTCGACGACGCTTCGGCGGGGGCGATGACGTGGTAGGCGGCCAACGCGTATTTGAACGACGGCAGCGAACATTCCTCGACCTGCGCCCCGAGCGACACGAGCTGGTCGATGCCCCGCCGCACAGCAGCCGCCACCTCGGGCTCCATACCCTCGGTAAATAGCTCCTTGACGATTCCGACCCGCAGACCCTTGATGCCCCTGTCCAGCCCGGTGGTGAAGTCGGCCGGATCCTCCAGCGACGTGGCGTCCGCCGGGTCGTGCCCTGAGATCGCCTCCAACAGGGTGGCCGCGTCGGTCACGTCGCGGGTCATCGGGCCCACCTGGTCCAGCGACGAGGCAAAGGCGATCAGGCCATAGCGGCTGACCCGGCCGTAGGTGGGCTTGATGGCGACCAGCCCGCAGAACGCGGCCGGCAGGCGAATCGACCCACCGGTATCTGTCCCCAATGCCGCGACGGCCTGGCCGGCGGCGACCGCCGCGGCCGACCCGCCGCTGGAGCCACCCGGAACCCGGCTCAGGTCCCAGGGATGGTGAACCGCGCCGAAGCCGGAGTTTTCGTTGGATGATCCCATCGCGAACTCATCCATGTTGGTTTTGCCAACGATGATGGCGCCCGCCTGGCGCAGCCGCTGGACGGCGGTGGCGTCGTAGGGCGGCACGAACCCTTCGAGGATGCGCGAGCCTGCCGTCGTGGTCACGCCCTTGGTGACGAGCACATCCTTGACCGCCACGGGAATGCCCGCCATCGGTCCCAGCTTTTCCCCGCGCGCCCTCGCCTCGTCCACCGCCTTGGCGGCGCTCATCGCCTGCACGTCGGACACGGTGAGGAAGGAGTTCAGCGCCTTGTTGGTGCGCTCGATCACGCCGAGCGCGTCCTTGGTCAACTCAACCGCGCTTACCTCGCCGGCCGCCAGCATGCCGGACAGCTCATGAGCGGTGCGATCTGCTAGTGATTCCATCACTCGTCTTCACCCAGAATCCTCGGAACCGAATACCGCACGCCATCATGAGCCGGTGCGATCGCCAGAATGTCATCTCGCTCAAGGGTTTCGCCGATGACATCGGCTCGCAACACGTTGGTTCGCGGAATGACTTGGGAAGTGGGGGGCACGTCGTCGGTCGGAACCTCCTGCATCTTCTCCACTTCCGTGAGAATCGCACTCAGCTGCTGCTGAAAATAGGGTATTTCCGTCTCGGTCAGCGCCAACCGGGCTAGCTCTGCGACGTGTTCCACCTCGGCTCGGGTAACTAACACGGTCTTCTCCTTCCGTAGCGGGCGTCACGGCGCGGCGCGGCGACGATATGTCCCGGCAACCCTGTTCCGGTCCGCACTCGCGACAGCATATCGACTGGCGGGACACCTTGACCGTGGAGCTGGCCCGCCGTCCCGGTCCGGGTGTCTGGAGCCCCGTTAGCCCCATTTGTGGGCATTGAAGATCCACGCCGTTGCCGGGGTGTGGTTGTATCGGCGTGGGCCATGTCCAAAGGAGGCGCCATGCGCATAGAAGCACAGCTCGACGTCGATGTGATCGCGGTCGAGACCGACGATCAGCTGTCGGTTCTCATCGAGCTGGCGGCGCCCGTTCTGCCCAGCTCGGACGAGCCGCGACCGGCATCCACTTTGGAGGTCGTGCTCGACCGCAGCGGTTCCATGAGCGGCAGCCGAATCGATGGGGCGAAGATCGCGCTGGACAACCTCGTCAGCCGGCTGGAGCCGACGGACAACTTCGGCCTGGTCGTCTTCGACAACCTTGTTGAGGTTATCGTCCCGGCCGGGCCGCTGAGCGACAAGCATCAGGTCAAGCAGCTCATCGCCGGAGTGCAGACGCGAGGCAACACCGACCTGTCCTCGGGGTACCTGCGCGGCCTGCAAGAGGCCCAGCGGGCCATGGGACCCGCCGGCGCGACCGTCCTGCTCATCTCCGACGGGCACGCGAACGCGGGCGTCACCGACCTGGAAGCTCTCGGCGGCATCGCCGCCAGGGCACAGGCCAACAAAGTCACCACTTCCACGCTGGGCTACGGCCTCGGCTACGACGAGCGGCTCATGTCGGCCATCGCCCGCGGCGGCTCCGGCAACGAGCTGTTCGCCGAGGAGCCCGACACGGCGGGGGCGCTGATCGCCGGTGAGGTCGAAGGGCTGCTTTCCCTTTCGGCGCAGGCCGCCTCGGTGTCGATCGAGGTGTCGCCGCACGTGCGGGCGGTGCAGATCGTCAACGACCTGCCGGTCACTACGACGGGTAAAGCGCTCATGGCCGAGCTGGGCAGCTTCTACTCGGGCGAGACCCGCAAGCTGGTGCTGACTTTTGACATACCGGCGATCGCCGCACTGGGTTTGGCTCAGGTTGCCACCTGCACGTTCACCTGGGTCGAGTTGCCGACGCTGGCCCAGCACACGCTAACCGTGCCGATTCACGTCAATGTCGTGCCCGGCGACCAGGCCGCAGGGCGCATTCCCGATCCGGTGGTACGAACCGAGCTGGTCTTCCTTCAGGTGCAGCAGGCTAAGCGGCACGCCTCAGATCTGCTCAGCGGCGGCAAGGTCGAAGACGCGGCCCAGGCGATCGGCCTCTCGCTCAGCACCGTCCACCGGATGCTGGCCAACGCGCCGGCGTCGATGCGCGCGGACCTGGCCGACGAAGCGGCCGCCCTCACCTATCTCAAGGCTCAGGTCGAGCAGGGCTCTATTTCCCGAGCGGCCAAGTTTTCGTCGATGGACGCACAGTCGAAGTCGTCCAAGCGCGGCCGCCAAAGCGGGGAGAAACCATCGGCGCCGCAGGGCGAGCACAAGCCGCCGGAACCCGGGGCCTAGCCCGGCCCTGCGGGCCGATCGGCTGGTCCGACCTAGGGGAGCCACGGTCCCCAGGTGCCCGTGGACACGAACCACAGGCTGCTGTTGTTGTAGTAGAACCTCGGTGAGGTGCCGATGGGGCCGTGCACTTTCGCCCAGGACAGGCACCACGCGGAATTGTCTCCGGTGGGTACGAAGTTGACGTACACGCTCGTGATCGTGCCGATGTTCGAAGGCAGGTTGAAGTAGAAGGCGTCGACGTTCCCGCGTTCGAAGTCGTCGTGGTTGGCGTTGTTGAGCCCGATCCATCCGCTGGATCCGGCGGTGCCGTGGATCCTGGCCGCGACATAGCCGTCGGTTCCGGCACCGCTGACGTCGCAGGTCTGCATATCGATCCGGTACGGGAAGACTGTGGCGCTGGCAGGCTGAGCCCCCATCACCACGATCAAGGCAGTGCCGACAAGCGTGGCGAACAGTTTGCCCAGGCGTCGCGTCATCACGCGATTTAGCTGTGTCATGCCGTAATGAGGTGGCCCAGTGTGCAAAGACAACACCTTTTGAGTGTCGTCTCGCGGACAGGCGCGCCGGTGGCAGAGGATGTCGAGAATGGCCCGACAGCTCCGTCTCAGGAGTGGATACGGCCACCGTGGCCGTCCACGTGAAGGAGACTCAGCATGGCGATCCAGCGGATGGACAATGTCCTCATAGTTGTCGACGATCTTGACGCTGTCATTTCGTTCTTCGTCGAGCTTGGGATGGAGCTGGAGGGCAAGGGACCGATCGAGGGGCCTTGGGTGGAGAGTGTCATCGGCATCGAAGACGTGCGACAGGACATCGCCATGCTGCGGATACCGGACGGCCCCGGCAAAATCGAGCTGGCGAAGTTCCACACGCCGAAGGCGATCACCCCCGAGCCCAGCATCGCGCCGGCAAACACGCTGGGCATTCGCCGTGTCATGTTCGCCGTCGATGACATCGATGACGTCGTTGCCCGCCTGCGTGCCCACGGTGCCGAACTGGTCGGCGAGCTCGCGCAGTACGAGGACATGTACCGGCTCTGCTATGTCCGCGGCCCCGAGGGCATCGTCGTCGGACTGGCTCAACAGCTCAGCTGAAGGCGGTTCTCTCCATTTCGGACAGAATGCGTGATGCGACGGTGTCGGATCGGGGCCATCGTGTTCGTACCAGGGGTGAGCGGGCGCCACGGGGGCGCCTGAACGGACAACCCCTGAGAAAGGGAACTACGATCATGAAGCTGACCACCATCACGCAGGTCTCGGTCGATGGAGTGATGCAGGGAAACGGCGGCGCGTCGGATGAGGATCGCAGGAACGGATTCGAGCGCGGGGGATGGGCCATGGGGGTGGGCGACCACGAGACCATCGCGTTCATCAACCAGACCTACCAGCGCGCCGATGCGTTCCTGTTCGGCCGGCGAACCTACGAGCTCTTCGCCGGCTTCTGGGGGGCGATGGACCCGGGCAGCGGCCCGATCGCGGATGCTTTGAACACGAGGCCCAAGTACCTTGCCTCGAACACGCTCGCCGAAGCGCGCTGGGCGAACTCGACCCTGCTCTCCGGTGACCTCGCGGCGGCCATCGCTGAGCTGAAAGCGAAGCCGGGTGGTGAGCTGCAGGTGCACGGCAGCGGCACCCTGATCCGGTGGCTGCTCGAGAACGGCCTCGTCGACGAGATTAATCTGCTCGTCGTCCCGGTGATCGTCGGCCAGGGCATGCGGCTCTTCCCGGACAACGGCCCGGATTTGGCGCTGCACCTGGTCGAATCGCGGACCGACTCGAAGGGGGTAACGCTCCAGTCGTATCGGCCGAACGGCCGCCCGAAGTATGCCACCGCCACGCGCTGAAGCGCGCGGTTCGACCTGAGTCATTGACAGGAGTATTTACAGTACCGTCTTCGCAGTCTCCTCTTCACCGGCCGCAGCGGTGCCCGCTCCGCCTGCCGGCTGGACCTTGCTGTGGGGCGACGATTTCGACGGCTCGGCCAACACCGGCGTCGACGCGGGCAACTGGCGTTACGCCACCGGCACCGGTCACCCGGGGCGGTGCCGCCAACTGGGGCACCGGCGAGATCGAGACCATGACCAGCAGCACCAGCAATGTCTACCGCGATGGCGCCGGGCACCTGGTCATCAAACCCTTGCGTGATGGTGGCGGCAACTGGACCAGCGGCCGGATCGAGACTCAGCGCACCGACTTCGCCTGGAAGCCATCAACGGTCGCGGCTCGCATTTCGCGACCCTCCACTGTGGAGTCGCGCCCGGCGGCCCGTGCAACGAGTTCACCGGCCTCGGCAGCGGCGAGCGGGCCTGCGGTGGCTGCCTGACCGGATTCCACACCTACGCCATGGAACTGGACCGCAGCACTTCGCCGGAACAGATTCGCTGGTACCTCGGCGGAAACAACTTCTTCACCGTCACCTCGAACCAGATGGACGCCAACACCTGGAACAACGCGACACACCACGGCTTTTCATCATCCTCAACGTGGCGATGGGCGGCTCGTTCCCGGCCGCGTTCGGTGGCGGTCCTACGGCCGCGACGGTTTCCGGCGTACCAATGGTTGTCGACTACGTAGCGGTCTACACCTCAGGCGGCACAAGCACTCCGCCCGGATCGGCGGCCGGTACGATCACCGGCCCCGGCGGCAAGCGCGTGGACGTCATCGGTGACAACAACGGCGGCGCGGGCACGGCGGTCGACCTGTGGGACTGCCAGGCCTCCGCGACGACAACGGAGGCAACGGCACCGCCGTCCAGCTTTGGGACTGCCAGTCCTTTGCCGTCGACCAGCACTGGTATCGCAACAGCAATGGCTCGCTGCGTACCATCGGCCGCTGCCCCGATGTCACCTCCGCCGGGACAGCCAACGGCACCCAAATCCAGCTGTGGGACTGCAACGGCACCGGGGCTCAAACCTGGGTCCAGCAAGCGGATGGCTCGCTGCGCAACCCGCAATCCGGGCGCTGTCTTGACTCGCCCAGCGGCTCCACCGCCAACGGTGCCCGGCTGCAAATCTGGGACTGCAACGGAACAGGCGCACAGAAATTCGCGGAGCTAGCGGTAACAAGCATCGGCCCGGCCGATGTTGGTTGGTGTCACCGGCGTCGTGGCGTGATCAACCCTGACTCGTAAGCCCAAACCACCAGCTGAGCGCGATCACGGCAGTGCAGTTTCATCATCGCCCGATTGACATGTGTTTTGGCGGTCAGCGGGCTGATCACCATTCGCTCGCCGATCTCGTCGTTGCTCAGCCCTCGCGCGACCAGCTCGACGATCTCCTGTTCGCGTGCGGTCAGCACGTCGCGTCCGGCGGCTGGGTCCGCTGGAACAGGGCCGGCGACGAATTCGCTGATGAGCGTGCGCGTGGCGGCCGGGGCGAGCAGCGCGTCGCCGCGCGCCACTACCGCGATGGCCTGTAACAGTTCGGCGGGATCGGCGTCCTTGAGGAGGAACCCGCTGGCGCCCGCGCGGAGGGCGGCTATGACATAGGAGTCGAGCCCGTGGTTGGTGAGGATGAGGACGCGGACCGCAGCGAGGTCGGCGTCGGCGGCGATGCGGCGGGTGGCTTCGATGCCGTCGAGTCCCGGCATCTGCACGTCCATCAGCACGACATCCGGCTTCAGCTGCCGCGCCAAGTGGACGGCCGAGGTGCCGTCGGCCGCCTCGCCGACGACCTCCAGATCGTCCTCGGCTTCGAGCAGGGCCCGGAATCCTGCCCGCATCAAGGCTTGGTCGTCGACGAGAAGGACACGGATCATGCTGGGCCGTCCAAGGGGAACGTGGCCCGGACGGCGAAGCCGCCGCTGTCGCGGGGAGCGGCTTGCAGCGTGCCGCCTAGCCCGGTCACGCGCTCCCGCATACCTTGCAGGCCCACCCCGGGGGTCACCTCTAGGGCCGAGGACGCCTGGCCGTCATCAGACACCGAGACGGTCAGCTGCGCGGGAGCGTACTCGACGTGGACCTGCGCGGCGGCCGGGCCGGCGTGGCGGGCAACGTTGGTCAGGGCTTCCTGGACGACCCTGTACCCGGCCTGGTCGACCTCGACGGGCAGGTCGCGCGGATGACCGGAGAGCGTCACCTGTACCGGAATCCCAGCCGCCCGCGTGCGCGAAGCGAGCTCATCCACCCAGGCCAGCCCGACACAGTCCACATCGGACGATGAGCGCAGCACCTTCAGCGTCGCGCGCAGTTCCCGCATCGCGGCACTGCTGGCTTCCTGGATCGCCAGCAGCACCGGCAACGGCTCCTCGTTTCGTTTGCGGGCCAGGTGCACAGCGATCCCGGCTTGGACCTTTATCACGGAGATGTTGTGGGTCAGCGAATCGTGCAGATCGCGGGCGATGCGCAGGCGCTCCTCCCCGGCGCGGCGCAACGCCATCTCCTCGCGGGTGCGTTCGGCGTCGATGGCCCGCTGCTCCACCTGTTTCAGGTAGGCCTGGTGCTGCCGGGCGATCAGCCCGGCGATGTTGGCGGCCACAAACCAGCCCAGGAGAAGGGTGGTGCGTTCGCTGATCTGCTGACCGGTCAGCCCGGCCGGGGCGACCGAGATGTCGCGGGCCAGGAAGCCGCCGAGGAAGACGAGGCTGGCCAGGGCAGCGGCCCAGCGGTGCCCCCGCCAGGCGGCGATGAGGACCGTGCCGAGGACGGCGAACGACGCGGCCACCCCGGCGTGCACCCGAGCGTGGTAGGCCAGCATCGCCGCGGTCGCGACGCTCAACGCGACCACCGGGTGCCGTCGGCACATCGCCACGGCTGCCGCCGTGACCAGGACCAAGGCGACGTCGATCGCCCGCGTGGGAGCGGCGTCGGGCGCGAGCGCGGCGTTGCCGAAAAGCAGGGCGCCCAGGGCGACTCCGCCGAGGGCGTAGGGCAGATCCGGGCGCATGATCGCACAGTAGACCCGGCAGTCACCTGGAAGCATCCTGCGCCCGTGGTAGATGCGGCATACCGCGGACGCAGTAGTGCGGGCCAGGCAAGTGTCTGCGGTGGCACGATGCTTTCCAGGGGTGCAGGCACAAGCATCGACCCCATGACATACCGCTTCTTCATTCCAGCTCCGGCGAAGGCGGCGATCGGTCTGACCGCGGAGGTCTATCGGCAGCTGCGGGAAGACTTTCTCGGGCCGGTGCCGGCCTTCCAAGCGCTGTCGGCCGCGCCGGAGGTGCTTGCGGCGACCTGGTCACTGATGCGTGAGTCGCTGCTTGCCGGAAACGCTTCCCGGGTCGACCGCGAGGTTGTCGCATCGGCGGTGTCCCGGGCCAACCGCTGCCGGTTCTGCGTCGACGCCCACGTGATTTTGCTGCACGCGCTGGGGGAGCGCGAGCTGGCCGAGGTCATCGCGCAGGGCGAAACGCCGCAGCACCCCAGGCACGCCGAGCTCGTCGGCTGGGCGCAGGCGAGCCGCAGCCCCGAAGCCGGATCGTGGACCAGCCCATACCGTCCAGAGATCACCGGTACCCTGCTCGCCTTTCATTTCATCAATCGGATCGTCTCGGCGTTGCTTGACCCGGATCTGCTGCCCGGTGGCCTGCAACGGTTCCCGGTGGTGCGATCCGCCGGGGGCCGGCTGTCGGCCAAGGCCGCCCGTGCGCCCAAGACGCCCGGCCGCAGCCTTTCCCTGATCGCCGAAGGCACGGCAGAGCCACCGGCCTGGGCCGGCGACAGCCCGGTCGGCGTTGCCTACGCGAGCCTGAAAAACGCTGCCGGGCAAGGGGGAGCGCTGCTCGGCGAGATGGCTCGGCAGACCGTGACCGGTACCGTGAGCTGGGAGAACGGGCGGTTCCCGAACGAGCCGGGGCTGTGGGCCGCCGACCTGATCCGGGACCTGTCCGGCAAAGACCGGGCCGGGACGCGGATCGCGCTGCTGGCCGCGTTCGCGCCCAGCGCGATCAGCCCGGCCGACGTCGCGGTGTGGCGACTGTCCTATCCAGACGATGCCGATCTCGTGCGAATCGTGGCTTACGGCGCGATCACCGCCACCGACCATGTCGCCCAAGCGCTTGCGCCGGCGCACCGCTAGGAGGTCATCGTGCGTCGGACCTTTGTCGTGGTCAGCGGTCTGTTGCTGGTCGCCTTCACCCTGCAGTTCGTCTTCGCCGCCGTGGGCGCATTCACGAAACCCGCGGGTGACGGCTCCTATGCCCTGCACAGCGTTAATGGGATGGCGGTCATCCCGCTGCTCTCGCTGCTTACGATCCTGGTCGCCGCGCTGGCCAGGGCACCCGGCCGGATCATTGGGCTGACCGTCCTGCCGCTCGGCCTCGTCATCGCGCAGGCGCTGATTGCCTTGCTGGCCAAGGCATTCACCGATGCCGCGGGCGCAAGCACCCCGCTCAGCCTGACAATCGCCGCGCTGCACGCGGTCAACGGGATCATCGCCGTGCACGTCGTCGTCGGGGTCCTGAAAGCGGCTCGGCAGCTGGCAAGCGAGCCTGGTGCTGCCGCCTAGCGCGGTCTGCGGAAGGTGCGACGGTAGGCGTCGGGAGGTACCCCGATGATGCGGTTGAATTGTCGGCGCAGCGTGGTGGCTGTTCCCATCCCGGCCGCTTCGGCGATGGCATCGATGCTGTTGTCGGTGTTCTCCAGTAGTTCCTGGGCGCGGCGGATTCGCTGCGCTGACAGCCATTGCAGTGGGGTGGTGCCCGTTGCCGCCCTGAACTGGCGGGCCAGGTTGCGCGAGCTCATATTCGCTTGGCGGGCAAGGTCTTCCACCGTCAGCGGCCGATTGAGCCTCTCCATCGCCCAGGGAAACAGGCTGGCGAGCGGATGGTCTTCGCGCGCGGGCACCGGGGTGGTGACGAACTGAGCCTGGCCGCCGGCCCGATGCGGCGGCACGACCAGGCGCCGGGCGACGGAGTTGGCGACCGTCGAGCCGTGGTCGCGGCGGATCAGGTGCAGGCACAGATCGATCGCGGCGGCTTTGCCGGCCGAGGCGAGCACGTTGCCGTTGTCCACATAGAGCACGTCCTGGTCCACCTGCACCCGGGGGAAGCGGGCGGCCAGCGCCTCGGTGTGGGCCCAGTGGGTGGTCGCGCGCAGCCCGTCCAGCACCCCGGCGGCGGCAAGGACAAACGCGCCCGTGCACAGCGAAACCATTCGGGCGCCCGCCGCGTGGGCGGCGCGGACAGCGTCGAGCAGGCCGGGCGGCACGTCTGCGTCTGCGTCCTCCACTGCGGGGATGATCACCGTGTCGGCGCTGGCGAGCCGGTCCAGCCCGGCGTCGGGTTCCATCTGAAATCTGCCGATCCTGACCGGGCCTGGGCCGCAGACCACGAGGTCGTACCACGGGTCTGCCAGGCCGGACGGGTCCTTGACGAAGATCTCACAGGCCATGGCGAGCTCGAAGTGCAGCATGCCGTCGGTGGCGGCGATCGCGATAGTGGCCATGTCCGAAATTGTATGGGGGATGGCGTTCCAGACACTCTCCAGCCAGGCGGCCGTTTGAGATGATCTCCCTATGAGTACAAATCAGACCGTGGCGGTGTTCGGCGCCTACGGACACACCGGCCGGTTCGTGGTGGCGGAGTTGCGCGATCGCGGATTCGTCCCGCTGCTGCTCGGCCGCGACGCGGGCAAACTCCAGACACTGGCGGCACCGCATCTCGGGCTCGACTACCGGGTGGCGTCGGCCGACGATCCGGCCTCGCTAGACCTGGCGTTGACGGACGCGGCCGCGGTCGTCAACTGCGCCGGCCCGTTCGCCTCGACGGCGGCCCCGGTGATCGAGGCCGCGCTGCGCGCCGGGGTTCCCTATGTAGACGTGGCGGCCGAGATCGAGGCCAACCTGGATACGTTCACGCATTTCTCCGAACGCGCTGAGGCCGCGGGCGTGGCAGTCGTGCCGGCGATGGCCTTCTTCGGCGGGCTCGGCGATCTGCTCGTCACCACGGCGATGGGCGACTGGGTCGCGGCCGACGAAGCCCATATCGCCTACGGACTGAGCAGCTGGCATCCCACCGCCGGGACCCGCGCCTCCGGCACGGTCTCCCGGGAACGCCGCGATGGCAAGCGGGTCCGCTACACCGGTGGCCAACTGGATTACTACCTCGGTGAGGGCGACCTGCCGACCGTGGACTGGGACTTTCCCGTGTTGGGCCGCCAGCCGGTCCTCGCCGAATTCACGATGGCCGACATCATCACCGTCCCCAGCCATCTGTCCATTCCGGAGGTGCGCACCTACATGGCCACCGCCGCGGCCAAGGATGTGGCCGCCCCGGACACCCCCACACCCGTTGCAGTGGAGGAAACTGGCCGCTCCGCGCAGACTTTCGTCGTCGACGTCATCGTGCGCTCCGGCGAGACCCAGCGCCGCATCACCGCCAGCGGTCAGGACATCTACGCGATCAGCGCGCCGCTGGCGGTGGAAGCGGTGCAACGCCTCCTGAGCGGTCAGACGAAGACCAGTGGAGTTGCCTCCGCCGGAAAGATCTTCGACGCCCCCGACTTCCTCCGCGCGCTGTCCGCGCACCTCTCGCTGTCAAAGGCATGACTCTTGGCCTATGGATCTCGGGCTATGCTCTCGGACATGGGCGTGGCGAGTGGCTTCGATGTCAGGCCGGAAAGCTCCGAGCCGGAACGCCGTCTCGACGTGTCCCACGGTCACCCTGTCGATCACGAGATCCGTAGGTCGATGGAGTCGCGATTTCGGTTCGACTTCAGCACGGTAAGGATCTTCGCCGACGAGCGTGCCGGTGAGGCGGTCGATGCGCTGGACGCCCGCGCGGTCACCATTGGGTCGTCGATCCTGTTCGGACGCGGCGAGTACGCCCCGCATACCCACAGCGGCAAGTCGTTGCTGGCTCACGAACTCGCCCATGTCGTCCAGGCGAGCGGGCCGACGGACCGCGGCTCAAACGTGGCCTCGGCCGAGGCGGACGCGGATCAGGCAGCCCAGGACGCGATGTCCGGGCGGCAGGCGCGGCCATCGGTAAGCACACCGGCGACGCCACATTTCAAGCTGCGCAAGCCCGGCAAGGTAAAAGACGGCGAGTACACGGTGGAAATGGACGAGAATCCAGGCTCGGCCGGGCTGCAGGAGAGGGTCCGCATCGAGTTCATGCCGGACAAGGCCGGGCCGGTGACCGACACGATCACCTTCTTGCAGGTTGCCCAGACCTTGGTCGGCGGTAAGGCGAGGCCGTGGAAGGAGCTGCATAAGGATCAGGCGATCGTCGACCGGATCAGAACCAAGCAGGCCAACCGGATACACGAGACGAAGCAGGGCGACACGCTCGCCTCGGTCTCTACCGCACATTACGGGCTGCCCAGCAAAGCGGCCGCCATCTACGACGCCAACCAGGGGCTGGGGATCAGCTCTGATCCCAAGGCGCCCTTGGCCGCTGGGCAGTTGCTCACGGTGCCCGACGCGGTGCAGGGTGACTACAGCCTCGACATCGACGCCGCCAACACCAAGCCGCGCCAGCCCGGTGGCCCCAACGTATCCGGCAACTACCCGCATCTCGAGTTCCGCAACAAGTCCACCCCGATCCAGAACTCCGGCGGCTTGACTCTGTCCTCCGCCACCCCGGGCCGGGCGGTCGGCCGCAACCCGGTCGCAGGCCCTCCCGAAAGTGCGATCATGAACGACCTTCCCGGTGGTGGTCCCTACAAAAGCACGTTCCGTTTCGAGACCACGGCCCACGCCGAGGACATCGGCCACTACTACGGGGCCGTGCATTGGGGGTTCGACTACGACCCGTCCAACACCGGATCGGCCACTCCGACGCCGCACATCACCAACGAGTTCGCCGAGTTCGCCCCGAACGTCAGTGACACCATGGGCGCGGCGGTCGTCGCCTTCAACAAGGACGTCGGCAACCGGCATGTGGTGCAGGAAGGCGAGACGCTGCGGGCGATCTCGTTGATGTACTTCAAGACCAGCAACCGGGCTTTCGCGCTGTTCTCAATCAATCCCGGAATTCTGGCCACGTTCGATGCCGATGCGTCCCTGCCTCCCGGCAAGGAGCTGAACCTGCCCACGCAATGGGACGTGGCCCGCTACGGCGCGGGTGGGGTGAAGCCGAGCGCGGCCGAGCAGGACACCGTCTGGGACAGGATCCGCCGGGCCGCTCCCCGTTGACGGCCGCGCCTACGTGGTCAAACCGGCATCACGGGCGAGCAGGGCGACCTGGACTCGGTTGGTGCAGCCAAGTTTGGCCAGGATGCGGCTGACATAGGTTTTGATGGTGGTCTCGCTCATGTGCAGGTTCCGGGCTATGTCCGCATTGGACATTCCCTGGGCGATCAGCTTCAGCACGTCGGATTCGCGAGCGCTCAAGGTTTCCAGGAGGTGTGCGGCGTCCGCCCGGCGATGCGTTGCGGCCGGGTTTACCAGACCCAGCAGCATCCGGGTCACCGCGGGGGAGAGGTAGGCATCCCCTTCGTGGGCGGCTCGCACGGCGCGAATCAGCTCATCGGGTGTGCAGTTCTTCAACAGGAACCCGCAGGCCCCGTTTTCCAGCGCGCGCAAGACATTGGGCTCGGCCCCGAACGAGGTGAGCATCAGGACCTTGGTTGCCGCTGCCGTGCGCCGCAGGGCTTCGAGCGCGCCCAGCCCGTCCAGCCCCGGCATCTTGATGTCAATCACGGCAACGTCTGCGCGCTGGGAGCGGGCCTGCTCGACGGCGGCGGTGCCGGTGCCCGCCTCGGCGACGACCTCGATGTCGGGGGCTGAGCAGAGCACGGTGCGGATGCCCGCGCGGATCAGCGGTTCGTCGTCGGCGATGAGCACTCTGATCATGATGACACGCCAACCACCAGGCCCACTTGGAGCAGCCCGAACATGAGCAGGGCGACAACCACCCCGACGGTCACCAGCCGTCCGCGCCCGGCTCGCGGCTCCTCGCCAGCCGGTCGCGACGCCACGGGAAGCATGGCGACCAGGCGGAACCTGTTGTCCTGCAACCGATGGTCGAGGAAACCGCCGGCCAGCGCGACCCGTTCGCCGAGGCCGAGCAGACCGTGCCCGGCTGTCGCTTCGCCGGGCCCGCCGGGCGGGCTCGGGTTGGCCACGGTCACCAGGAGAGCGTCCGGCTCCCAGGCCACCTCCACGCTGACCGGCTGTCCGGGCGCGTGTTTGGTGGCGTTGGTGAGTCCCTCCTCGACCACCCGATAGGCCGACTCCTCACCGCCGGCCAACATGGGCCTGGCCTCGCCGCGCTGGTGCAGGCTGACCGCCAGCCCGGAAGCTCGGACCTGGGCCACCAGGGACGGGATCGCCGCCGTCCCCCGCGACGGTGAAGTTGTTGCCACGCCGTCGGTGCGCAGCGCGCCGATCAGCTCGTAGAGCTCGTCCATCGCGCTGCGGGCGGAACCGGCCAGCTGCACGATGGCCGCCCGCTGCTGCGGCGGGAGGTCGGCCACCTCCAATGCGGCCGCCTGCACCGAAACCAGGCTGAGCCGGTGGCCCAGCGAGTCGTGCATGTCGCGCGCTATGCGCAGCCGCTCCCGCAACCGCTCCTGCTCGGCGAGGATCTGCTGGCTCTGCTTGAGTTGTCGATTGTTCTCCGCCAGCGATTCCAGGAGGCGCTGATGCTGTGCCACATATCGTCCCGCGATCACGGGCAGCACCACGAACACGAGGAACACGAACAGCAGCAACGAGATGGACTGAGGCCGCGCGGTCAGCATCACCACCTGGCCCGCGGCAGCCCCGACGATGGCGCCGACCACGGCCACCACCTGGATTCGTGACACGATCGACCGCCCGGCCTGCCAGCTGATCCACAGCAGCAGCACATAGCCGGGTCCGGCCACCGACATCAACACCAGCGCGGCAACGAAGGCGGCGCTGGTCCAGCGGTGGCGCAGCAGGACGACAAGCGTGACGGCGAGCCCATAGAGCGCCACCTCGCCCCACCCCGGTCGCACAGCGGAGCGAAGCGCGAGCTCACCGAGGATCACCCCGGCCGAGAGCAGATACCGGGCCATTCTCAGCAGGCTACTGGGGCGCCGGACAACTTTGGTATCCAGCAGAGACCACTTTTGGCGGCAGCGATGGCGCTGCCCGGTCTCCTAGCGTGAAACGGTGATCGACATCCAGCACCTCACGAAGCGTTATGGCCGCACGATTGCCGTCGACGACCTTTGCTTCACCGTCAAACCCGGCCACGTCACCGCCTTCCTCGGGCCCAATGGCGCGGGCAAATCCACGACGATGCGGCTCATGCTCGGACTGGACCGGCCGGCCCACGGCGATGTTCGCTTCGACGGGAAGCGATATGAGCACCTTCACCGGCCGCTGCACACGGTGGGCGCGATGCTGGAGGCTCGGTCGATGCATGGCGGGCGCAGCGGGTACCACCATCTGCTTTGGTTGGCACAAAGCAATCGCCTCCCCAAAGCGCGAGTGAAGCAGGTCCTGGAGATGGTCGGCCTGCCGGATGCGGCCAGGCGGCGGGTGAGCGGGTATTCGCTGGGCATGACCCAACGGCTTGGGATTGCGGCCGCGCTGCTGGGCGATCCGCCCGTGCTCCTGCTCGACGAGCCGGTGAACGGTCTGGACCCGGAAGGCATCGTGTGGATCCGCCACCTGCTGAAGGAGCTGGCCGGGCAGGGCCGGACAGTCTTCGTCTCCAGCCACTTCATGGCGGAGACCGCGCTGACCGCACAGCACCTGATCGTGATCGGGCGGGGCCGGCTGCTGGCCGACACCACCGTGCCAGGCCTGATCGGCGAATCGGCTTCGCTTGAAGAGGCATTCATCCGGTTGACCGCGGGAGGGCAGCGATGACAGCGATGATGCTGGCGGAATGGACGAAGATCCGCACAGTGCGGTCCACATTGTGGACCTTGCTGCCCAGCCTGGCAATCAGCGCGGCAATCGCCTACCTGGCCGGGAGCAGCTTCAGAACCTCGCTCGCCGACCGGCCTGGCGACTTCGATCCGCTGTTCGCCACTTTCTACAGCCTCACTCTGGCACAGCTCGGGATCGTGGTGTTCGGCGTACTGGTGATCGGCGCGGAATACTCGACCGGCACCATCCGCTCCGCTCTGATCACCGTGCCGCAACGTGGAAAGCTCTATCTGGCAAAGGTTTGCGCCGTCACCCTGACCATGTTCGGCGTTTCGGCCCTGATCGTGCCCGCCACCTTCTTCGCCGCGCAATCGGGGCTCGGCCCGTATCGGGTCACGCTCGGCGACAAAGGTGTGGCCGAGGCGATGATCGGCGCCGTGTGCTATCTGACCCTGATCTGCCTGCTCGCCACCGGGATCACCACGATGCTGCGCAGTTCGATTGCGGCCCTGGTCATCCTGCTGCCGCTGTTCTTCCTCGGTGGGTCTGGCCTGGGCAACCTTCCCCAAATCAAGGACTTCGCCCAGTACCTGCCCGACCAGGCCGGGATGGTCGTCCTGCACCTCACCGTGCCGGACGATCCGCAGCAGTTCGGCCGCGACTACGGCCCCTGGACTGGCCTGGGCATCATGGCGCTGTGGACCTTGGTCGCATTGCTCGGCGGCCTTTGGACGCTGCGTCGCCGGGACGCCTAGACCTGTCCCGGCCCGCGGCATCCTCCTGAGCGCTTGTTTGCGCAGCTAGACGGCGCGCCACCTGTCCCAGGGTGTCCCACGAGCGGTGCGGGCCTTGACCGGCCGGTGGTCAGATAACTCCTGTCAGGAGAACACGACACTGAAGGAGAAACGACATGACCACCAAGACCTACGACGGATTCACCGACGCGGAGCGGGACGCGATGAAGGAGCGCGCCAAGGAGCTGAAGGCGGCCGCCCGCCGCCCGCGCGGGGCAAAGGTGGACACGGAAGGCGAGGTGCTGGCGAAGCTGGCCGAAATGCCGGAATCGGATCGGGCCATCGGTGAGCGGCTGCACGCCATCATCAAGGCCAATGCCCCATCGCTGTCGGCGAAGCTCTGGTACGGGATGCCGGCGTATGCGAAAGACGGCAAGATCGTCTGCCATTTCCAGCCCGCGGACAAGTTCAAGACGCGCTACGGGATGCTCTGTTTCAGCGATGTGGCGAACCTCGATGACGGTGCCCTATGGCCGACCTCGTTCGCGTTGCCGGAGCTGACCGCCGCCGGTGAGAAGAGGATCGCCACCCTCGTCAAGCAAGCGGTGCGCTGAGTCACGAACCCTGGCGCTCGCGCAAGGCGAGCGTCTCGGCGTAGGCCTGCCGGACCTCGATCTCCAGCTGGGCCTCGGCAAGGGGTTCCAGCAGCTCCAAAGCGAGCTGGTGATGTTCGAGCGCCTCATCGAGCGAACCCATGATGCGCAATGCGACGCCGAGATGGTGGTGGCACCACGCCTTGTTGTGGGGCACCTCCGCCAGCTGCAGCGCCCCGTGCAGCGTTCGCAGCGACTCGGCCGGGTCTATCGAGGCCAAGGCGGCACCGAGGGTGACCAGCCCGGTCATCCGAGCCGGCCCACTGGCCAGCTCGATCGAGGCGCGGGCGAGTTCTGCCGCTTCGTGGGGCTGGCCGAGATGGAGGGTCACCCATCCGTCGAAGGCCAGTGCCTGGGACTTGCCGCCGCGATTGCCGGACTTGTCGAAAAGCCTTTGCGCCAGCCGGAATTGAGCCTGTGCCGCGTCCAGCTCGCCACGATCCCTGCGCACAAAACCTGTGCGCAGGGCGAGGACCCCGGCGAGGTCGTCATCGTCCACACCGGACTGTTCGGCTAGTTGGTAGGCGGCCAGCGCCTCGTCAAGACGTCCCGCGGCGGCGCAGGCGAAGCCGAGGTCCACCAGAAGCGAAGCGCGTTTCTGGTGGCGGCCCAGCCGTTGCGCGGCGGAGGCGGCCGCTTCGAGCAGGCGGACCTGGTCGCCGGTGCCGCGGTGCCGGAAGAACCAGGAGCGCATGGTCTGCGGCAGCTCAACCACGACCTCGTCGGCGCCCAGCCGCACCGCGGTATCGAAGCAGGCGACCAGGTTGGGGTATTCGAGGTCGAACCAGGCCATGGCCGTCGCCGGGTCGCCCGGCGACGTGGCGTTGGTGGGCTGGAGGGGCAGCGACTGGGCGTGGGCGACGGCCTGTGCCAGATAGTGATTCAGCACCCGGTGCAGCGCGGCGTCGAGGTCCGGCTCCTCCTCGGCGGCGAGGTCGGCCGCGTACCGCCGGATCAGGTCATGCAGCCTGTACCTTCCGGGCGAAGGCTCCTGCAGCAGGTGTGCGTCCACCAGCTCTTCCAGCGCCGCGTTGACGTGGCCCGGTGTCATGCCGGTGACGGCGCAGGCGACCGGCGCATCGAAGTCGGCCCCGGGCAGCACACCCAGCAGCCGGAACATGCGGCGCTGGTTGGCATCGAGCTGGTGCAGCGACATGCCGAACACCGCCTCGAACCGGCTGGTGTTCGCGCTCAGCCGCTCGGCGAGCACCGCCACCGTCCAACCCGGACGGTGCCGCAGCCGCGCCCCCGCCATCCGCAGCGCCAGCGGAAGCCCGCCGCACTGCCGCAACACCTGGGTCACCGCCTCCCCATCGGCCAGGTCGGCCCCGGAGGCACGGCCGAACAGCGACGCGGCTTCCTCGTTGGACAGTGGCTCCAGCGAAACCGGCGGCACCCCCGCCAGGTCCACCAAGCGATTGCGGCTGGTGATCAGGACCGCGGACTTGCCCGCGCCGGGAAGGAGCTGGCTTACCTGCTCGGCGTCCACCGCGTTGTCGAGCACCACCAGGGCCCGCCGCCGCGACAGCTCGGAGCGCCACAACGCCGCGCGTTCTGCGGTGTCGGCTGGTGGCTGCGAAATCCCAAGGGCGCCTAGAAGTCTTGCCAGAGCGGCTGTTGGCTCAAGCGGTTGCTGGCCGGGGGTGAAGCCGAGGAGGTCAAGGTAGAGCCCGCCATCCGGATATGACGGCGCGAGCCGGTGCGCCACATGCACGGCGAGGCTGGTCTTTCCGACACCGCCCATGCCGTCGATGGCGACCGTGTTCACGGTGCTCAGCAGCTGCACGACCAGAGCTGCCTCGGTCTCGCGTCCGGTGAAGTCGGCCAGATCGGCCGGAACGTCGTTGCGGCGCGGGGTGGGTTCGGCGCCGGCCTTGGCCGCGTCGGCCCACAGCGTGCGCAACGGACGAGGATCGCGCCCCACCGCCCGGCACAGCGCCACGACCGCTTCCCACGGCGGCACCTGCTGCCCGGTCAGATATCGGGACAGGGACGAACTGCTCAAGCCCGCTTTGCCGGCGAGGGCGCGCAGGCTCAGCCCGCTCAGCTCCTTGACTCGGGCGAGCTGAGCGACCAGGCGATCTTGGACGCTGGACACCGGGTACACGGTACCCGTCCCAGCTCGACGGCACGGAACGCAGTGGCGTTTGCGCGGCTAGGAGGTGCCGTACCCGTCCCGCGGTGTCCCACGGACGGCGCGAGGATCGGGCCGCCGATGGTCGGATGACTCCTGTCAGAAACGCTCACAAAAAAGGAGAAAACAATGCGAACCGTTCGGATGCCCAACCCCGCAACCCTGATCCCCGAAGCGATGCAAGCACTTTTCGGGGTAAACAAGGCCATCATGGGCGCGGGAGTCGACGCGAAGCTGCTGGCTATAAGCCACCTGCGGGCCAGTCAGATCAACGGCTGCAGCCCGTGCGTGGCCGGAGGCGCACAGCAGGCCCGCCACCACGGCGTCACCGACGAGCAGATCGACACCGTCGCCGCCTGGCGCGAGACGCCCTGGTTCAGTGATGAGCAGCGCGCCGTGCTGGCCCTGACCGAGGCCGTCACCCGGCTGGCCGACAACCCGGACCCCGTCCCCGACGAGGTGTGGGACTTTGCCGCCAAGCACTTCGACCAGAAGGAGCTGGCCGCGCTGTTGCTCAACATCGCCATCACCAACGCCTTCAACCGCCTCAACGCACCCACTCGTCAGCAGGCAGGCGCGAAATGGTAAGCCACTGGTCCAAAAAGGAGTGGTGTTACCGCCGTGCGTGGACTGGGAGGGATTGACTGCGATAACGTACGACGGTCGCGGGGGCCGATATGTGCCACCCGCGTCCGCGGGGGCCCGATATGTCCCTAGCGAAGGCCTATGACTGTTACACCAGCACGGGTGCTTGCGGTGATCGGGGCGGCTGTCACCGTCGGTGTAGTCGCGCAGCTGCTGTATGCCGGGCATCCGACCGCGGCAACGGTCTGGGACGACACCGGCCAGTTGGTGGCGGGCCTGGCGGCGATGGTGAGCTGTTTTTGGAACGGCTGGCGATCCCGCGGCCCGCAGCGCACCTGGCGTCTGGTCCTAGGCATCGGTTTCGCCGGCTGGTCGATCGGCATGGCGATGTGGGCCTGGTACCAGATCATCGAGAACATCGGGCTGCCGTCGCCTTCCGCGGCCGACGCCGGCTTTCTCACCTTGCCGGTTTTCGCGCTGGCCGCCCTGCTCGTGCTCGCCGCCAACCGGCCGTGGCGGCCGCCGCACGCGGTGCTCATCCTCGACGCGCTGGTGGTCGTGGGCTCGCTGTTCATTCTGACCTGGGCCACCTCGCTCGGCGGCGTCGTGCAGGCCGGGGCACCGACACCGGCCGCGTTCGCGGTGGCCATCGCCTATCCGGCTTCCGATCTGGTCCTGGTCACCATCATGGTGCTGCTGGTGGTCTTCGGCCGTAGCAATCCAAGGCAGTTGCCCGCTCTGCTGACCCTGGTGCTTGGCCTGGTGGCACTTTCGGTTTCCGACAGTTTTTTCGCGTACCTGGTCAGCCTTGGCGCGGAGGAGATGCCGCCCATTTTCGACATCGGGTTCATCGCCGGCCCGGCGCTGGTCGCGCTTGCCGCAACCGATCGCGGCAAACGGCGTCCCGAGGATGGCAACCGCGGTCGTGACAAGGCTTATGAGCTGGCCTACCTGCTGCTGCCCTATGTTCCGCTGGCGGCCACGGGCGTGCTGATCTCCATTCAGCTGGCCACCGGTGAAACCATCGACACCACCGAGAAGGTCGTGGGGCTGCTCGTTCTCTGCATGGTGGTGGCCCGACAGCTGATCACGTTGCTGGAGAACAGGATGCTGCTGGAGCGGGTGCGGTACGGGCAGGCTCGCTTGGAGCATCAAGCGTTTCACGACCCGCTTACCGGCCTGGCCAACCGGGCGCTGTTCCACGATCGGCTGGCCGAAGCGGTCGAGGCCTATCGCCTTGAGCACCGGCCCATCGGCCTGCTCTTCATCGATCTTGACGACTTCAAGCTGGTCAACGACAGCTATGGCCACGAGACCGGGGACATGGTCCTGTGCGGCGTGGCCGACCGGCTGCGCACGTGTATGTCCGGTGTGGACGTGGTGGCACGTCTGGGCGGAGACGAGTTCGCGGTGCTGCTGTGTGGCGGCACGGAGCCGGAGGCAGCCGGCGAGCTGATCCGTGAGGTGTTGCTGCCGCCGTTCCGGTTCGGGGATCGCCAAGTCAGCGTCAGCGCCAGCATCGGCGCCGCGGTCACGGCCGAGCAGGAGCCGGATCTGACGGCCGATGCGTTGCTGCGCCGGGTGGACGCCGCCATGTACGACGGCAAGCAGAACGGCAAGGGCGTCATGATGATCTACCGCAGCGATCTCGCCGCATGGGCACATCCAGACCTGCCCACGCTGCTCGCGGCCGCTGTGCGCGGGGAGCCGCATGCCGGCGCCATCGAGGTGTACTACCAGCCGATCGTCCGCCTCTCCGACGGGGCCATCGTGGCGATTGAATCGCTTGCCCGCTGGACCAGCCCGCAGCTTGGCCGGGTCCCACCGCTCGTGTTCGTCGCGGCCGCCGAGCGGGCCGGGCTGGTGGCGGCATTGGACGATCTCGTGCTCGACATCGCCTGCCGGGAAACAGCCACCCTGGCCGACTTGCAGGTCCACGTAAACATTTCGGCCGGCCGCCTGGGCTGCCCACTGCTGGAAGCGACCGTGCGCGACACCTTGACCCGCCACGGGCTTGACGGAAGCAGGCTGGTGCTGGAGATAACCGAGACCAGCCGGATACCTGACCTGGAGGCGGCGGCGGACTCCACCCGGCGTCTGCGCGACGTGGGCGTGGGGCTGGCCATCGACGACTTCGGCACGGGCTACAACACACTGGCCCACCTGCACACCCTGCCGGTGGACACGGTGAAACTGGACTACTCGCTCATCACCCCGACCGCGAATTCGGAACGCGCCGAAGCGATCGGCCGCTCGGTGGTCTCCATCTCCCGCGCGCTGGGCATTTCCGTTATCGCCGAAGGTGTGCAGACCCAGGCCCAGGTGGTAAAGCTGCAACGCTGGGGCTGCCACCTGGGCCAGGGGTACCTCTACGGGCGGCCCGCTCCGCTGACGGAACTGCGGCTCACCCTGGCGGAATCACCCCAAAAATCGTTGCGGTAGAGCCGGATCCGTTGCCGTTACGCGGCCCGCCGACGAGGACCCATGCCCCGGTTGCCGGTAGCTGCCCCAGATTCGCGAGGTTTTCCAGGCTGATCCGATGCTGGTCGTAGAGCAACGTGGAGACCGGGAAGGTCTCGTCGATGCCGACATCGGGGCCGAAGGTGTCGCTGCCCAGCGCTCCTCTGACGCCCAGCCTGCCGGTCTCGATGAGCCACTCTGCGGCCGGCACGCTGAACCCGGGCTGATGGATCACACCCTCCGCATCCAGGTTCGCGTAGGCCGGCGTTCCCCAGCGCTGCGACCATCCGGTCCACAGGATCACGGCGGCGCAACGCGGAATTTTGCCGTGCTCACGCTCCCACGCCTTGAGATCCTCCACGGTGACCGCGTAGTCCGCGTTGGCCGCGGCCTTGCGCCTGATGTCAATCCTCACCGCGGGAAGGAAAAGGTCGTGCGGATCAAGCTGATCCGCGGACAGGCCGCCTTCCTGGAAGTGGTTCGGGGAGCCCCAATGGCTTCCGGTGTGTTCGCCCTCCCGCACAAATTGCATGTAGAAGCCATCGTTGGGCACCGTGGCCACGGTCTCCAGGGTGAACTCGGGGTCACCCGGAAAGCCGCTGGTGGTCGCCGGGTCGTTGACGTGCGAAAGAAAAACCAGGCGAAGCCTGTCCAGCCGCATACCATCGCCCGCGGCATACGCCGGCTCGGCCGCACCGGCCACCATCGCCCCGGTCAGCCCAGCCGCCGCACCCATTACTACCTGTCGTCGATGCATGCGTACATCGTGTCCGATTTGAACACTCGGCCACAACCGCCCAGATCGCTGGCGATGCCCTCCGAAATTAGGTTTGCCGATGGGCGATGGGCGTGTGACGGTATGGGCGTGATCTTCGATGGTGACACCGTTCCGGTGCCGCATCGCCGCCATGTCGACGTAGGTCTTGTCCAACGGCTGATCGCCACCCAGTTCCCGCAGTGGGCCGCGACATAGCCGTGGGGAATCTTCTGCTCCGTGACGGCGGGCTGGCCGCGGTCATCGACTTCGGCACCTGCGGTGTCGGTGACCCCGCGTGCGACCTGGCGATCGCCTGGACGCTGCTGTCGGGAGCGAGCCGCGACGCGTTCCAGTCCGCGATCCAGGTCGACGATGGCACGTGGGCAAGGGGGCAGGGATGGGCGCTGTGGAAGGCGCTGATCACCTACGCGCGGGCGCCGAATCGCGATCATCCCCATGCCGCCGAGGCGAAACGTGTCATCGGAGAGATCGTCGCGGCCGCGTAGCCCGGGTGTCACGGCCGCTGATTTTCAGACCGTGCACCCGAGCCACTCAGACAAGCGTGGTCACTGCTCCCGTTGGCGGGTCAGCACTGCCTGCCCCGGCGGGGTGGGGTCGCTTATGCACAGCGGCGTAACGGATTGCAGCCCGCACCTGGGCCGGCAGGCGAAGGTCCTGCTGCTGGAAGCGGAGGCGCCAAGAGAGTCGGTGACCGTGGCGACGGCCGTGATCGTCTTGTCAATCCGGCAGATACCGCTCGAAGACGGGGACCATTGCGTGGTGTTCGGGCCGACCGCCCCGATGGCCTCGACCTGACACGACCAGGATCCGGTTTGGGACTGGCAGAACACGTTGACTCTCAAGGGTCCGGAGCGGACGAAGAGCAGTTTGTTCGGCGAGCCGGCCCTGGGGTCGACGACGACGCCGACGGTGGGATCGCGGTTGAGGATCTGGTCTGCCACCTCGGCCGGGGTTAGGGTGGGCTGGTTGCCGAGCAGGATCGCGGCCGCACCGGCCACGTGCGGCGCGGCCATGGAGGTGCCGCTCATCAGCTGGCTGGCCTGGTCCCCGGCGTTGGAAGCAGACGTGATCTCGAAGCCGGGCGCGAAGATGTCCACACAGGTGCCGTAGTTCAGCGGGGACCAGCGGCGGTCATTTCGGTCCGTCCCGCTGACCGTGATCGCGGTGGGCGTCCGGGCGGGTGTCGACAGACAGGCATCCGCCGGGGTGACGCCGTCTCCGTAACCGTTGCCGGCGGATACGACGTAGGTGACACCGGAGGCAATGGAGCCGGCGACGGCGTCGTCCATCGCCGTGTCGGCTACGTAGCCGCCCAGACTCATGTTGGCGACGGCCGGATGAACGGCATGTTCGGTAACCCAATCGATGCCCGCGACGATGGTGGTGATCCACCCGTTGCCGTCGCAGTCGAGCACACGGACACTGACGAGATCGACGCTCTTGGCCACCCCGTAGTTCGTTCCGCCGATCGTCCCGGCGACGTGAGTTCCGTGCCCGTAGCAGTCGGAGGCGTTGTTGTCGTCATCAACGAAATCCCAGCCGCTGGTCACCCGGCCACCGAAGTCTTGGTGGCTGGCGCGCACCCCGGTGTCAAGGACATAGACGTGCACCCCTGCGCCGCCCGACGGGTAGTCGTAACTGGAGTTGTAGCCCCGGGCGTTGCGGTCGATGCGGTCCAGGCCCCAGGACGGCGGGTTCAGCTGGGTCACGGTGGCCGACACGATGCCGTCCTGCTGGATGTAGTCGACGGCCGGATCGGCCGCCATCCGCTTGGCCTCCTCCGGCGATGCCTGGACGGCGAAACCGTTGAGGGCGTGGCGATAGACGTGGCCGACCGTGCCGCCGTGGCGGGTGGTCAAGGCTGCGGCCGTGCCGTCCACCGAGGCGGATTTCTTCAGCACCACCAGATAGCTGCCGGGAACCGCCTGGCCGGCGGTTGGGCGCACCGCGCCAACGGCGGTGGCCGGAAGGCTGGGCAGGGTGAGGGAGGCGATGACGCCAAGGCTTACTATGCATGGTAATATTTTCATGCATAGATGTTAGCGATTGACCTCCTAGGCGGCGAGAGTGTCGTCGAGCCAGTCCAGGATCTTTCTGTTGGCCATCGACCGGTTGAAGAACTCGCAATGGTCTCCCGCGCCGTCGGCGTCGGTGAAGCGGATGAAGTACTTGGGACATTTCAGTGCGTCGAAGAGCTCCTGCGCGTTGGAGGAGGCCAAATCGGATTCGGCCGCGGTGATCAGTGTGGGGCAACGGATTGCGGCGACCTGGTCGGCGTCCAGCTTCCATTTGGCCATCTCGGCCATGTAGGAGGACATGTCGGTGGCGTTGTTGGTCCAGAAGCCGCGCTGGACGATCTTCCATCGCAACGAGCGATCGCTGTTGATGATGGTCATGACCCGCTGCTCGTCGTCGGCATCCAGCTCGGGCAGTTTGGCCAGCGCCTGGTCGTTCAAGCCCATCATGCGCAGCATGCCGGTGAACTTTCCGCCCACGTCGATCTGGCCCGGGTCGGCGACCATGGCGGCGATTCGGTGCTCGAACGCGGCCGCCCGCGGGGCCAGATAGCCGCCAAGGCTCCAGTCGTAGAAGGCGATGCGGTCAGGGTTGATGCCTTCGATTCCGACCGCGGCGTCGATGACCGCAGTGATGACCTTCTCCCAGTCGTGGCGCAGCGGCAGCCCCTCCTCGATAAGCAGCTTGCCCTGCCCCGGCCCGTCGAAAAGAAGCACGTGATAGCCGCGCCGCAGGGCGGCGGCGCCGAAGCCGAGGTGGTTCTCGGCCATAGCGGAATCCCAGCCGCCGCCGACGAGGACCACCGGACGGCGTGAGCCTCGGTCACCGGCAGCCCGCAGGAAGTAGGCGGGAATCCGGGTGCCTTCGTAGGGGACGTCGACCTTCTCGGCCGGCGGGTCAAGCAGCATAAGAGCTTTCTCGAAGGTGGCCATCTGGAGCTGGAACAGCTCGACAAGGCGAGGGTCGACCGGGGTGCCGTAGAGCACGTGGTAGGCGACGCCGAGAAAGCAGGAAGCGCGCAGATAGCAGTCGTGGGCGGTTTCGCGGTGGCCCAACGCTAGCGCGGAGTCGCCCTCGTCGATGCGGCGCTGGGCCATGGTCGAAAAGGCGGTGGCGAACGAGTCGTCGTCGCCCGGTTTCACCTCGCCCGCGATGGCCCTTACCTCACCGATGTCGCCGCCGCCGTAGGGAGCGAAACCGAGCGCCCAGCCGGCGAACTCGTCGTGGACCGGGTCTGCAAACAGCGCCATGACATCCCCCCGCTAGGTGATCATCCTCAGCCTATCGGCAGCCAGTCTGAGGCACAGGCGGATCAGCCATCTCCACCGCCAGAACCCTTCCCCCGCAGCCGGGCGCGCGGCACGAGCGTGTGGTCAGGCGAAGGTGGGGTGTTGGAGGAGGCTGACGAATTCGATTAGCAGGCGCTCCCGCAGCCGCGGTGGGGCGGCTGACAGGACGGTGTTCACCACGGCCATCCGCGCGCCCGGGCGGGCGTCGTCGCCGGCCAGGCCGAAGGTTTCGGCCAGGCCCGCTACGAACTCGGGGGTCAATTGGTCTGGGGTCAGCGATGCGGCCATGTCCAGCAGCTCGGGTGGGAGCAGGGTCGGGCCGAGCGTCCGGGCCGCGGCAGCGGCATCGGCCAGCGCGGGGGCGAAGGCGGCGATCTGCGGGGCGACCGAGGCGGTCACGGTCAGGTGGATGCTGGCGGGCATGCCGGCGAAGGGCAGCTGCGGCTGGGTGTGCCAGCCGCGCGCGGCCAGCTCGTCGGCTAGCACGAAGGGGTCGAGGGCAGGGTCGTCGCTGGTGAAGCAGACGACGGTGGTGTGGGCCGGGGCAAGCAGCCGTAGACCGTCCACTTCGGACACAGCTTGGGCCAGGCCGCGCACCGCGTCGCGGGTCTGCGCAGCCAGCCGCAGATAGCCTTCGTCGCCGATGTGGCGCAGGGTGGCGAAGGCGGCGGCGATGGGGCCGCCGGACCGGGTCGACGAGATCACCGGATTGATCATGGTGTACCCGGGCCACTCGGCGAAGGCGAAATACTGCGGCCGGCGCAGCAGCGCATCGCGATGCAACAGCACCGAGACGCCCTTGGGACAGTAGGCGTACTTGTGCAAATCGACCGAGATGCTGGTGACCCCGGGTACGCCAAAGTCGAAGTCGGGCAACGCTTCCCCGTTTTCAGCGCCCAGCCGGCGCAGGAAAGGCAGCGCCCAGCCGCCGAAGCACGCGTCGACATGGCAGCGCACGCCCACGGCGGCGGCCGCGGCCGCGATCTCGGTCACCGGATCGACCACGCCATGCGCGTAGGACGGCGCGGAACAGGCGACCAGCACCGTGTCGGGGGTGATCGCGGCCGCCATCGCGACCGGGTCGGCTTGGAAGGTGGTGGCGTTCACCGGTACCAAATCCAAGTGAACACCAAGATAGTGAGCCGCCTTGGCGAATGCCGCGTGGGCGGTCACCGGAGCGACCAGGCGCGGCTTTTCGACCTCGGGCCGCGCGTCACGGGCCGCCTTCACGGCGAGGATCAGCGACTCGGTGCCCCCGCTGGTGACGCTGCCGACCACGTCCGGCGCGGTGGTACCCGGCCCCGCGCCGAGCACCCGGGCGGCCGCGCCGACTAGCGCGTTCTCGGTCATCAGCAGGGACGGAAACGCCGTCGGATCGAGGCCGTTGACGTGAGCCGACAGGGCGTAGGCCGAATTCGCCAGGTCGTCCAAACCCGACACTGCGGGATCGTAGACGTAGGCGAAGAGCCGGCCGCCGTGCGTGGGCAGGTCCGCCTCCCGCATCGCGGCGAGCTCGGCGAGCACCTGCTGCGCGGGGACACCTTGGGCCGGCAACGCATCGATCATGGAAATCAACCTACCTGTTCGACGGTCAGCTGGTCGGCGGTCAGGTGGTAGCGGCGCAGCAACAGCGCGCCGAGGCCGACCAGGAGGGCGGGCAGCACGGTGAACGCGAGCAGGATGCCCAGCCGGGCGCTTGCGGGCTGGGTCACCGCCACCCCGGTGTCCGACGACCTGTACCCGGCGACGGCGATGACCAGACCGAAGATGCCAGGCCCGAGCGCGAGCCCGAGCGTCTCCCCGGCGGTCCACAGGCCGGTGAAGACACCGGCTTGGCGTTTGCCGGTGCGCTGCTCATCGAAGGCGATGCAGTCCGGCAGCATGGACAGTGCGAACACCTGCTGACCGGCGTAGCCGCAGCCGATCACCGCGGTGATCAGATAGGTGAGCACGGGCGGCGCCACTTGAGCGCTCAGCAGTGCCAGCGCACCGGCTCCGAAGATCAATGAGGCGATGGTGAGGGCCCGCTTCTTGCCCCAGCGCGCCCCGACGCGGATCCACAGCGGCATCACCAGCAGAGCCGGCGCGACGAACGCGACGAACAGCAGGGTCGGCCCGTCATCGGGGCGGCCCAGCACGTGATCGGCGACGTACTTCACTCCGGCGAGCATGGTGGCGATGCCCACCGATTGCACGACGAAGACGATGAGCAGGGTGACGAAGGGCTTGTTGCGGCGCGCCACGGCGATCTGCGCGCGCAGCGTCGGCTCGCTTTCCACCGCGTGCCCGAGCGGGGCCCGTCTGGTCCCCAGAAAGGAGCCAAACGCACCCAGAAGAATAAGCACGCCAACGAAAACGCCCATGGCCCGGTGTCCGGGGACACCACCGCCGGCCGCGTTGACCACCAGCGGCGCCACCGCACCGGAGACCAGGATGGCGATCGCCAGCACGGCGATGCGCCAGGTCATCAGCCGGGTTCGCTCGTCGGTGCTGTCGGTCATCTCGGCCGGCATCGCCACATAGGGCACCTGGAAGAAGGCGAAGGCGGTGGCGGTGGCCAGGAACAGCACGGCGACATAGAGACCCGCGTCGGAGCCGGTGCCCAGCGGCGCGGCGAAGATGGCGGCGAACAGCACGGCCATCGCGATGCCGCCGCCGAGGAGATAGGGCCGCCGCGCGCCCCACGGGCTGACCGTGCGGTCCGAGATCCGCCCGACCACCGGATTGATCAGCACGTCCCACGCCTTGGGCAGCAACACGAGCAGGCCGGCCACGACCGCGGCGACGCCCAGCGAGTCGGTGAGGTAGGGCAGCAGAAGCAGGCCCGGCACGGTGCCGAAGGCGCCGGTGGCCAGCGAGCCCAACGCGTAACCGGCCCTGGTGCCGGTGGATAGCTGCGCGGAGTTGTTCATGCGCGGCATGGTACGCGGTTGCTATTCTCCTATCTAGCCGATAGCTTTTATAGACTATGACGCAGTTCCACTGGTTCCTGCCCACCTCAGGCGACGGACACGAGGCCGGCTCCGCCACCGTGGCCGCCGGCGCAGCCAAACACACCCGTGTTGCTTCTCTTGGGTACCTGTCACAGGTGGCCCGCGCCGCGGAGTCGGCCGGTTTCACCGCGGTGCTCACCCCGGTGGGCGCGGGCTGCCCCGACCCGTGGATCGTCTGCACGGCGGTCGCCACCGCCACCGAGCGGCTGCGATTCCTTGTCGCCTTCCGGGCCGGCTTCGCCCTGCCCACTCTGCTCGCCCAGCAAGCCGAAGCGTTCCAGGCGATTTCGGGCGGGCGGCTGGCGCTCAACGCGGTCACCGGAGGGGACGCGGTCGAACAGCGCGCCTACGGCGACTTCCTCTCCCACGACGAGCGATACGAGCGCACCGGCGAGTTCCTCGAAGTGCTCCGCGAGTCGTGGCGGGGCAAGCCTTTCGACTATCACGGCAAGCATTATCAGGTGGAGCAGGGTGGTTTGCGCGCGCCGCTGCAACCCACGCCGCCGATCTATTTCGGGGGAGCATCCCCGGCCGCCGAAGCGGTCGCCGCCGAACTGGCCGACACCTATCTGCTGTGGGGCGAGCCACCGGATGCGGTCGCCCAGCGCGTCGAGCGCATCCGGGCGATGGCCGCCGCCCACGGCCGTTCCCTCAACGTGGGCATCAGACTGCACATAATCGCCCGCGAGACCTCCGCCGAGGCGTGGGCGCGCGCAGACCGGCTGCTGGCCGGGATGAGCCCGGAGCGGATAGCCGCCGCCCAGGCCCGCTTCGCACGGATGGATTCGGTGGGCCAGGCCAGAATGGCGGCGCTGCACGGCGGCAGCTCCGACGGTTTGGAGATCTCGCCCAATCTGTGGGCGGGCATTGGCCTTGTCCGTGAGGGCGCCGGCACCGCGTTGGTCGGCTCCTACGACGAGGTCGCGCAACGGCTGGCCGAATACGCCGCGCTCGGGCTCGACGAGTTCATCCTCTCCGGCTGGCCGCACCTGGAGGAGGCCTACCGTGTCGGCGAACACGTCCTCCCGCTGGTGAACGTCACGGGTTCTCGCCCAGCCTAGGGAACGGCTCGGTCGAGAAGACCACCTCTACCGGTACCCCAAAATATTGAGAAAGGCGAAGGGCTAGATAGAGACTCGGGCGGAACTCGCCGCGCTCCAGATAGCCCACCGTCTGATAGTGGATGCCCAATGCCTCGGACAGCTCCCGCCGCGAGATGCCGCGCTCGGCGCGCAGCATCGCGAGGCGGTTGTAGACAACCTCTGACGGGCGTTCACCGGACACGCTGCATCGCCTTCTGCCGGCGGGCATCGACCGCCGAGCCCGACTCGCGCCGGGCCATCCGCCGCAGCACGAACGGGGCCAGCACCAGCCCGATGGCCGCCCAGATGCCAAGCACGGCAGCGGTTTCCAGGTGCCGCCAGGAATGTCCTATCTCGACCGCGGCCATGTCGCCGGGCAGCAGTGCCGAGCGGGTGCCCAGGCCCAGCCAGTAGACCGGGAAGGTTTGAGCGATCCATTGCAGCCATATCGGGAAATTCGTGATGGGGTAGAAGATGCCGGAGATGCCGATCAGACCCATCAGCGGCAGCATGATCAGGCCCATGTTCTGTGGGTTGGAGAACAGCGAGCCGAGCATCGCCCCGATCGGCATGGTGGCCATCATGCCCAACACGAAGACCCAAACCATCGTCGCCGCGCCGGGACCGGTCAGGGTCAACCCGTCCAGGACAAGCAGAGCAGGTGCTAGCTGGAGAAAGATGCCGATCAGTGTCATTCCGGACACCAGGACTATCTTGCCGATCAGATAGCCGGTCATGCCGTGCGGGATTGCCTTGGCCCGCAACAGGGTGCCGTCTTCGCGCTCGACGACCAGCATGCCGGCCAGCGCTGCCATCCCGACGAAGGCAATGCCCATGCCCACCGCGCCGGGAAGGGTGCGGGCGCTGAGGGAGAACCCGGTGCCGGGCACGGTGGCCCCGCGCATGAAGAGCATCACGACCGCCAGGATCACCGGCGGCACCAGATAGCCCATCACGTCTTGCCCATTGGTGAAGGTGTGCCTCAGCTCCATCCGGCCGCGGCGAAAGCCCGACCTGATCGCCTGCATCGCCGGATTCATGCTGCCGCCCTTTCGAAAACGCGCTCGGTCGCGACTTCGCGCCCGGCCTCAAATGCCCGCACCAGGGCCATATAGGTGTCTTCAAGGCTGGCCCGGCGCACCTCGAGGCCGGTCACCTCATCGTGCTGCGCCAGCAGCTCGCGCACGAACTTGGTGGCGTCCGAGGTGGAGTGCACGAACCTTTCGTCGCCGAGGGTCCATCGCACCTCGGCCTCGGTGGTGATTCGTTGTGCCAGCTCATCAGCTGAGCCGTCGGCGATAATCGTGCCACCAGCGAGAACCAGAATCCTGTCAGCAAGTTTTTCCGCCTCATCCAGATCGTGCGTGGTGAGCAGAATGGTGGTGTCGCCGAGGTCGGTCAGCCGGTGCACCAGATCGTGGAATTCGCGACGCGCGTGCGGGTCGAAGCCCGCCGTCGGCTCGTCGAGAAACAGCAGCTCCGGCCGGCCGACAATGCCCATGGCCACGTCGAGGCGGCGGCGCTGCCCACCGGAGAGCATCCGCACCCGCTTGTGTGCATGCTCGGTCAGCCCCACCGCGGCGATCAGCTCGCCGGTCGGCCACGGCCGCGCGATAGTGCTTGTGGCATAGGCGGAGTAGAACGATCCCACGTGCTCAAGCAGCTCGTCGACCCGCCACTTGGCGTGGTCGCGCCAGGATTGGAGCACCACGCCGAGCCGGGCCCGCCACGCCTCGTCGCCGTGCGCCGGATCGACGCCGAGCACGCTCACCTCGCCGGCCGAGCGCATGCGAAACCCCTCAAGGATTTCAATTGTCGTCGTCTTGCCCGCGCCGTTCGGCCCAAGCAGCGCCAGCACCTCGCCAGCCTGCGCGGTGAAATTCACGCCACGCAGAACCTGGGCCGGGCCGTAATGCATCTGGAGCCCACGCACATCCAGTACAGCTGTCACAGCTATGCGCCCTTCCATCTAATATCTGCGGCGAACCGTAGCACATGTGCTACATAACGCTCAAGAGAGTGGGACCGGGGTCTCGGTCGATACAGGACACGGGCCGGGACAGCGGCCTCATGCGGGCGCCGAACCCGGTGCCTAAGGTCGGGCGGATAGCGGGCGGCCGGGGGCCGCGCGCGCTGACGTCGAGGAGGCCGCGGCCATGTCCCGAATGCCTTACCGGGTCCTAAATCCCGCGCTGAGTCTGGTGCTGCTCGCCGGTTTGCTGGTGGTCGTCGCCAGGCCGGCGGTGTCGCCCGGGCAGCTGCGCCCGGCCAGCCTGCCGGGTGCGATAGGGGAGAAGAGCGTCGATGCCATGGGTGCCTACCGGCGCGAGATCCCGCTGCGGGTGCCGTCGTTCTTCGGGATCGAGCCTGCGTTGCGCCTGTCCTACTCCACCCAGAGTGGCAATGGCCTGGCCGGGGTCGGCTGGACGCTGTCCGGGTTCGCTGAGATCACGCGCAGCTCACCGAATCTAGGCGCGCCCACTTTCACCTCCGCAGATGTCTTCCATCTCGATGGCGCGGAACTTGTGGCGTGCACCCCGGCGATGACCGACCCGAGTTGCCGCTTCCCCGCCGCGCCCGGCCAGGTCGCCTATGCGGCGCGCTCGGCCGACTATCGCCGTATCGCCTTCGAGCCGACTCAGGTGCGCTGGCTGGTATGGGAGCGCGGGGGCGCTCAGCACGTCTTCACCGAGGAGGCCCATTCGGGGACGGCGACGCCAAGTGTCTGGGCGCTGACCTCTACCACCGACCCGGAGGGGCATCAGGTCACCTACACGCGCAAGCAAAACCTGACCGGCCCGGACACCGCCTCCTACCCGTTCAGCATCACCTACGGCGGGGTCACCGTCACCCTCTATCACCAGGCTCGGCCGGACCCGGTCACCCGCGGGGACGGGCGCGCCCTGGTGTCGATGCAGCGCCGCCTGCGCACGGTCAGCGTCGCGGCCCACGGCGCACCGGTGCGCATGTATCGGCTCAGCTACGACGTCAACGACACCACCGGAGAATCGTTCCTGAGCCGCTTCGAGGAGTTCGGCTCCAACGTCCGCCTCGGCAAGGATGGCGAGCTGGCCAATCCGAGGGACGCCTTGCCCTTGCCCGCCACCACGTTCGCCGCCCAGACAACGCCCAAGGAGGAGTGGAGCTCGAGCAACCTGCCCGGACTCGGCGGCCTGCCGACGGCCGGTGGGCCCAGGCCGCCGGTGGTCAATGGCATGGCGTTCACCGTGTCCAAGCCCTATCTGCTCAACGCGCCGCCGAACCTGGGCGACGTCGACGGCAACGGGCGCACCGACTGGGTACAGGCCACGCCGGATCTGACCTACAACAGCAGCGGCGACCCGATGCACACCACGCTTCTGATCACCGCTGTGCTGGCCGGCAAGACCGCGCCCATCTACACCCAGACCATCCTGGCTTTCCCTTTCGCCGGCATCATGAATCGCACGTATCTGTCCGATGTGGATGGCGATGGGCGGGCCGACCTCGTCTTCATGCTGCTGGGTGGGCTCATCGCGGGCACCGATCCCAATATGGACTTTCGATCGCTGTCCATGGTGGCGGCGCGGTCGCTGGGCGACGGCTCGTTCACGTGGCTGTCGATGGCCGCCGGGACGACCGGATTCATGAGCCGCAACAAGTCCTCCTACCGCAGGGCCCAGTGCGCGCCCGGTGACATCGACGGTGATCGACGCGGTGATGTGCTGTGCAGCTACACCGACGATTCCGATGAGCATCATCTGGGTACGGCGCGCGCCAACGGCGACGGCACGTGGACCTTCACCGACACGCCCATGGATTTCCCGGCCGGCGACGGGACCCGCGACATGGTCGTGGGTGACACCAACGGTGACCGCTTCGCCGACGCGATGTTCCTCGACTATCCGGCGTGCCCGCCCACCGGGCCGTGCGAGGTGGATTACATCCTCACCACTGGACTCTCCGACGGCGTCGGCGGGTACAACATGGTGCGGCAGAACACCGATTGGCGCTGGGGCAACCCGAACTTCTTCGCCGCCGACATCAACGGCGATCGGCGCGCCGACTATGTGCTTTTCGCCAGCGTCGACGAGCAGTCCACCGACCCCGGCGCGATCCAGACCGCGCTCAGCAACGCGACCGGCGAATACACGCTTGCCTCGCAAGAGGTTCCCGTTGCCCTGCGCAACATTCAGCACAGCGTCTCGGTCGGCGACTTCGACGGCGATCTGCGGGCCGACCTGATGGTGGTGTCGCAGCAGCCTGGCGGGATCGCCGGTTGCGGGGGGATCCCCATCACCCATCTCAATCTGCACCGGGTGCGTTCCCTGGGCGACGGCACCTTCGACCTTCCCTCGACCTGGCTGGAGTGCAGCAAATCGGTGGAACTCAACGTGCCGTGGACCGACATGCGGTACACGCCGATCGAACCCGAGGCGGCCGACCTCGACGGCGACGGCGCCGACGACTTCCTCATCGCCGAATCACCTAGAGGCACCGATGTCACCACCCTGCACGAGGACCTTTCGGCCAATCCCGATGCCGACACGCACGCCTGGCAGACCGGAGAGTTCAATGGCGACGGTCTCGCCGACTGGGTGTTCGTTCGCAGCACCACCACCGGCCCGCTCGTTGCCGCGATGCTCTCCAACCCGGCCGGCGGCTTCACCGGCCGCGGGCACAGCCCGCCGCTGGGCACCTCCCAGTTGACCGCGCAGGCCGGGTGGCGCATCGCCGACATCGACGCCGACGGCCTGGACGACCTGCTATATCTGCGCTTCGCCGACCAGAATAAGGGCATTGAGGTCAGCAGCTGGATCACGCAGGGCAACGGAACGTGGGTCTTCCGGCAGGAGTACACCCACCAGTCGCTGACCGGCCTGCACCGCAACGTTGACGCCTGGCGGGTCGCTGACCTCAACGGCGATCGCCGCAGCGATCTGGTTTACGTCGACCGTGACGGCAACACCGGAGGTCTGAAGATCTGGACCTCACTGTCCAATGGCGACGGAACGTGGACCGAGGGCACCGCCTCGCCCACGGGCAGCTGGCCCGGGCCGGACGGAACTTCGTGGCGGGTGGCCGACCTCAACGGCGACGGCCGGCACGATCTCGTGCACATCGGCATAGCGTCCGGTTCGGTGCAGACCCAATCCTTGCTCTCGTCGGGCAACGGACAGTTCGCCGTGGGCACGCCCGCCACGATCAGCGGACCGGATCTGGCCGGGCTGCCTGTTGGCGACCTGGGTGGCTGGAGTGTCGCCGAGGCCAACGGCGACGGGCTGGCCGACCTGGTTCACCTCAGCCAGACCACCAACACGGTCGGGCAGCCGGCGCAGGTGCGGGTGCTGAACCTGCTGGGCCACGGCGACGGCGGCTTCACCTCGCGCCGCGACGAACCCACCGGCACGTTCATCGGCGACCTCGGCCAATGGCGCGGCGCCATCTCCTCGGTGGACGGGCGCACCGACATGGTCCATGTGCGCAACGACAACGGCCGCCTCACCGTGACCGCGCTGCGGCCCTCGGCCAACGGCCGGTGGAACCTCACCACACCGCTGACGTTGCCCGGCTCGATCGGCACCATCGCCGGCGCCTTCGCCACGGCCGATGCCGACGGCGATGGTGAAACCGACCTCGTCCGCTTCGATCTGACCCAGCCGGGCATGCGCGCGCTGACAATCAAGGCGGGCGTCGCCCGCGCCGTCATCACCAAGACGGGGCTGAACACCGGCGGTAGCGAGGAAATCGACTATGCGGTGCCCCACTCCACCGGCGGTGGCGCGACCTGTGCCCTGCCCGCCGGGGTCGCGCCGCTGGCGGTCTCCACGTTGCGGCAGAGCGCCGGGCCGAACCTTGGCAGCGGGCAGGCGAACTTCTACTACACCTGCCCGAGGTGGTCGCCCCGACGGCGCGCACTGCTCGGCTGGGAGTACGTCACCAGCTTCGACGGCCCGAGCCAGCACCATCCCGGGTTCGGCACGATGCGCCGCTACGACCTGACCGAGGCGTGCCCCGCCCGGCTGGCGCTTGAGCAGGCACAGGACGGGCAGGGCAACTACCTGCGCAAGGAGATCACGGCTTACAAACACACCGGGAATTCCGCGCCCTACAACTGCCTCGTGGACAACATCAACCGGGTGACCGCGGGCACCTCGTCCAGCCTCAACTCCACCATCGGTTTCATCTACGACGCCTACGGAAACGTGACCAGCGTTCTGGAAAACGGAGGCGGTGTCACCGCGCGCACCACGAACATCAGCTACGCCCCGCTGCACAGCCTGTGGGTCGTCGATCGCCCATGGCAGGTCACGGTACGCGAAGGCCAGCCCGGTGGGGGCGGCGCGATGCTGCGCTCGATCTTCCATTGCTACGACGGCTTCAACGGCACCGATCAGGCCAACTGTCCCAGCACCATGACCCTGGGGCGGCTGACGGCCATCAAACTGGTCAACGCCAATGGCTGGTACGACACCACCACCTACGCCTACAACGGGCAAGGCAACATCAGCGCTGTCACCGACGCCGACAACCGGACCACCACCATCTCCTACGATCCGATGGTCGACCGGTTCCCGCGCAGCGTCTGCGACGCGCTGAACCACTGCACCACCTTCGAGTGGTACCACGGCATAGAGCAGATCGCCGCCACCATCGACGCCAACACCGCCCGCACCGATTACGGTTACGACGTCTACGGCCGGCTCAGAAGCGTCTCGTCACCGGCTGGCACGCGCACCATGACCCGGCTCAACGAGGGCGATCCGGAGAAGCAGCGGCTGCGCACGGTGGAGGCCGACGGCACCACGGACGGCTTGTGGAGCGAGTCCTATTTCGACGGTCTCGGTCGGCTCTACGAGCGCAGGGCGGAAGGGCCGACAGCGGCCGATCCGCGGGTACAGAGCATCGGCTACGACGACGCGAGCCCCTACCCTGCCCGGCGCGGCCATTGGCACTTCGCCAGTGTGGGCGCGGTTTTCGAAGGGCTGGCCTACGACGCGGCCGGGCGGCTGGCGAGCCAGACCCATCCGGACGGCGCGGTGGTGGGCTGGTCCTACTCGGCGAGCTTGAACGACACCACGACCAAGTTCACCGATGAGGAGAACTTGTCGACCCAGCGTGCCTTCGACGGCTACGACCGGGTCAGGACCGCACAGGCCGACCCGGGCGGGCCTGCCGCCGGGACGATTCACTTCTCCGCCAACGCGGTCGATGAATTGCGGACCATCACCGATCCGCTCGGCAACACGGTGGTGGAACAGATCGACCCGCGCGGCGACATCGTCGGGCGGTCCGACCCCGACCGTGGCGACTTCACGGCGATATTCGACCGCACCGGCCATCTCAAGCAGCGCTTCCCGCAAAGCGGTGGCTACCTTCAGAACTGGTACGACACGGTGGGGCGCAAGACCATGGCCCAGCTCCCCAGCTACCGCACCATCAACTGGCTATACGACGAAGCCAACCATGGCGCCAGCGCCGGCCGCCTGACCGCCATCACCGACACCAACGGGATGGGCTGTCCCTTCCGCAACGGTGTCGCGGGTGGCTGGGTCGTCGACGAGCGGTCGTACAACCTGGCGGGCCGGGTTACGAGCCGTACCCTGTGCGTGGAGGGCGAGTCCAAGACGTTCGGCTTCGACTATGACGCCATGGGCCGGCAGCGCAGCATCACCTACCCCGACGGGGAAACCGTCATCTACCGCTACAACGATGCCGGTCAGCTTCTCCAGGTCGACGGCTATGTCGACGAGATCCTCTACGACGCGGCGGGTCGCATCACCAAGATCACATATCAGGGCGGCACCTACGAGACGTTCGCCTACCATCCGCTGCGCGAGTGGCTGGAACTGCATCGTGTCGTCGCGGGCGGCGCGCTGGTGACCTCGACCGAGTACCAGTACCACCGCAACGGCCAGCTGCGCCGCAGGATCGTCACCGGAACCAACGCCGGGACGAGCACCTACGTCTACGACTCCGCCGGCCGGCTCAAGGACGTCACCGGCGTAGGGCCCGGCCATTACGAGTACGACGCGGCCGGAGACATGACCACCGGTCCCGACGGCGTCTACTCCTACACCCACCCCGATCCGGCCAAGAACCGTTGCGGCGGCACGGGCGGCAACACGTGCCCGCACGCGGTCAAGAAGGTCGGCGCCAGCACCGAGTTGACCTACAACCTGCGCGGTGAGGTCACCCAGATCAGCCGGACCGCGGGTGGCGTCACCACCCGCCGCGACATCGGCTGGAACCCCGACGGCGAACCCACCACGTTCAGCCTCAACGGAAGCCTCGTATCAACAGTCCAATATGGATTGGATGGGGAACGCACCTCGGTCGCCAGCGGGCAACAGAAAACCCGCTATTTCGGCGGCTACCTGGAGGTGACCCGGCCGACGCCGGGCGCGCCGCCGCAGGAGACCAAGTCCTACTACGCCGGTGCGGTCGCCCTGGCGCAAAAGGAAATAGGCGGCGACGTCACCTACAACCACCACGACACCCTCGGCTCGACCACCTTGGTCACCAGTGCCGGCGGCACGGTCGTGGCCGGTTACACCTACGACGGCTACGGCAGGCTCGCCGCCTCTACCGGCTTCGGCGGCGACCAGCGCTACGCCGGGCACAAACCGGTGGAGCTCGGCTTGATCCACATGGGCGCGCGCCTCTATGACCCACAACTCGGCCGCTTCCTGTCGCCGGATCCCAAGCGCCAGGACCCACGCCAGGCCCGCCCAGCCGACCCGTTCTCCTACGCCGACAACGATCCGGTCAACCTCGTCGACCCCGACGGACATCAGGCGACCCGCAACTGGACCTATGGTGCGCACGGCAGCGGGGTCCTGCCGGGGGCTCAGCCCAGCCAGGCCGACCTGGACACCCTCAACACTTGGATCAACCGGTCGGATCCCGCGATGGCGCTGCCCACCCCGCGGGGCAACGCCGGCGTCTCCCGCAACGGCGGTGCCTGCAGCATGTGCCACGGCAACGGCGACTACTACATTCCGCGCGACTTGACCACGGGCGAGAAGATCGCCCTGGGGATCGTGGCAGCCATAGCCGTGATCGTGATCGTGGTGGCCCTGGCCCCGGAGATCGCCGCGGCGGGTGCCGCGGTCGGGGCCGTAGTGACCGCCATCGACGCCATCATCCTGCGCGCCTCCATCTGGATTTTCGTGCAAGCCACCAGCCTCATAGGCCTCGTGATGGCGATGATTCGTGAAGGGGTCTCCTCCGGCGGAGGGATCGGCAACGAAGTCGAACAGGTCGTTGAGGAGGTCAGCCGAATGCGGCTCGATTACCACATCTTTGAGAACGGCGAATACCTCGAGGGCGGGACCATCTACAGCTGCGCGGGCGGCGACTGGGGCCATTGCGAAACCCAGTTCGCCGAGAAGTACATGGGCTTGCTCGGTCCCGAGCATGACGTGTTCATGCAGGGCGAGTTCAACATGTGCGGCCACGGCCAATGCCGCGTCACCCTCAGCGATATGGCCATCATGGACGGACCCAACATGTTCTACATTGGATACTCCTTCCAAAATATGCCGCAGGGGATGGGGCAGCAGTTCGTCTCCGGCGTCGGATTCGTCTATGCGCCAAGGCGCTAGGCGAGCTTGGCCCGCACCGCTTCGGCGTCGGCCGGGCTGACTCGCTGGAAGATCGACAATGCTGCCTCGTATGCCTGGCGCGCCTGATCGGGCGCGCCAGCCTGCGTTTGCACATCGCCGATCAGCACCAGGTTCTGTGCTTCGAAGAGGGCATACCCGAGCACGGCGAAGAGTTGCTGGGCGCAGCCGTAGGCCAGCACCGCGCGGGCGTAGTCGCCGCGCTGCGTGTGGATGTAGCCAAGGCTGTTCCACGTGTACGCCTCGGCGCGCTGCTCGCCGGTGCGGGTGTGCAGCACCAGCGCTTGCTCGCAGTACGCCACGGCACGATCGAGCTCGCCGAGCTGAGCGTAGAACCAGCCGATCGTGTTAAGAGCGCTGGCTTTGCCGGTCTCGCGGCCCAAGCCGTCATAGGTCTGCAACGCCTTGCCCGCCATCGCGATCGCCGCGGGCAAGTCGCCGTCCACTTCAGACACCCGGGCCAGCCCGAGGTAGGTGTGCCCCTGCGAGAGGAGGTCGCCATGCTCGGCGAAAAGGCGCAACGCGGCCTGGTATTCGGCGCGTGCGGCCGTGGGCTCGCCGTGGTGGACCAGCGCGCGGGCCAGGGAACGCCGGGCCGCCGCTTCGGCCGGCCCGTTGCCTGCCCGTTGCGCGGCCACGGCTCCGGCTCGGCAGGTGTCTATCCAGTCGCGCCAATGCGCGCCGCGCTCGAAGTAGTCGTCAAGGGCCAGGGCGAGATGGGAGACATACTCCGGTGGGCTTTCCGGATGGTCGATCGCCTCGATCATGGCGGCATGCTCGGCGGCTACCCACCCCATGGCGGACTCGTGATCCGTGATGCCGGTGGCTTCTTCGGGGGTGAGCTGATGGGCCAGGCGGTTGCGGTGGGGGTTGAGCAGGCGAGCCGCCTGGGTCGCGCTGGAAAGGTAGTAGCGCATCAGCCGGGTCAGGGCGTCGCCGCGATCGGCGATGCTGTCGATGCTTTCGCACCTCTCCACCGCGTAGGCCCGGGTCAGATCGTGCATGAGGTAGCGCCCGGCGCTGTCGCGGGCGGCCAGATGGCCCGACTCGAGTTCGTGCAGGATCAGGCGGGCCTGCGGGGGCTGCACGCCGAGGACGCTGGCGGCGGCGGAAAGTGAGATGTCGTTGCCCGGCAAGATGCTTATGAGCCGAAATGCCTGGGCCGCCTGCGGGCTGAGCACGCGGTAGGACCACCCGAAGACGTGGCGCAGATCCGTGTCGGCGTCCTGCTGGGCCAGCGCGGTGAGACCGGTCAGCGACTTCAGCTCCTCGGCGAAATCCTCCAGGCTCAAGCCGGGTTCCGACTGCAGCCGGGCACCGGCGATGCTCAGCGCCAGCGGCAGGTTGGCGCAGAGCCGGGCCACCTCGCGCGCATGCCGTTGCTGCCCGGCCAGCCGGTCTTCGCCCGCCATCACGCCAAGCAGCTGCGCGGCCTCAGCTTCGGTAAACGCATCGAGCCGGATGAGCTGAGCACTCTCCCGAATGGACAGTCCGCGCAGGCTGTCCCGGCTGGTGATGAGCGTGACCGCGCGCCCGGTGCCGGGCAGCAGCGGCCGCACCTGTGCAGCATCGCGGGCGTTGTCGAGGATGACGAGCACATCCCGGTCGGCGACCAGCTGGCGATACATGGTGGCCGCGGCGTCGGTGCCGGGTGGGATCTCGCGCCGGGCGACACCGAGCGCGCTGAGCAGTGCCACCAGGGCCGGGTAGGGACGCAGCGGCCGGGACACCCCATAGCCGTGCAGGTCGAGATAGATTTGGCCGTCAGGGAACCGGTCATATTGCTGTTGCGCCCAATGCAGCACCAGGGTCGTCTTGCCCGTGCCGCCGCCACCGGCCACCCCGATGATGGCCGCGGGCGCAATCAATCCGTCCAATATGGCCAGCGTTTCGGTGCGGCCCGAAAAGTGCCGCGTGCTGCTGGGCAGATTGTGCAGCGGCGTGGGCGGCCGCGCGAGCTGGCCCGACAGGATCTGGTGATGGATGCGTTGCAGGCCGTCGCCCGGCTCGATGCCGAGCTCCTCCACCAGCTGATGGCGCACCGAGCGGTAGAGCTCGAGCGCCTCCGCCTGTCGCCCGCACAGAAACAGGGCCTGCATCAGCAGCGCCACCAGGTTTTCCCGCAACGGGGCAAGCTTGACGGCGTCGGTGAGCCCGGGTAGGCAGGCTTCATGGTGGCCGGCCGCGATTTCGGCCTGGTAAAGCAGCTCTGTCGCCGTCCACCTCAGCTCCTCCAGCCCGGAGGCGATCCTGTCCCGGATGCGGTCGCTGGCCACATCCGACAAGACCGGACCGCGCCAAAGGTCCAGCGCCTCGCGCAGAGACCTTGCCCGCTGCACCGGATCCCTCAGCTCGCCGGCCTCACCGGTCAGGCGCTGAAAAACCAAGGCATCGACCGACCGCGGATCGACCTGTGCGGTGAAACCGTTGCCCGCGGTGAGGATGCGGATCCCGAAACGGCCATCGCGAGCCGGGTCAAGGCAGGCCCGCAACCGTGAAATATGGGACTGAAGTGTCCGGATTGGACGGCGTGGCAGCTCGCCCTCGTCCCACAGCAGGTCGAGCAGGCGCGCCTGGGGCACCGGGTGCCCTGCTTCGAGCAGCAGAACGCCCAGCAGCAGCCTTTCCCGGCGACGGGGACCCAGCTCGATCTGCCCCTGCGGGCTGTCCACCTCCAGCGGTCCCAACACCCGGAAACGCACCACACGCAAAACCTTAATGCCTGAGGCACCTGTGCGCTGTCCGCCATGTCAACTCCATGGAAACAGCTACCTGCCACGGTGCCATGCATTGGGCGAAGCAATTGTCAGGAGGCAAATCCGTTGAAGCTCATACGCACCAACCGGCTCGTGAAACGGGGCCTGGTCACCACGCTGGTGGCGGCCATCGCGTCGATGTTGCTGGTGAGCCCGGCACACGCCAGTGGGGTGCACAGCTACGTCTCGAACGGGCAGACCTGGGCCGCCCAGTGGCTTTCGGAGGACGCGGGCAACCCGTGCTACGACGGCGACTGGGCACACCAGACCATGCGCGCCGAGTGGAACATGAAAGTCCAGACGACGGGGATCCAGGTCAACAGCATCAAGCTGACCATCTGGAACGACAGCTCAAAGGAGCTCTACCTCGGCCGCAAGTCTGTCTATGGGGGCAATCTCACCTATAACCCTTGGGACAGAGAGACCGTGACGGCGGTCAACGGCGCGTCGTGGACACGCACTTACACCGTCAACAAGTTTTTCACCTGGCAGGGCGGAAGGTTCGTCAACTTCAGCATCCTGATCTCGGTGCCTTGCCGGTCCTATCGGGAGAGCCTCTTCCAGCTCGAAAAAGGCTTCTAATCCCCCCCATGGTAAACGGTGTGGCCGGGCCGCGTGCCCGGTCACACCCAGGTTCGTCTGAAGCTAGTCCATGTACCAAGTGATCATGTCTATGCCCATCGGCGTCTGGTTCCAGAAGTAGATGGTGACGGCGGCCAGGCCGGTCAGCAGCACCAAGACGCGGCTGCGCCGGGAAATGCCACGCATGCTTACCCCGGCGATGATGGCTACGCCGCCCAGGACCGCAGTGGCCAGCCCCATTCCTTGGTACGGCGACGATCCCGACCCAAGTCCAATGCGGACACCCAGGCCCTGCAGGGCAATAGCCACCACCGCCGCACCGATCAGGCCCGACGTCGCCCGGGACCGCCAGCCGGCGCCGCGCTGAGTCAGGCCGAGCAACAGTGCCGTCACGCCTAGCCAGCCGACCAGCATCCAGTCGAAGATGAGCGCCCATGCGCCGAAACTGAGCACCACCCACAGCGGCATGAGGAAGATGAAGGGGCCATCGATAGGCCAAAGGTCCTTGGGGTCGAAAGGCATTCCGCTATCGGGGGCCAACCGCGCGGGAATATCTAGCAAGAAATACCGGAAGGGCACCGCGATAAGCCAGCACACGACGGGCAGCCCCAGCCCGACCAGGATCTTCTGTACCAGCAGGGTGGCCGTCAGCGATGGCGGGACTATCGTGGTTGGACGGTCCACACCGGGCTTGCCGGCATGGGCGCGCAGGGCGGGCAACGTCCAGGCCGCCGCGAAAAGGTAGCGCCAGCGAGCCCTGGCACCGGCAGCGGACAGCTCCACCAGGTCGCCGGTCCACTCTGCTCGCTGTCGGTCCCGGAATCCCGCGGGCAGCAGCCGGCTTAGCACCGCGATCATCGCCCGCTCGGCTCGGGCCGGGTTGCCGCCACCCGGGCGGTCTGGCCCGGTCACCATGCCAGCTCTCCACTGGCTGGCCGCGCGGCACGGCGCTTGCTGGAAGCCGCCAGAGCCTCACGCCCGGCGGTGACACCGGCGCCGGTGAGCCGGTAATAGCGACGGCTCGGCCGGCCCTGCTCACGAGCGTCACCTTCGTCCTCGTTGCGGCTCGACAGCCAGCCCGCGCCCTCGAACGCCACCAGGATCGGGTAGATCGTGCCGGGCTCGAGCCCAGCTTCTATAGCGAGGTCGAGCCCATACCTCTCTTGTTCCGGGTCTCGCAGGAGTGCTTGCAGCACCAGGCGGCGCGGGGTGGTCATGCGCAAGGAAGCCATGGCGGGCACCCTACCCCCTATGCCGTGTTCTGCATAGGGTGCTTGAGCGGCAGGGCCTTATGCGCCGTGATGGGGCATGTTAAGGTAACGAGATGGAGTTATACGGAACGATAGGGAAGCAATTGCTGCTATGCGGTGCCGACGGGCCGGCCATCGCCACGGTCCAGGACGCCCTCGACCTGATCGGTGAGGCGTTCTCTCAGGCGGAGGTGATCGCGGTGCCGGCGACCCGGTTCAGCGACGAGTTCTTCAATCTCCGCACGGGCTTGGCCGGCGAGATCATGCAGAAGTTCGTGAACTATCACGTGCGGCTGGTGGTCATGGGAGACCTGTCCGAGCACCTGGCAAAAAGCGCGGCTCTGCGCGCTCTCGTTCAGGAGTCAAACAGGGGACAGCACATCTGGTTCGTCGCCGACCTTGACGAGCTCAACGCCCGGCTTTCGTAGGCGGCCGAAAGTAAGGATGGAGAAGATGTCGGAGCTCTACTCGGTGGAACAGGTCGCCGAGCGGCTGGGCCTGCATGTGAAGACGGTCCGGAACTACGTGCGGGAGGGCAAGCTCAAGGCTGTGCGGATAGGCAAGCAATATCGCATCGCGGGCGAGGATCTCGCCGCGCTGACGGGCGGCGCGGTGCCCACCATCGCACGCGAGGACGCTCGGCGTGCTCGCCAGATCGAGGTGTCCAGTGTGGTGGCCATCGATGCGATCTCCCGCCACGACGCAGACCGGGTGATGACGTTGGTGATGGCCGCGGTCAACGGACGCCGCGAGGGTGATGGTCCGATGCGGGTGCAGACGGCTTACGACGAGGAGCGCGCGCGGCTGCGCATCATGGTGCTCGGTGACGCGCAGCCCAGCGCTGAGCTGATCCGGATGGTCAGCGCTCTGCTAGAGTCGCGATGACTTTTTAGTTCCATCGGCCAATTTCCCTTGCTTGCTGGCTACCGGCAAGCAAGCGCTGGCATCAAAGATCCTGGGACGACAAGACCTTTTTTCCATTCCATCGATTACAGTCATTCACGTTGAATCCATTGAGCTAGATCTCTGGATCTTCACGTGAGGGGACGCAAGTTATGGACATCGACGCAATCCGCGACAAGCGAGACGGGCAACTGGTCGATTTCGAAAGCGCGGAAGTCATCTCTCCCATGATCTATCCACCGCAGCCGACGCTCGTAGTCAGCGGGGAGAAGCCCCATCCGGAAATGGAAATCAGCCTCGAACCGCTGGTCTATGTCAGCCAGCCGCAGTACCAAGGCATTCAGGTGGTTGGCAAACCCGCCCTGCCCGATGGGCCTCACGTTTCGCCGGCGATCGCGCCAGTCCCATATTCCGTCGAGCTGAGAATAGACGAACTTCTTGGTAGCCAAGGGGTGGAAGTGATCGGCGCGACCTGCAGCGAGCGCAAGGACGTGTCCACCGGTGAAGCCACCGAGTCGTGAGGGGAGCGGGCTATGACCAACTACGGACAGCCGGTCGTCAAGATCGGTGACACCGGAGACGCCGTGCGCCAAGCGCAACGGGGGCTGCGGCGAACCCCCAATCTGTCACTTGCGGTCGACGGTGAATTCGGTCCACTGACCGAAGCCGCCACCAAAGAGTTCCAGCAGTCGGTCGGTCTCACGCCGACCGGCGTCGTGGATGAGCCGACCTGGCGCGTTCTTCCGAACGGGCTCCCAATGCCGACGCTGTCAGAGGGATCCAAAGGATCTGCGGTCACCAGCCTGCAGGAAGTTCTTACCCGGGGGGCCGTGGGGCTGTGGGAGACGACCCCCAAGGGCATCGATGGCGAGTTCGGGCCCAACACGGCTGCGTCCGTGCGGGCTTTCCAATCGTGGGCACGCTTGTCGCCGGACGGTGTGGTGGGCCAAAAGACTTGGGACGCCGCGAGCGCGCTCGAGTTCATGGTCGGCCTTCAGCACACCATCGGCGTCCAGCACATGGAAGCGTCTTGAGTTAACCCGGATGCGGGTGGTTCGGGCCACCCGCACCTGAGCCTGTGGAGCATCCATGATCAAATTGCGGGTCTACGCGCACCACGGGCCGGCCCCAAGCGCGTTCCTCACCCCCTCCCTGCCCACCTTGCCGTTGCCGGGCGAGCCGGACCCACTCGTAGAGTTCTGGTGCGAGGTCAACACACAGACCATTTTGGACTCACCTCCCGGCGACCCGGTGCCCGGATACGGGCAGGGCCAAGCGATAGCACCCGATGAGTGGCGATGGGATCTCGGCTACTCACCGGCCGCCGCCGACATGTCGGTCACCGGGCTGTGCGTGCTGCTGGTCGGAGCTACCCAAAACGACTACGACTACGTTCTGATCGCCCCGGACGGCACCAGGCTCATACTCCCGCCGGGCACGCCATGGGAACCGTTGGCGCCCATGCCTTCCTGGGGCAATCCGGCCGAGCCCTATAGCGGGGTGCAAGCCTGCTTCGCGCTTGTCGACGCGGTGCTCTCGGCCAGGGGCCAGTGGCGGGTTCAGCTGTTCCAGCGCGAGGGCTCGTCGAGCGTGCCGAGCGAAGTCGCCTGGGCCAACGGTGTCAGCAGCGTGCAGCTGACCGACGCGCCGGAGGCGGGTTTCCTCGCGGTCGAGTTCACCGGGGTCGAGGTTTCACCAACGACGACCACCACCACGACGACAACAACCACCACCACACCTCCGCCCACGACGACAACCACCACCACACCTCCGCCAACGACGACAACCACCACCACCACCACACCGCCACCGACGACGACAACCACCACCACCACCACGACCACACCGCCGCCGACGACAACCACGACCACGCCTGCGCCTACGACGACGACCACCACCACGCCGGCCCCGACCACTACCACGACCACCCCGGCGCCGACTACGACTACCACCACTCCGGTGCCGACCACCACCACGACCACGACCACCGCGCCGCCCCTGCGGGAGAGCCTCGGCTTCTTCGGCACGGTCGTTATGTGGCTGGCGCTGGGGATCGCGGCCTCCGCCGCGGTGTCGTTCGTGGTGTGGGCCTGCCGCGGATACGTCGGCCTGGCGCTGTTCGACTGGGCGGTAAGCCTTGCGGTTACTGCATTCTTCCTCCTGCCCTCGTGGATGCTGTTCTTCCGCACCGGCGCGGTTGTCGAGAAGCTTTGCGACTGGTTCGCCAGGCTCTCGGCCGGATTGCCGTTGCTCGCCGCGGTCTTCGCGATCATTGGTGAGTTCAACTGTGCGGCAGGCATTCTCATCGCCAGCGGCTTGTTCGGGGCTCTGCTGGCCGTGGTGAGGGCCACCCGTGGCTTCATCCGCCGGCTGAAACGACGCCTGAGGATCTGAGGTGGATGATGTTCTTGCGGTGTTCCGCCTGCTGATCGCCGTTCCATTGGCGATCGCCGGATTCAAAGACATTGCCGAATCGCCCGGTTATCGCCGGGCGATGGCCATCGCCGAAGTGGTGGTCGCATTTGGCTTGCTGCAACAGGCCACGGCGTGGTGGTCAGCGGTGCTGACATTGTGCTGCCTTGCGCTCGGATCGGTCCTCGCCGGAGGCGCGCTAGCCTCGCTGACCCGCGGCATCACCCTCGCCATCCCCGCGTGTGTGGTGATTTGGCTGGGCCGGGCCGACAGCGGGCCGGATATCCTCACCTGGCTTTCCGGCCTTCCCGTCGGGCAACTGGCCGCCGTCGCGGTCGGTCTGGTGGCGCTGGGGCTCGTGTCCGCGCAACGGCCGGAGCCGGTCGAACCTCCTGCGCCCCAAGCGAAACCGGCGGCCGTGCCGCTGATTCACGGCAAGCCCGAGCTGACCATCGGGATGGCCACCTATGACGACTTCGACGGCACCTACTTCACGCTGCAGGCGCTGCGCCAATATCACGACTTGGAGAACGTCGAGCTGCTGGTGGTCGACAACTACGGCTGCGCACACACCCGCGATTTCGTCCGCGACTGGGCGCGCAGCACCTATGTCCTTGCCGATGATGTGGTGGGTACGGCGGCAGCGAAAGAACTCGTCTTCCGCAACGCCAGCGGGGCCGCCGTGCTCTGCTGCGACTCACATGTGCTCTTCGCCCCCGGCACCATCGCGCGGCTCAAGCGCTTCTATCGCGACAACCCCGGCTGCCACGACCTTCTGCAGGGACCGCTGGTCTACGACGACGGTGAGCTGATTTCCACCCACTTCGACCCCGTCTGGCGTGACCAGATGTGGGGCGTCTGGGCCACCGACGAGCGTGGCCTGGATGGCGAAGCCGAGCCGTTCGAGATCCCGATGCAGGGGCTCGGGGTTTTCAGCTGCCGCGCAGAGGCCTGGCCCGGTTTCCATCCCGGCTTTCGCGGGTTCGGTGGCGAGGAGGGCTATCTGCACGCCAAGTTCCGGCAGGCCGGGCGACGGTGCCTGTGCCTGCCGTGGCTGCGCTGGATGCATCGCTTTGGCCGTCCCCGCGGGATCCCCTACCCGCTGACCGTGGAGGACAAGCTGCGCAATTATCTGCTCGGGCATATCGAGCTCGGGCTCGATCCGCAGCCGGTGCTGTCGCACTTCTCCCAGTACCTGCCCGCCGAGCGGATTGCACAGCTTGTCGAAGGCGCCGCGCGTTGGGAAAGCGGCCTCGCGTCACGCTAGGCTGTCGAACTCACCGTGTTTGACCCCGTTGAGAAACGCCTTCCACTCCGCGTCGGTGAAGCGGACGATCGGGCCGGTGCGGTCCTTCGAATTGCGGACGAGAACACCACCCTGTGCTGGCGCGACCTCGACACAGGCGCCCTCAGCAACGGACCAGCTTGCCTTTCTCCAGTTTCCGGTTGGCGTGTACAAGATCGTCTCCTTTGGTGTGAGCGGGTGTCCAATCAGGAATCGCGATTTACGTACTCACGGATGATCTTTTTGATGAAGGCGAGGGATTCGTCCGGTGGCAGGGCGGCCTTCGCCAAGTGCTGGAAGATCTGCTCGCAGCGCACCAGGTCGCTGTGATCGAGTTGCATGATGCCGAAGACGTCCTCGGCGAAGACCGCCGTGGGGACAGCGGCGTCGCCGAAGGACAGGATGCTGAAAGTGGTCTCCACTCCGGCGTGCGCGCCGGCGCTGAACGGCACTATCTGGACCCGCAGGTCGAAGGCCTCGGTGTCGCTGATCAGCCGCTGAAGCTGCTCGGCCATGATGTCGTTGCTGCCCACGACCCGCCGCATCGCCGCCTCATCCATGATGGAGTGGATGCTGGGCGGACTTTCGCGATCGAACAACAGCGATTGGCGTTCCATGCGGGTGCGGGCCAGCCGGTCGGTCAGCAACGGATCCGGCTCGGCGAAGAAGCCGCGGATGATCGCCTGCGCATAGTCGTTGGTCTGCAGGAAACCCGGCACGATGCTGGATTTGTAGTCCTGAATGGAGATTGCGACCGCTTCGAATCCGACGTAGGTGGAGTAAACCGGTGCCAGGTTGTGGCCTTCCCACCAGCCGCGCTGGCGCCCGTCGCGGGCCAGGGCGATCAAGCGTTCGCGCTCCTCATCGTCAATCTCATAGAAGGCACAGAGGTCCCGCACGTCGCGCGGGCTGGCCGGGCGCTGACCCGTTTCCATCCGGCTGATTTTGGCGGTGGAGCACATCAGGTGCTCAGCGACCTCCACGATGGTCTTTTCCGCCCGGCCGCGGGCATCACGCAGTGCGGTCGCCAGCTGGCGACGCTGGATGACCGGGTTGACTGGGTGAGACACCATGGAGCCCTTCTGGGGTTGGATTGATCGTCGTGGTTAACAGGGGGAGGGCTTAAGGATGACATCGGCGCTGTTCAGTGTCCAGGACCCGGCGTTCCCGACGAATGACAATTGCCAGATGGCACGGCCCGGCTACTCGCGCACCGGTGCGCTGCCGCTTGGCGCAAACCACATTCAATTGTCAATCTGAGGCGGCCAATTCGCCTTTGCAAATTGGCTCTAAAAAGGGGTTTCGCTGATCCGTAATTGCCTTTGATCGAGGATATCTGTGCAGGTGGACGGTGCTTTACCAATATTCGTGAACTGCTTTACAGGCGCCTCGGCCGCGCTCTAGATTGGGTCCCGCACCGCCCACTGATCGTCGGCATTGATTACTCGAGGAAAGCCGTGATGAGAAGAAGACTGCTGCCATTGCTTTCAGCACTGCTCGTCCCGCTCTTGATCGAAATCTTCATCGGGGTGGCCTTGACGAACGGTCCCGCTCCTTCACTGTCGCGTCTGGGCTATCTCACCGTGGCCGGGCTCGGCGTGCTGGTGGCGATCACCCTGTGGCAGCCGCTGATCAAGCGGCAACTGCCGGTCGTGGCCGGCGTTCAGGCCACCCTGGGCGTCGCGATGACCGTGGCGGGTGTGTCTTCCAGCATCTTCGGCTGGCCGTTCGCGGCGTCCGCCGGGACGGTCCTGGCGATCGTCGGCCCTATGATCGCGGTGACCGCCGGATACATGATCGTTGTAGATCTTCACTACGTCGATATCAAGACCGTGCCTGGAATGGCCGTGCGCAAGTCAGATCACCATCACTGGCCGCTGAACGGCGGGCAGCAGGCCTATGCCCGCATGTTCGATGGCACCTCCTGCCATCCAGAGCTGCTCGACGACTGTATGCGGGTGGTGGACACCGGAGGCGTTCACTTCGTGGCGGCTTTCGCCGACGGCCACTGCCAGTTCTACGTCGACGTGCTGCACAGCTCGGCATTGGCCAATTTGGTGGCGCCCCTGACCGCCGACGAACGGCGAGCTCGGCTCGAGCGAGCCGGCCGCCAGCTCATCGCGCTCGATCACCGAATCGCTGCCGGCTTGCGGCGCATCGAGCGCGGAAAACTTGCGAAGGCCACGATCGAAGTGGAGGACGGCGAGTTGGTTCTGTACAGGTTGCGTCGCGGGCACTATCTGCTCGGGGCCACCTTGAGTCCGGCGTATTCCGAAGCGGCACAGCGCAATCTGGAGGTGCTGGCGCAGAAATACCAGCGGCCGCGCGGCGACGCGCGTCATCGGGCACCGGCCGCCACGCGGGACCTGGTGGTGCGGCCGTCGACAGTTTCACATCTCGCGTCGGGGATCGACGCCGCCCAGCTGATCGCCGAGCAGATGCGCGACGAGCCGGCCAAGGGGAGTGCTGAAATCTTCAAACAGTATCTGCCGCAAGGTGTTGCCGAGCCCCCGTGGATGAACCCGAACTCGTCCAGACTAGAGCCCGCGGCCGCGGTCATGGTGGACGGCGCCGTGATCGGTGTCATCAACCTCAACGCGCTCTTCGGCCCGCGTAACCAACGAGGACGCTCGGGTTCACCTGTCCGGGAGAACGGAGCGGATCCAATTGGCTAGCCCCGGGGCGAGTGGCGCGCTCGGAAAGGCCTGCAGCACCTCGCTATCGGTCATCTGCCGAGCAGATAGGACAGTTTCCCGCAGAAGAGCGCGGTCGACGCTGAGGCCGCCTCTGATGTAGACACCGGTTTTACCTCGGCGGTGGACGTAGCCGTGTGACGTGGCCTCCCGCCAGTAGGTCAGGTCGGCCTCTTCCCTTTCGCACTCCTGCATGGGAACGCACAGATAGTCGTCGTACATCGACATCCCCTGCATCGAAATGAGGACGTCGAGGTGGCCGTTGCCCTGTCCGCCCGCCTCGAGCATGGTGCCTGGCGGGATGCCTTGAACGCGTGCCTGGTACCCAGGAATATCGGTGGTAAATAGCGTTCCGGAGGGACGAACCTTGGCAACGGCATTGCGCAGATCGTCACGCGGGACGGCAAGCGTTCCGGCCACCTCGACCACGACCTCGCCCAGCCGGATCTGATATCCGTGATACAGCACGCCTTTGCGGTAGATCAAGCCGTCCGGTTCGCGGGAGCATTCGCTTGTCTCCAGCTGGGAGTCGAGGGCGACCTCGCCGCACGAGCCCGGAAGGGTGCGCCCAAAGGCGATGACGGTGACGTAGCGATTGGGCGGGATCTGAGTTGGGCGGCGGTGCCGACCACGGCGGCCAAGGCGAGGACCGCGAACACTGCCACGCCAGGAAGGCTTGCCGAGCCGCCGATCAGCAGGATCGCCAGCAGGAAGTACCCCACTGGAATCGCCACCGCCACGACTGCATAGATGGTGATGAGATGGATTCCGACCTGGAGGAGAGGAACGGGTCGCGCGTTGCCCCCGTCGACGTCACGCATGTCCAAGATTATCGCGATGCGCCAGAGCGCCGGGCATCCGCTCAGCTACTCAGCCACGCCTGAGTACGACTGAAGTCGTATCCGCGTGCCGCAGGTACGACTGCCGGTGGACCCGTGAGGTCAGATCGGGGGCTGACGCCGCCCGCCGGTGGATCTCGCACCATGAGAGCACCTGCCCAGCACGAGGGCCGGGTGGGATCGGACACTTCCGGTCACTGTGCAAAGTGGAGGAACGCCATGACTGTCCGAGCGCACCGACGCCGATTGAGCGCGTTGGCCGCGGTGGTGGCCCTTGGGTTCATCGCCGCTTCCACGTCGACCCCGGCGTGGTCAGCACCGCGTGAGGAGAAGCCGATCATCGGCAACGACGATCCGAAGGCGGGCTCCAACGCCGCGGCGGAGCTGATGGCGCTGCAGGCCCCACTGGTTGACGCGGCCGAGGCGATCAGCCGCGCCGACAAGGAACGCACCGGCTTGGGCGGGATCCGGCTGCGGGTCAAGGATCGTGCCGCGGACATCTACTGGAAGGGCGAGGTGCCCGGGGAGGTAAGGGAGCAGATCGCCCGCCTGGAGAGCATCGGCTACCGAGCCGAGGTGTACGAGGCCCGCTACAGCGGCGCCGAGCTGGCCAGCGCGCAGGAGGAGATCCTGCGGGCCCGCGACGCCTACCCCGACATAGTCACCATCGCCCCGCTCGTGGACGGCAGCGGCCTGCGGATCGGTTTCCTCAAGGGCGAGCCGAAGCCCATAGAGTGGCCGGTCGAGGTCGAGGTCGTCGACGAAGACCGGATGGTCTTCATCGACCGCGCCACCGACACCCCGCCGTTCTGGGCCGGCGGCGTGGCCCGGCTGGGCGGCCAGGTCTGCAGCACCGGTTTCGCTGTGGGCCGCCAGAACTGGTTCACCCTGACCACCGGCATTCTCACCGCCGAGCACTGTGCGCGCGGCGGCGGGGTTTCGGTCACCACGGGAGCGGGGCGTTTCATCGGGACCGCCGAGGTTCCCTCCCCGCAGACGGCCGCCTTCAACAGCGATTCCCTTTTCGTGCCAACGAATTCGGCCGCGCGGATGTTCGACGGCGCTCCGGTGGGCGCGTTCAGCAAGCCCGTCGTCGGGTGGGTGAACAATTTCGTTGGCCAGTTCGTCTGCACCTCGGGCGCATCGACTGGCGTGCATTGCGATGTCATCACCGACCTGATCTCCTCGACGGCGCTCATCCAGACCGGGCCCACCTCCTTCGTCCGGGTGGACAACCTGGTGTTCGGAACAGCGCTCGGCTCTTCCACCGCGATCGCCGCCGGCTCCGGCGACAGCGGGGGACCCGTCTTCACGCTCACCGCGGACTTCAGCAAGGTGCGGGCCGCCGGGCTGATGAGCATCGCGCAGTTCGGAGTGCCCTGCAACGTGGCCGGGTTGCCTTTCTGCGGTAACCGGGTGGGGTTCATCAACATCGGCTCGGTCCTGCAAGCCCAGCAAGCATTCATCCTGACCTGATCCGTCCAATCACGACATGGCGGCCCGCTGAACCAGCGGGCCGCCATCGTCATGCGTGGCGATTACGTCCCGGCGGCGGCAACGGTTCGGAGGGCCTCGGCGAGGTCCGCGGCGGACAGCGCGGTTGACGGGTCTACCAGCCATTGCACCATGACCCCGGCGAGCAGAGCTTGGTGGAAGGCGCCGACCGCGCGGGCCGACGGCGATGCCGGATCGATGGCGCTGAACAGCTGGGCCAGCTCGTCGCGGCCGGTTCGCTGGGACTGCACCAGGAAGTCGTGCAGTTGTGGCAGCCGGTCGATCTGGCCGATGAGCTCGAACTGGGTCGCCCACAAAGGACGGTGCGCCGGGAACGACGCGATGATGGACCTCCACACCGCCTCGAAACGGTCGCCCTTTTCCTGCTGCGCGGACTTCAGCGCCTCGGACAGCTCATTGCCCCACTCGACGACGGCGGCGAAGAGCGCCTCGTTGAGCAGCGCCTCGGTCGACCCGAAGTGATAGCCGATGGCGGCCAGGCTGACCCCCGCGGCCGTGGCGATGTCGCGCGCCGTGGTGCGGGTGTAGCCCTTCTCGAACAGGCAGCGCTTTGCCCCGTCGAGCAGAGCCTCACGATTTCCCATGCGGCGAGCATATCCCAGGTTTGAGACAAACGTCTTGCACAGATGTCTAAGACATGTGTACAGTCGGGTCAACACCAAATGGGAGGAACGAAAAAATGCTGGCAATCATGGCCACCCGAGGAAGACGCCGCCGCGAAATCGCCGAGGCTCTGAAGATCAACAATCCGCACGGGATAGCCGAGGAGCACTACGTCACGGTCGGCGGCGTCGAGCAGTGGGTCCAGATCCGCGGCGAGGACAGGGCCAACCCGGTGATGCTGGTTCTGCATGGCGGCCCGGGCTCGCCCTATGCCGTGTTCACGCCGCTCATCCGCTCCTGGGAGAAGCACTTCACTGTCGTGCAGTGGGACCGGCGGGGCGTCGGCAAGACCCGTGCGCGCTGCGGCAAAGCCGCCACCAACAGCTATGCGCAGATGGCGGAGGAGGCGATCGAAGTGATCCGCTTCCTTCAGGCCAAGCTGAGCCAAGAGAAGATCATTTTATTTGCCGGTTCTATGGGTACCCTTCTCGGCCTGCCCCTGGTCCAGAAACATCCCGAGCTGTTCTCCGCGATCGTCTGCACCGACATGTACACCGATATGCGGCGCAACGAAGCCCTCGGCTACCAGCTGACCCTCGACCGGGTAAGAGCCGCCGGCAACACCAAAGCCGTTGCCGCACTTGAGAAAATCGGGGCCGACCCGGCCGCCTGGGACCTGCGGGCGTGGCAGGTCAAGATGGACTGGACCATGAAGACCGACCCGGTGACGCCCAACGGTGTGACCAAACTGCTCTTCCCGCTCGCGCTGACCTCCCCGATCTACTCGCTGGGCGACGTCCGGCATCTGCTCGCCGGGTTCCTGGAGACGGGAAGGCAGCTGCACGCCGAAATTCAGGCCTACTCCACCGACCGGCTGCCGACGCGGTTCGAGGTGCCGTTCTTCCTGTTCCAAGGCGCCGCCGACATCCTGACGATCACCAGCCTGGCCCAGGACTACTTCGCCACCATCGACGCGCCGCACAAAGAGATCGCGCTCATCGAAAACGCGAGCCACTTCGCCGCCTTCACCCAACCCGAACTCTTTCGCCAGGAGCTGGTCGGCCGGGTGCTGCCGGTGGTCAGGTGAAGGAGCGGTTCCACCATTGGGCCAGGGCCACCGCGGTCGCGATGAGCAACGCGCCCACGAGAGCGAACCAGACCGTGATCTCGACGAATTCACGTTGCAGCACAATGGTGTTGGGTAGATCCTGCATGACCTCGTTGAGTTCCTTGGCGTCGACGGCGTGGAAATAGTCGCCGCCCGTCGTCTGGGCAACCTCTTTGAGCGTGCCCTCGTCGATCTGCTGGAAGCGGCCGAAGCCGCCACCGCCGAAGCCGCGGCCTTCGGGCCGCATCGGGTCGCCGCTGATCTGGTCGCGCGAGCAGACCATGGCGGAGGGCTCGGTGGTGCCGAAACCGATGGTGTAGACGCGGATGTGGCGGGCCGCGGCCTCGGCGGCCGCGGTCTCCGGGGTGACGCCGTGGGTGTTGCGACCGTCGGTGAGCACGACGATGGTTTCGGGCTGATATTCGCCGGAGTCGTTGCCGGAGCTGGGGTTGTCGCCCGCCATGTCTATCCCGGTGGGGGCCACGTTGGGGTTGATCTCGGCGATGGCGTCGATCGAGGCCAGGATGGCCAGGCCGATCGCGGTGCCGCGGGAGGTACGCAGCGTGTCGATCGCGTCGAGCAGCGGCTTCTGTTCGATGGTCGGCGCGACCAGCAGGCCGGCGATGCCGGAGAAGGTGACCAGGCCGATGCGGGTGCCCTTCTGTGCCTTGATGAAGTCCCGAGCGGCGTTCTGGGCGACGGTGAGGCGGTTGGGTTGCACATCGGTCGAGCACATCGAGCCGGACACGTCGATCGCCAGCAGGATGGTGGCGGCGTTGGACGGCACGGGAATGGAGGCGTGCGGCCGGGCGGCGCCGGTGCCGAGCACCACCAGGCCGACCGCGAACAACCAGATCGGAATGCGGCGACGCCACAGCGACCGGCCGGGCAGAGCGGCCCGGATCAGGGTGACGCTCGAAATCGTGACGGCTTCCCGCCGGCGCCGGCGGCGGGTCCACCACCGGAAGCCCAACAGCAGCGGGAAGGCCAACAGCGCGATCAGGGCCCACGGCCAGTTCAGTGCCATCAGAGGATCCGTCCGAACCAGTTGATCATCAATAGTGCGCCGACCGTGAGGAGCAGCACCGCGATCGCGACGATCACGCTGGTGAGTTCGATGAACTCATCTTCGAGGGTGATCCTCAGGTCGAGCGATTTGTAGATAGCGCCGAGGGATTGCGCGTCCTCGGCCCGGTGGTAGGAGCCGGTGGTCGTTTCCGCGATTTCGGCCAGAAGCTCTTCATTTAGCGAGGTAGCTACCTGGAACCCATCGACCTCAATGATAGAGCCGTTGACCGTGCCGATGCCGATCGTCTCAATATGTACTCCGGCGGTCGCGGCCAGCTCGGCCGCGGCGACCGGATCGGGACCGCCGGTGTCCTCCCCGTCGGAGAGCAGCACGATGGTCGCGGAGGGCCAGTAGCCCAGGTCGGTGGGCGGGGCGTCCTCGGCCACACTGGCCGGTTGCCCGGTGATGACGGTCAGCGAACCCAGGATGGCCTGGCCCAGTGAGGTGCCGCCGGCGATGGTCAGCCGGTTGATCGCGGCGATCGTGGACACGTGATCGTTTGACGGCAGCTGGGTGGTTTGCGCACCCTGACCGAAAGCGACCACGCCGATGTCCACCGTGTCCGGCTGGGCCTTGACGAATTCGATCGCCGCGGCCTGGGCGGCGGCGAGCCGGGCGGGGGCGATGTCCTTGGCCGCCATGCTGTTTGACACGTCGAAGGCGAGGACCACGGTGCCCGACGCGCGGGGGACCGGGACCGTCGCTTGTGGACGGGCCAGACCGACCAGCAGAAAGCCAAGCGCGGCAAGGAAAAGCAGCGGTGGCAGATGGCGGCGCAGGCCCGCGCGACGCGGGTTGGCCGGGGTCAGGCCAGCCGCGGCCAGGGCGTTCGTCCGCTTACGCTGCAGCCGGTGATAGGCGAAGCCGAGGCCCGCCACGATTATCGCGGCGACCAGCAGCAGCCAAGGATTCTGGAAGCTCATGCGCGCCTGCGCTTGGAGCTTTGCACCATGCCGACCAGAGCCCGGGTCAGGTCCTCGTCGGTGGTCATGCGGTGTGCCGTGACCGTCGCCCGCCGCATCGCCGCGGCCAGGGCGTGCTCGCGGCCCGTCACCTCGGCCTGCAACCGTTGCCGGAAAAGGGGATCGCTCGTGTCGGCGAGGAGCTGTTCGCCGGTCTCGGCATCTTCGATGAGCACCAGGCCAAGGTCGGGCAGCTCCAGCTCCATCGGATCGACCACGCGGATCGCGACCACCTCATGCCGGTGGGTCAACCGGGTCAGCGCCGGCTCCCAGTCGAGATCACCGATGAAGTCGGAGATGACAAAGATCAGGCTGCGCCGCCGGGCGGTGGCCGCCGCCAGCCGCAGCATCGCTTCGAGATTGGTGGTGTTCCCATCCGCCGGTGCGGCCGTCGCCTTGGTGAGCTCGTGGGTCAGGTGAAGCACGTGGGTGCGGCCGGTGCGCGCCGGGATCACCCGCTGGAACCGGTTGTCGTAAAGGATCGCCCCGACCCGGTTGCCGCCCTGGGTGAACAGGCGGGCCAGGCAGACGGCGAGCTCGACGAGCACCGAATCCTTGCGATGCGGGGCGGCGCCGAACCTCATCGAGGCCGATTGGTCCAGCACCAGCCACGCGGTGAGCTCACGGTCCTCGGTGTACTGGCGCACGTGCGGCTCGTCGAGCCGCGCAGTGACGTTCCAGTCGATGTGCCTGACGTCGTCCTCGGGGGAGTAGACGCGCAGATCGGCAAAGTCGATTCCGGTGCCTCGGAACACGGTGCGGTAGGCGCCCTGCAGCTGTCCGTGCAGCCGACGGATGACGTTCCACTCCAGGCGCCGCAGCAGCCGGTCAGGCGTGCCTGTCACCGCTCTGCGATCCTTTGCAGAGGCTTATCCGGTACCGGCAAACTCATCAATATTCTGGTGAGCAGCTCGTCAGCGGTGACATCGTCGGAGAGCGCCTCGTAGGAGAGCACCAGACGATGGCGCAGCACGTCCAGAGCCAGGTCGGCGATGTCTTGCGGCAGAACGTAATCGCGTCCCCGGATGAAGGCGAGCGCGCGCCCGGCCAGGACCAGATTGATGGAAGCCCGTGGGCTGGCGCCGTAACTGATGTAGCGCTGCAAGTCGTGCTGACCGACCTCGGCCGGATAGCGGGTGGCGCTTGCCAGGCGCACCGAATATTCGATCAGCGACGGGTCCACGTAGACCTGCTCCACCTGGGCCTGCATCTCGATGAGCTTCTCCGGGTCGACGATCGCCTGGCTGACCGGATCCGGGGCGATGGCCCGCTCCACGATGACGAACTCCTCGGTGGTGCTGGGGTAGCCCACGAGCACCTTCATCATGAACCGGTCGACCTGCGCTTCCGGCAGCGGATAGGTGCCCTCGGACTCGATCGGGTTCTGCGTGGCCATCACCAGGAACGGCCGTGGCACGAGGTGTGTCTCGCGGCCGATGGTGACCTGTTGCTCCTGCATCACCTCCAGCAGCGCGCTCTGCACCTTCGCCGGCGCCCGGTTGATCTCATCGGCGAGCAGCAGGTTGGTGAAAACCGGCCCGAGCGAGACCTGGAACTCGCCGCTGAGCTGGTGGTAGATGCGGGTTCCGACGATGTCGGCGGGCACCAGGTCGGGCGTGAACTGGACCCGGTGGAACTGCCCGCCGATGGCGCCGGCCAGCGCCTTGACCGCCAGGGTTTTGGCCAGGCCCGGCACACCCTCGACCAGGATGTGCCCGTGCGAGAGAAGAGCGACCATAAGCCTTTCCAGCAGGGCGTCCTGTCCCACGATGGTCTTCTTGACCTCGTAAAGGATCTGCTCTACCGGGCTCGTGCCAGGCGCCGCGGTCGCGCGGGGCCGCGCGACCGCGGCTGACAGTCTGCTCTGACCGTTGTCCGGCGGTGTCTGCATGGGTCCGTCCTTACGGGGTCGTCGTGTTCACTGTTGGGGTGCGGGTCCACCGCCGGCCCCGAGGGCCGCGCCGATGGGGACGGCGAAGCCGATCCCGACGAAGGTGCCGGCGTCTGTCGGATTGGCCAGGGCCACGACGATGCCGATGGTCTCGCCGCGGGTGTTGACCAGCGGGCCGCCCGAACTTCCGGGGTTCACCGCCGCGTCGAACTGGATCAGCCCATCCAGCCGGGTGCCGTTGTTGCCGGTGGCGGCTCTGTCCAGGCCGGAGACCACACCCGAGGTCGTGCTGAAGGTCAGGCCGAGCTGGTTTCCTATGGCGACCACATCGTCACCGACCGCCAGCCTGCCGCTGCCACCGATGACCGCCGGAACCAGCACAGCGGGCAGCGTGTCGACCTGGAGGGCGGCGATGTCGATGGCGGGATCGCTTTCCAGCACCTTCGCCGTCGCCTTGGTGCCGTCGGCGAAGGTCACCCGGATCGCGCCGCCGTCGCTGACCACGTGAAAGGCGGTCAGGATGACGGCGTCGGTGTTGGCGACGATGCCCGTCCCGCTGGCCTGCACCCGGTTGGTGGCCGGGTCCAGGGTCTCGATCACCACCACCGAGGGCGCGAGCGCCGCGTAAACCTGGGCCGTGGTCAGCGCGGGGCTGGGCGACGGCTTGGGGGACGCGGTGGGCAGCGGTTTCGCCGAGTCGGCGGAACCCATGCGGAAGGACAGGAACGCGGTGAGCAACAGCGCCAACACCGCGGCCGCGCCGATCAGCAACGGGCGGCGGTTGCGTGCCGGTGCCGGCGCAATGACCTGCGCTGGGGCGTCGATGGGCGCAGGCTGCTGGAGCCTCCCCGGGGGTAGGGGCATGGGCCCAAGATAGCTGGGCTTCCTGTGAATAGGGTAAGTGTTTCTACTGGAAAAGCACCGAGATGCTTTCCCGATTGGCGATCCGCCGGATGGCCTCGGCAAATAGCCCAGCAACCGAGACGATCTCCACCTTTTCGGACAGCTTGGCGGGCTGCGTCTCCACGCTGTCGGTCGTGAACAGACACTCGATCGGGCTGTTGTCTATTCGCTCCATCGCCGAGCCGGTGAGCAGGGCGTGGGTGACCGCCGCATAGACCTTCGTGGCGCCGCGTTCGATGAGGATGCGCGCGGCGTCGGTCAGCGTGCCGGCGCTGATGGTGAAGTCGTCCACGATGAGCGCGGTGCGGCCCTCCACCGAGCCGATGAGCTCCACAATCTCCGCGGACTCGCTGTGGTCTACGCGCCGCTTGTCCGCGATCGCGGTGGGTGTTTGAAGCCGGTTGGCCCACAGCCGTGCCTTCTTGGCATAGCCCGCGTCCGGGGCGACCACCACGAGATCGTGCAGATTCCTGGCCGCGATGGTCTCGCAGAGCACCGGCAGCGAAATCAGGTCGTCGACCGGCATGCTGAAGAAGCCCTGCACCTGAGGCGCGTGCAGGTCGAGGGTGACCACCCGATCTGCGCCGGCCGCCGCGATGGCGTCGGCACAGACCCGGCCCCGGATGGATACCCGCGGCTCATCCTTCTTGTCGCCCTTGGCATAGCTGAAGTAGGGGATGACCGCGGTCACCGAGGCGGCGCTGGCTCGCTTGAGCGCGTCGATCCAGAACAGCAGCTCCATGAAGTTGTCGTTGGCCGGGAAGGCGGTGCCCTGGATGATGAAGACGTCGCGCCCGCGGACGTTCTCCAGCACCCGGACGAACAGATTGCCCTCCGAGAACCGGAGCAATTCCGAAGCGCCCAGCTCCAGCCCCAGATTGTTGGCAATGGCCCTACCTAGATTGCGGCTTCCCGAGCCCGCGAACACGATGATGTCTGGTGCCTGCATGCCTCGCAGCCTTTCCATGTGCTCTGGTAATCCGGTGCGATGCCCGAAGCGTAGCCGACCGGCTGCCCGCGCTCGGGGGCAAGCAAAACGCCCTGGGAGGGGATTGACTCCCGAAAGCCAGGGCGTCTCGCACTTGATCTGCTATGTGCTACCAGAGGCGGTTGGCCGAATCCCACTCCTCGATCTGGGAGACGAGCGTGCCTGCGCCGGAACCCGTTGTGCCGCCTGCGGAATCGGGCGCGATGTCGGGGCGGGACGGACCCGAACAGATAACTCGCTCGGGCGGCAGGACGCCGTCGATCAGGTACTGGTAGACGTAATCGTCGACCTCTTTGTTGCCGCGTACCGCGAATATCTCGTTGTGTCCTTCATCGGTCACTGAGATCAGGCTGAACCCGAGCCGCTTGGCCATGGCCTCGCCACCGGCATGCCTGAGCATCGTGTTGCCTATTCCGTGCACGACGATGCCGGGCTCGAAACCCTCGCGCTTGATTTCCGGGGGCTTCTCCATTTTCCGGTCGGTCCAGAAGGTACCCACCTGAGGCTGGAAACGAAGGACACCGTAGCCATATGGATATTTCTCGCGCGCAACCCTCATGTCGGCGTAGTAGCCGTCCAGATCGGTGGGCCACTCGTCCTCACACGTGGCCGCCTCGGTGACCGACTGCACCCGCTCCTGCGGCTCGCCCGGTGCCCAGGCATCGAGGCTGGCGAGCTTCTGCACGGCGGCCTGGGCGTCGCCGGCCTGCGCCTCGCCGCTGGGGTTGCGCAGCTGAGCCACCAGGTCGGCGGTGACCGCCCACAGTGGACGATGCCGGGTGCCGGTGCCGATGCCGACGTCGAAAGCCGGTGTGTAGGTGCGGAACGCGGCTTCCTCGGTGGCCGCGAGCACGGCCTTCTTGGTGGCGCCGAGCCCGAAGCGGATGTCCCGCTCGCTCACCCATTCCGCCCACGCGTCAACGTTTTCGTAGACCGCCGGCACCTGCGAGTGAAATTGGCCACGCCAGCCGACATCGGGGTTGCGCGACGAATCCAGCACCATCCGGTCGACCCGCGCCGGGAACATCGTGGCGTAGACCGCACCGTTGTACGTTGGATCGCCGTAGCCCACATAGGTGAGCTTTTCCTCGCCGAGCAAGGCCCGTACAGCATCGATGTCGCGAGCAAGGTTGGCCGAGGTGATCTGCTCTCGCAGCGGCCCGCCGATTCGTGCACAGGCCTCATAAAGCGCCTTGACGTCGGCGGTGATGGCGGCGAAGTCCTCGTCGCCGGGCCTGGTGTTGAAGGGCGCGGTGGGCCGCGGGTCTTCACGCCACAGCGGGGTCGACTGGCCGGTGCCGCGCGGATCCATGCCGATGATGTCGTAATGCTGCGCCAGCGGCGTGTAAGCGAACCGGAGCGGGAGTTTGGTGCCGCCGCCCCAGTTTCCGGCCGGCCCGCCGTTGAGGGTAACCAGGATTCCGCGTCGCTTGGCCGGATCCGCGCAGCGGACCCGGCTGATGGCCAGCGTGATCTGTTCGCCCTGCGGGTCGGCATAGGAGAGCGGAACCTCGATGGTGGCGACCTCCACCTGCGGGTGGAAGTCGCTTGCCGACCAGGTGATTTCCCTCATCGGCCCTCCTCCAGGTATCTGGCGACGAGCTTGGCGTACTTGTCGAGCGTCTCGCCGGGGCTGGGTCCGTTGAGCGCGGCGTGGATGCGCCGGGCAGCCTCGTCACCGTGCTTGAAAAGCTTGACGTGGGCGAGTTCGACCGAGGTGGTGTCCGGCGATAGGGCGGTGAAGCTCACTTCGATCTCACTGGCCCGGTCATCATCGGTGATCATCTGCCAGTTGCCGTCTATCCGCCAGGTCATGGCCAGCCGGTTGGGCGGATCCCACTCCAGCATGGTTCCCCATTGGCACACCGTGCCATCCTGGGCGCGTTCGAAGTAGCGGCCGCCCACCTTCGGCTCGAACGTGATTTCCTCGCGCGGCGAGGCCACCAGGACGTGCGACTCCGGCCACCACTCGATGGGGCGGTCGGTGAAGATGGCCCACGCCTTGGCAATCGGGACATGGACGATGACCGACTTGCGGACATCGGGGTAGGCATTGGTCATGAAGTCACCATGGCACCCATTGCTCGAGCTCCGCTAATGGCG